>JBKPDW010000016.1:0-22492 GCA_046728115.1 Acidobacteriota bacterium | reverse complement strand
AGATGTGTATAAGAGACAGCATCAACATGTGGCGGGCGAGGTGGCGGCCCCGGCTTGCGGTGCTGCTGCGGCCGCTGTCGTTCAAGGACGAGACGAGCGTCTTCCCGCGCCACAGCGGGATGGCGCCGAATGCGAGCGCGACGGCGATCGTGAGCGCCAGAACGAAGGCGACCGTTGCGGCGTCGATTCGAATTTCCTCGAGTCGTGGCAGCGTCTGCGGTGCGAACGCAGGCAGGACCCGGATGGCGATCCATGCGAGGCCGACCCCGCAGGTTCCACCGGCCGTCGACAGCAGCGCGCTTTCCGCGAAGAAGTATCGCGCGATCTTCATCGAGCTGGCGCCGAGCGCGCGGCGCACGGCCACGTCGCGCTGTCGAGCCTCCGAACGAACGAGAAACAGGTTGGCGACGTTCGCGCAGGCCACGAGCAGAACGAGTCCCACGGACGCGAGCAGAATCCACAACGCGCGCACGACGCCGCCGATGGTTGCTTCTTTCAACGTCCGTCCCGCGTACTTCAGGTTCGTTTGCACGTTGCCGATCGCCTTCGGGTCGTTGGGAAAGGCCGCGGCGACGTCGTTGATCAGTCCGTTCAGCTCGGTGCGCGCGTCCTCGAAGGCCACTCCCGGCTTCAGCCGCGCGACGCCGGCGTAATTCCACAATCCGAAACCGTCGCTTCGCGAGAGCGGCTCGGGAATCCACGCATCCACCCGCGAATCGGGAAATCCGTAGGACGGCGGCATGACGCCGACGATCGTGCGGGTGACGCCGTCGAGGGTGATGGCGCGGCCGATGACCTGCGGGTCGCGTTCGAAGCGGCGCATCCAGAGGCCGTTCGAGAGGACCGCGACGGGCGCGGCGCCCGGCCGGCCTTCAGCGTCCGTGAACCAGCGCCCAATCGCCGGGCCAACGCGCATCACCGCCGCCAGCGATGGCGTGGTGCGCGTCACTCGGATGCGCTCGGGAGTACCAGTTCCGGTGAGCGTGAGGTCCTGACTTCGATAGAGCGCCGCACCATCGAGGACGCGCGAGCGTTCCAGATAATGAAAGTACAGTCCCTGTGTTGTCCCCAGCCCGGAGCTTACGCGAAGACCAGTCGAACCATGATCCACTTCGATCAACCGGTCTGATTCCGGATAGGGAAGGGGTTTCACCACCACTCGCTGCACGATGGCGAAGATCGACGCGTTGGCGCCGATCGCCAGCGCCAGCGTCAGAATCGAGGCGGCTGCGAAGCCCGGGCTCCTGACCAATCGCCGGGCTGCCTGGCGGATTTCCTGGCCCATTCCCTCCATACGACCTGCTTTCCGTGTCAATTCGTACCGTCGTCGCTCTCGTCGACGCGCGGCGTGCGACCATCGGTCGCTAACCGCCAGCGCCAGCAGGCTCGCGATCTCTCGCGACCAGAGGCGTATCCATTGCCATGCTCCGGCGCTCCGCGCGTCGGCCAACCGACGAACGAACATGTCTTCCATGCCGGCGCCGTACTCGCGGCGCAGTGCTGCCGGACACAAGAGCAGCAACCATCGGTACAGCCCCATGTCACGCTCGCTGCGGGTAGAGCTTGCGCTGCCGTGCCGCTCGCACCAGCGCCTCGAGCCGCCGAGCCTCCCGTGCGGCGGCACGACGTCCCAGCCTGGTCAGGGCGAAGTAGTTGCGACGAGCATCGACGTCGCCAGGTCCTGCAACCGGCGCAGTCAGCCCTGCTTCGGTCAACCGGCGCAGCGCCTGGTACAGCGCGCCAGTCGTCGGATCGAGACGGCCGGCGGATTGCTCCTCGACGTCCTTACCAATTGCATAGCCGTGCATCGGGCCGTCGCCCAACGCGAGCAGGATGTGAAACGCCAGGTCGGATAGCGGCGGCGCCGCGGCGCGCTCGGGGTCGACCATACAAAGGCTTAGACGGAGGCGCGGCGTCAGGCGTTTGCTCAACTATAGTAGCTACAACGTTAGTTCGCCACCGAGAGGCGACGGGCTTCGTTGGCGATCCGGCCGCCACCTTCGCCGCCGCGCGACTGGGGTGGCGCCGGATCGTCTAGGAGTCCGTGTGAATCGGTTGGTGCGTCGGTCGTGGTGCGAACGCGATGCCCACCGTTGTACGTTCGCGTCACGAACCTAGAACCACGGGCGATCGCGCGCGGAGACTCGCTTACTGCCCCGACGAACTCGTCCGCGCCGGTTTGGCCATGCCGGCTCCCTTGTAGACGACGCCATCCTTGACGACGAGTTCCACATGCGAGAGCGCGACGATGTCGAAGAGCGGATTGCCGTTCACCACGATGACGTCCGCGAGTTTGCCCGGCTCGATCGTCCCGCGGTCGGGAAGGCCGAGCACGCTGCGTGCGTTGACGCGCGTCGCGGCCATGATGGCCCGCTGCGGCGACATGCCCATGTCGACGTGCGCCTTTATTTCGCGCCAGAGCGCCTCCGTATGGAAGTTCATCGGCGTGCCCGAGTCGGTGCCCATGCCCATGATGGCGCCCGATTCGATGAACTGTTTCATGCCGCGCTCGCGGAAGAACATCTCGCGATCGGTGCGGGCAAAGTAGCTCAGCGCCTGAAAGTTCTTCAAGGAGTGCTGCACTTCGTCCCATAGAGGAGGAATCGGCGCGAAGTCGGCTTTCAATTGCGGATCCTGAAGTCGTTCGGGAAATGCCACCGTGTCGGGGAAGACCCAGGAGCGATGCGCCCCGGTGACCACGACGGCACGTCCCGCGTTCACGATGTCCTGAATGAGCTTCTGGCTGTAGGGCGGCGCCGTGCCGGCCGAACCGACGTGGGTGAGCACGTCCACGCCGTTTTCGAGCGCGTTGCGGACGTCGGTTTCCGCATACACGTGCGCGTGGACCCTGATCCGGTGCTTGTGCGCAGTGTCGGTGATCGCCTTGTAATGTGCCGGCGTCAGCTGCACGTACGCCTTGATCACGTCGACCCCGGCGCCGATCAATTCCTCGGTCGCCTGCCCGGCTTCCTCAGGCGAGTTGATGAGCCGCTGCATGACGTTCATCTCCGGCGGATAGTTGCCGAGGCTCTTCGTCACCCAGGGGCCACTCATGAGCATGTGGGGGCCGGGGATCTCGCCCTTTTTGATCCGATCACGAACGCTGAGGCTCTCCTTGAGCGGTCCGCCCAGATCGACCGCGGTGGTGATCCCTGCCATGAGCAGCTGCTTGGCCGAGATCTCCATTACCTTTTCCATGTACCCGTTCTGCACAATCCATGGATACCAGCGGTTGTATTCGCCGTGGCCGAGGATGCTCAGGTGCGCGTGCTCCTCGATGAGGCCGGGCAACATCGCGCGGCCGGCCGTGTCGATCACCGTGGCATCGGCGGGAATCTTGACTTCACTCGCCGGGCCGGCATCCAGGATCTTGTTGTCTTCGATCACGATCGCCGCGTGATGCACCGGGGGAACTTCGTAGCCGTCAATGAGCATGCCGCCGACGAGCGCGAGGTGCTTTTTCGGCCCGCTGGCCTGTGCCGATGCTTGCGGCTGCTGCCGACGCTGACCGCCTGCCTGGCCGTTCATGGCGCCGGCCGACACGCTGAACACGAGTGCGGCGGCAATGCCGACTTTTGCGAGTGTGCGAATCATGTAACTGCTCCTTTTCAGAGGCTCAGAACGAATAGCGTGCGGCAAGCTGGAGTTCGCGCGGATTGAAGTACGTGAGCGGCGTCCCGAAGGTCGCCAGCGCCGACGCCGGATTGATGCCCCAGGTGCCGTTCACGGTCGCCACGTTGTCCCGGTTGTAGATGTTGAATGCATCGAGGGTCAGCTGGATTTTTTGCGACGCGCGCAGAGGCACCGTCCACGTGGCGCGCAAATCAAGCGAATTGGTGCCGGGCATCCGGAACTGGTTGCGCGTCGTGCCCGGCACGCGATCGTTGAATGTGCCGTCGCCGTTGAAATCGACCGTGCCGCCGCCCGTCGCCGAGTACGCGAATCCGGTGCGTCCCCGGAACACACCCGATACGGCAATCGCGCGGTTGATCTCGTACGAGCCATTAGCGGTGAAGCGGAAGTGCGGCGTGTCGATGACCGGTGCGTACTCGAGATCCGGGTAGCGCGAATCCTGCACCTGGGAGCTGAAGTTGTCGCCCTGATCGTACGCGCGGGCGAAGGTGGCATCGCCGCTGAAGAAGAACTTGGAGGCGACCCGCCTGCGGACGTTGAGTACGACGCCGGTGTACCGCGCACGCCCGGAATAATCGTACTGCAGAATCCGCCGGAAGCTCGCGTCCGGTCTGACGCTGTTGAATCGCCCGGTCGCGTCGTTGAAGGTCAGGTTCGTGTCGAAGAGCAGTTCCTTGTGAGTCGACCGTGTGTACAACACGCTGACGCTCGTCGCAAAGTCATTCCTGAACGCGTGATCCAGTGTTCCAATGATCTGATACGACATCGGAACTTCCATCGTCTTCGGCGTGAGGTACACGTCCCGCACACCGGCGGGCACGATCGTCGGCGACTGGTTGGGCAGCGTGTTCGGGAAGACGGGTGCCCCGGCCTGGCCGAAGTTCCACACGCCAGAAACCTGCTGCAGGACTGTTTTGGCCTGGAAGAACGTTGGCGTGATCGGGTTCTGGAATATCCGGTCGTAGTAGAGGCCATTGCTCATCTTGACGAGCGTGGTGCCCTTGCCGGTCAGATCGTAGGACAGCGCGAAGCGCGGCCCGAGATTGTTCCCATCGCTGCCGTAGTCCAACCCCTGGTACTTCGAGAGATATTCCACGTCGTAGCGGAGGCCGTAATTCATCGTCAGGCGGTTGTTCACCCGCCAGGAGTCCTGGGCGTACGCCGACAGGTACGAGTGAAACCGATCGAGTTCGGGTTCGCCGAACAATTCCGAATACGTGCTGTAGATGCCGCGCTGGTAGTTCGCCAGCGACGAGAAGCTGTACGAGCCCGTCTGCGGACCCGTGTAGCGGATGTACACGAAGTCGACGAACATGCCGTCCACGCCGAACTTGATCGAGTGCTCGTGCTTCGAGATCGTGGACGCGTACACGACCTGAATAGGTTTGGTGTGCATCGCGAGCGTGACGGCTCCACCGCCGAAGGTCGCCGTATTGGTGATGCTGACCGTCGGCGTCTGGCTCGAGCGGAGTTCACCTTCGGGCGCAAGCGGCGGTCCGCCGACATCGGGGTTGTCGAGCGTGTAATCGCGTGGGAAGTAGGAGGCGCGCAGTTCGTGAAGCCAGTTGTTGCCGTGCGAGATGTTCGTCCACCCCACTTGATACGACGTATCGACCGAATCGAGCCGCTGACGCTTGGACCGCGTGGCGAAGTTCGCTGGGGTCGTGTAGTCGGCGTCCTTCGTGTACGCGAACGCCACATACGAGGAGTTGTTATCGGAAAAGCGGTGGTTGACCTTCCCCATGGCGAACGTGTCCCGCAGTGTGGCGTTGATCGCGCCGACGTCCTCCGGCGGCAGCCCGAGGGAGGTTCCCGTCTCCGACGTAATGTTGTTGTCCTGCGGCTGATTCTGCTGGGTTCGTTCGCCGGCGCCAAAGAAGAAGGTCCGATTCCGGACGATCGGCCCGCCGAAGGAACCACCGTACAACTGGCGGTCGAATTGTGGCTTGGGGACGCCGCGCTGCTTCGACAACGGGTCTTCCGCGTTCAGCGCGGTATCGCGGAAATATCCGTAGCCGGATCCGCTGAAGTTGTTGCCGCCCGACTTGGTCACGGCACTGATGATGCCGCCAATGGCTCGGCCGAATTCCGCGGTGCCGCCCAACCCAACGACTTGGAACTCGCCGACCGCGTCCTGGCTGTACTTCTGACGGGGAAACGTGAACGACTCGTCGGTATTCCAGATGCCGTCGACCAGCAGCGCGGCCTCCTTGGCCCGCGCGCCAGCGATGTTGAGGCCGATTCCCTGCTGGTTCGTGCTGACGTTCTCGACTGTTCCGGGCGTCAGCAGCGCGAAATCGAGATAGTTGCGGCTCCTCGTCGGCAGCGCCTCAATCTGTTCCTTGCTGATGACCGTGCTCAGATCGGTTTTCGCGCTCTCTACGATCGGGGAAGCGCCACTCACGGTGATCGATTCCTCCACGCCCGAGATCCGGAGCATGACATCCTCGTCGACCGCGGCGCCGACGTTCAGCGTGATTTGCTCGCGTTTGAATGTCGCGAACCCCTGCAGCTCTGCGGTCAGTGAATAGCTGCCCGGCTGAAGACCCGCAAACCGATACAGGCCCTGATCGTTCGAGACCGCTGTTCGCGATTGGTTCGTGCCGACATTGATCAGCGTGACAGTAACACCAGGAAGACGTGCCCCGGTGGCGTCCACAATCTTCCCGGAGAGGCTGGCGGTCGAGGTTCCGCCCTGGGCAAATGCTGGCGCAACCGCCCAAAGTGGTGCGAGCACGAGCCATAAGAGCACAGCTCTCACACTGACTAAGGTTTTCATGCGGATTCCTCCTCGATCGGAATACCTAGGAAGGAAATGATGTGAAGAACGCGTAAGGGTCTCATGCGTTCTTCGCTGCCGTCAACGTCAAGATTGGGCCTGCGGCTGGAGCAGCGCGATTTGCGTCCAACCGCAGCGCCGACAGAACTCAGCAGGTCATTGAGGAATGGAACCCGTGCGTCATGTCAACCATGCGGTGATGTTGCAGCAGCGTTGTGCAGTGACGTTCGGTCTCCGTGGCAGGGCGACGACGTGACTGTGTTCCTGCCCGAGTGGCAGGACGCGGGCTGCCCCGAAAGAGCGATGCCGCATCCCAACGCGCGACATCGTCTCCTCCGGGGTCCGTTATCGCGGTGTAGCCACCCCGGCCTGCCGATTGGCCGACGCCAGCTCAGTAAACTGCTCAGGCGACTCGAAGATCTGGCGCAGCTCGCACTCGCCGCCGCCCGCGACTTCGAGGAAACGCTTCGCTATCTGAATCGCCTCTTCCCGCGAGCGCGCCTGGAGAATGGCGAAGCCGGCGATCAGCTCCTTCGATTCCGTGAACGGGCCATCGGTGACGGTCACCTTGTCGCCATCCTTCCGAACACGTGCTCCGAGCGCGCTGGGCAGACAGCCCTGAGTCTCGACGAGCTCGCCAGACCTCATTGAATCCTCGATGAGCTTGCCCATCCTCTCCATCTCGTCCGGCGTGGGGGGCACATTCGTTTCAACAGTCTTGTAGATAGATAGGAATCGCATGTGGCTGTCTCCTCTTTCGGGTCCCTGCGGCCGTCCATCACGGCATCGAATGAACCCGATTGCTATTCTTACGTCGAACGGGCAACCGCGAAATCGACACGCAGCGTACAACGGCCGAAGGCGCGGCTCAGAACGGGTAGTCGTGCCCATATCCACCCCGCACAAGCCATGCGTAGGCCTTGGCGGTCTTCAGAACGTTGCTCGTGTCGCCGTTCCCGAACTTATAGCCCCACGCGTAGGTCGGCAGGGAAGACCCTCCCAAGGTCGATGACCAATAGAAATAATCCGTCTTCACGTTTTCGAAGGGATGCCCGGGAGGCAGCGTAGGATTCATTTGACTCGGATCGACGAGTGACAGAAGTTCCTCGATCGTCGGCAGCCTCCAGCCCTTCCGCCCCCCGAGAGCTTTCGTATACGAACCGACAATCGCAGCATCCCAGCTCTCGTGCTTTTGTGGATTCGGCGAACGCTCCCAGACGAGTCCAGTCTCCTTGTCGAATACGAGATCGTCGCCGTGACCTGATGTGTGACGGTCGTAGATAGCAAATCGTCGATTCGGGTTGTGATCAATCCAGTCCGCTTCCGATATGTCCCACCGTGGCGCGACGATCGGGCGTCGAAACATGATGACCTCCCCGGCGGAGTTTTATCACACGCCAACTGCCACATCACGGCGTTTTCTCCTTCCCGACCAACATTGCGATGAAGGGTTCTTCTTGTGCGCGTCCATCCCGACGTACGTAGTAACCTGTGTCGTGACCGGCTCTCTTCGATGCGGCGCTGGCGCCGTCCGGTAACCCGCGATTTCGGTGGCTCGGTCCACCGTGTTGCATGCTGGAAAGCGCTACAACGGTACGATGGAGACCCGGTCATTCCATATTGGCTGACTTGGCGACCATGAAACGCTGGGTTATCGTCGCTGCCATCGTGTCGATCGGCTACGCGCTCGTGCCGCGCGCCGGGGTCTTCGCGGCGCCTGAGCGACCCCCAACGTTCAGCCGCGACGTGGCGCCGATTCTGTACGCGAAGTGCGTCACCTGCCATCGCGCGGGCGAGGTGGCGCCGATGGCGCTCCTCACCTACGAAGACGCCAGGCCGTGGGCGCGGTCAATCAAGAACAAGGTCGTCGCCCGGCAGATGCCGCCCTGGTTCGCCGATCCGCGTGTCGGCGCGTTTGCCAACGATCCGAGTTTGAGCGAGGCCGAAATCGCCACGATCACCAGGTGGGTCGACGAAGGCGCGCCGCAGGGTGATGCGAAGGATTTGCCCACCCCGCCGCAGTTCACCGACGGGTGGCAGCTGGGGGAGCCCGATCAGATCATCGAGCTGCCCGAAGTGCAGATTCCGGCGAGCGGCGGCGATTACTTCCCGACGCCGAACATCACGCCCGATCTCAAGGAAGACCGTTGGATTCGCGCGATCGAGATCCGGCCAAGCAACCGGCGGGTCACGCACCACTCGGTGATCTTCTCGACCAACGCGTCGGCCTTGAATGGCAGCGGGTTGTTCGACGTCCTCGGCGTGTGGGCGGTAGGTACACCGGCAACCGTGTATCCCGAAGGAAACGGCCGCTGGATTCGAAAGGGCCAGGCGCTCAGAACCAACCTGCACTATCACCCGAACGGCACGCCGCAAGTCGATCGCACGCGCATCGGGCTCTACTTCGGCAAAGGCGAGCTGAAGAAGGAAGTCGTGGCCGCGCTCGCCGGCAACGTCACGTTCTCCATTCCACCGGGCGCGCAGAACTTCGAGCTGCGAGCCGTCTACATGGTCGACCAGGACATCAACGTCGTCTCGTACTTCCCGCACATGCATCTGCGCGGCAAGGACATGAAGATGACGGCCACGTATCCAGACGGACACCAGGAAACCTTGCTCAATGTGCCGGCGTACGATTTCGCGTGGCAGCTGTTCTACTATCCGAAGTCACGGATCGCGCTGCCAAAGGGTACGCGCGTCGATCTGGTCGCCCATTACGACAATTCGACGGCGAACAGGAACAATCCGGATCCGACCAAAGCTGTGACGTTCGGTGAGGCCTCGACGTCGGAAATGATGTTCGGGATGTTCGAGTTCACGTCGGACGTCGGCGTCAGCCCGACGCCAACCACGCCGCGCGCGCGAATGGAGGCCCTCGCCGCCTCCTTTCCTGCAGACTCGTCGTTCATCTTCGACCTGCCGTTTTCTGGGAACCGGCAGCCGGCCGTGCTGTATCTGCCGCGAACCGGAGAGGGTGGCTTTTACACGCAGATGGCGGGCATGATCCTCCCGCAACCTGTCGCGAAGCTGCAATGGACGGAAAACGCGTTCCAGTTCAACACGCTGCTGCGGTTCGCGATGGGCGGCGGCGGATTTTTTTCGGTCAGCGGCACGATCGAACCAGATGGATCGCTGCGTGGAAAGCTGACGCGTCTTGGAAGGAACGGCCCGGAGACGTCGTACGACTTCACGGCGCGTCATCAGCCGTGAGGAACAGGGGTCCAAATCAAAGACTTCGCGCGACGCGGAATCCGTAGTCGTTATATCGAAACGACGGGTCGAGTTTGCTGCGCAGCGTGACGCGGCACATCGTGTACACGTGCCGCCACGATCCGCCGCGCGAGGCGCGCCGCACTCCCGAATCGGGTCCCGCGGGATTTCGTTCAGGCGATCGACTGTAGTAATCCTTGTCGTGCCAGTCGGCGCACCATTCGTGCACGTTCGCCGCGATGCCGAGCAGGCCCCAGTCGGTCGGCTCGCCGAGCGTCACCGGCCACGGCGCGTCGAGCGGGCCGCGCCCGCCGTTGGGAATCCAGGCGGGCATGATGTCGCCCCATGGAAACAGCGCTTCCTGCTCTCCACGCGCGGCACACTCCCATTCCGCTTCGGTTGGCAGCCGCACGAGGCGTCCCTCCCGTTCGGACCGCCATGCGCAGTACGCGACGGCGTCGAGCCAGCTGACGCCAACAACTGGTAAATCCGCTTTCGTAAATGGTACGTGAGTCCAGTCGCGCGGCGGCTCGTGCCCGGTTTCAGCGACAAACCGTTCGTACTCGGCGCGCGTCACCGGACAAACCGCCAGCTCGAACGGGTCCACGAATACGCGATGCGGCGGCCGCTCGTCCTCCTGGCCGCGCTCGGTGCCCATCGTGAACCATCCGCCGGGGATGGGCACGAATGCCCCATGGAGCGCTGATGAAGGAGCCTGCGCCATCGCGTGATGATAGTGCACGAACTAGAATGAAGAGCCTGTCGTCCCGGATGCGCATGTGAATGAGCTGAGCTGGCGGTGGATTGCGCTGATGCTGACTGCGCCACCTGTGGCCGGGCTGCTCGTGGCGTTCCTGATCTGGCGAACGAGCCAGATCATCCTTGGGAATCTTGCAGGGGCGGCAATCATTTTCGGTGCGGCGCTTGCAATGATTCTGCGGGAATCAGTCGAACTGAACCGGCTGACGCAGGGCTGTCTCGACGCCGGCTATACCTGCTGGCCCGACCCGAGCGCGTTCACGCGCTACGCGATTTATGCGTTCATCGGGCTGATCGAAGTGTTCGTGGTGTTTGCGTGCAGCCTCAAAGTCGAGCGGGACATTCGCAATCGCAACTACGCGCCGGAATGGCGATGAACGTAAGCGGAATGGCGATGATGGTAAGGCGGCGATTTGTAAAGGAACCGTTGCAGTGACGTGAACAGTGTGTGAGAATTCGCACTTCCAACCAGACGGAGGAGAGATCGGCACCATGGGACGTATATCGAAGGTACTCATTGCGGCATTCGTCATCGCGTCGGCCGCGATCGTCGCCGCACAGAATCCCGGCGGGAATCCCGATGCGCAGAAGATGAAGAACCCGGTCGCATCGACGCCGGGGTCGATCAAGGCCGGGCAGGCTTTGTTCCAGAAGAACTGCCGCTTCTGTCACGGAGCAGACGCGAAAGGCAACGGTCCGATGGCGCCCGAAGGCACGCATCCGTCCAACCTGACCGACGACAAGTGGGACCGTGGTTCCAGCGACGGCGAGATTTTCACGGTCATCCGCGATGGTGCTGGCCCGAAGTTCGACATGAAGGGCTACAAGAGCAAGATGACCGAAACCGACATGTGGAACATCGTCAACTACGTCCGGAGTCTCCAGTCCAAGTAATGCGCCGGCTCGTCGTCGCGTTGGCTCTGAGTGCCGTGTCGTGCGGCACTCAGACGCGGGCACCGGTGTCGTCGGATGTCTTCACGCCGGCGCACCGCACGACCGCCGCCGCAGCGCGCGACTTCTTCGGTATTCGACCCACGGCGCAGCAGCCGATTCCGTTTCCTCACAAGGTGCATATCGCCAAGAAAGCGGAGTGCATCGACTGCCACGAGAGCGTGGAGAAGGGGCCGATCGCCGGAATCCCGAGCGTGAAGACCTGCATGATCTGTCACAGTCAGATTGCGACCGATCGTCCCCTGATCAAAGAAGTGACGGCGTACTCCGAGAAAGGCATCGAAATCCCATGGCAGCGCGTGTACGGCTTCACGCACAGTGCGCACGTGCGCTTCAACCACGCGCCGCATGTCCGCGCATCCGTGAACTGTTCGACCTGCCATGGCGACCTTGCCAATCAGACGGTCGCAGAACGAGTGGTCGATCACAACATGGGATTTTGTGTCAGTTGCCATCGGCAGAAGAACGCACCGAACGAGTGCCTGACGTGTCATTACTAGCCGTATGTTGAAGAGTGCCGGCATGAGGACTTGCCACGAAAACACGAAATCACAACGTCTAATTCAATCTCGTGTTGTCGTGCTTTTCGCAGCGGATTGAAACGTTCCCGAAATTGCAAATCCACGGCGACCAGGGGCCATTCGGGGAGTCGGACACGCGCGGCGCGGGTTGGTCGGATTGGGAATGGATCGACGCGATTTCATCAAGCTGACCGCTATTAGCGGCACGACGGCGACGCTGGCGAGCTGCGGGAACCCGGAGCACCAGCTCATTCGCTTCGTCCCCGATGACGATGTCGTGCCGGGTGTCGCAGAGTGGAAGCCCAGTGTGTGCCCGCTCTGCGCCGCCGGCTGCGGCGTCACCGTTCGCGTGATGGATGCCGATGTCGACACCGTCCGCAACGGCCAGGCGGGCGTCGTCGCGATGGCCGTTGCGAAAAAACTCGAGGGCGATCCGAATCATCCGGTCAATCGCGGCGGGCTCTGCGCCCGTGGTCAGGCGGCGATTCAAATCACCTACCACCCCGATCGGCTCCGGCAGCCGATGAAGCGGACGGGCGCCCGAGGGACAGGCGAGTTCACCGCCATTTCGTGGGACGAGGCCATCAGCGAGCTCGTGTCGAAGGTGGATGCGCTGGCGGCTGCGGGCGAACAGAATTCGCTGGTGTGCCTCACGGGGCGAAGGCGCGGCATGCGGATCGATCTGTGGGCCGCCTTCGCAAAAGGGTTCCGCGCGCCCGCTCCGATCGTCTTCGAACCGCTCGGCGACGACGTGCTGCGGCGTGCCAATGCGCTCAGCTTTGGACGCGATCAGTTGCCCACCTTCGATTTCGCGCGGTCGAACTACGTCATTGCGTTCGGCGCCGATGTGCTCGGGACCTGGAACTCGCCGGTGGCGCAGAGTGCTGCGTACGGAGCGATGCGGCAGAGTCGGCCTCAGAGACGGGGAAAACTGGTGCAGGTCGAGGCGCGGATGTCGTTGACCGGCGCCAACGCCGACGAATGGATTCCAGCCAGGCCAGGTACGGAAGGCGTTGTCGCCCTGGGTCTTGTCCATCTGCTGATGAAGGCCGAACGTCCGGGCGATGCGGCGACACGTGCCGGTGCGCTCATCGACGGCTGGTCCAGCGGCCTGAGTGATTACGCGCCGGAGCGCGTCGAGCAGATCGCTGGCGTTCCCGCCAGACGCCTCGAGCGCATCGCGGGAGAGCTGGCCGAATTCAGGCCGGCCGTAGCCGTTGTCGGCGGTCCGCCACTGGCACACACCAACGGACTGTTCACCGCGCTGGCAGTCAATTCGCTCAACGGCTTGCTGGGTGCCGTGGAGCAGCCCGGCGGCGTGTTCTTTACGCCCGTCTCGGATGCACAATCGCCTGGCGCGGCCGTTTCAGCTGCGGAGCAATCACGTGATGCGGCCGTTTCAACTCCGGGGCAATCACGTAGCGCGGCCCTTTCGGGCCCGCGAAGCGCGGATGTAAAACCCGCCCTTCAATCGACCGTTGACCGCCTGGCCGCCGCAAAGGTTCTGCTGATCGATCAGGCGAATCCCGTCTATGGTGCACCGAAGGTCGTGGGCATTCGCGAGACGTTGGAGAAGGTGCCGTTCATCGCGAGCTTCGCAAGTTTCGTCGACGATACGAGCGCATTTGCAGATCTGATCCTTCCCGATCATTCGTTCCTCGAGTCGTGGGTGGCGAGCGCACCAGAATCGGGGGCACTCGAAGCGGTGAGGACCTCGGCCGGACCGGTGATGAAACCGCTGCATCAGACCCGCGCCACGGCAGACGTGCTGATCGAGGTTGCGGGGAAGCTCAAATCGCCGATTGCGCTGCCATGGAAGAGTGCGGAGGAATTGGCAAAGGCGCCAGCGACATCCGGCGAATCGACGGGTCGGCTGCCGTCCTCCGGCAGGCCGGGCAACCCGGCGCGGGTCGAAGGGCGATCGGTCGGTGGCCTCCACCGCTACGAGGCGCCGCGCTTTGACGGCGACCCGAGCGCCTATCCATTTCACTTCCTGCCGTACGCATCGGTCGCATTCGGAGATGGATCGTCGGCGCACTTGCCGTGGCTGCAGGAGATGCCGGATCCGTTGACGTCGGCGATGTGGAGCAGCTGGGTCGAACTGAATCCGCAAACAGCGGCCCGCCTCGGGATCGCGCAAGGCGACGTCGTGGAGATTGGGTCAACACATGGCTCGATCCGCGCCCCGGCCATGTTGTTTCCAGGCATTGCGCCGGATGTGGTTGCGATGCCGATCGGTCAGGGACACGACACATTCACGCGATTTGCAAGCAAGCGCGGCGCAAACCCCATTGCGATCCTGGCGGCGATCACCGAACCCGAAACCGGTGCCCTGGCCTGGGCTGCCACGCGCGTGAAGGTTGCCCGCATCTCGGACCCGGACGCGAGCTTGATCATGTTCGCGGGGGAAATGCGGGAGAGGCCGCATGAGCGCGATCGGTAACTGGGGTGCCAGGTGCTGAGGTGCCAGGTGCTGAGGTGCCAGGTGCTGAGGTGCCAGGTGCCGGGTGCACACTCAGCACCGCGCGTCATGTCGCGGGTGGCACCGGCACCCTGGCACAGTGGCACCGTGGCACCCGGCACGGTCAAGAAGCGAGTTGTTGATGCCGCATAAATGGGGTATGGCCGTCGATCTCGATCGCTGCACGGGCTGCGGCGCGTGTGTGACGGCGTGTCACGCCGAAAACAACATTCCCACTGTTGGACCGGAACAGGCCGGCCGAGGGCGCGCGATGCACTGGATCCGCGTCGAGCGGTACTGGGAGGGCGATTTTCCCGACGCGCGGCTGAAGTTCCGTCCGGTGATGTGCCAGCAATGCGACGCGGCGCCGTGCGAGCCGGTGTGTCCGACCTATGCCAGCCACCACACCGACGAAGGGCTCAACGCGCAGGTCTACAACCGCTGCATCGGGACGCGCTACTGCGCCAACGCATGTCCCTACAACGTGCGGTTCTTCGATTTCTTCAACCCGCAGTGGCCCAAGCCGCTCCATCTGCAGCTCAACCCGGACGTATCGGTCCGCGAAGTCGGCGTGATGGAGAAGTGCACGTTCTGCGTCCAGCGCATCAATGCCGCACAGATCGACGCCAAGGCGACCAAGCGCGAGCTGAAAGACGGCGACATCAAGCCGGCGTGCGTGCAATCCTGTTCGGCGAAAGCGCTCGTGTTCGGCGATCTGAACGATCCTGACAGCGAAGTGTCGCGGCTCTCGCGGTCGCCGCGCGGCTCCAAGCTCCTCGAAGATGTCGGCACCCTCCCGAAGGTGACCTACCTCTCCCGGCAACAGCAGGCATGAACGAAGCCCTCACAAAGCGCCTGACCGACGACCTGATGCGGCCGATGCTGCAGACCTCATGGCGCTTTTACCTCCTGATCACGTTCCTCGGCGCCATCGTGGCGACTGGACTGGCGACGTGGTTCTACCAGATGTACAGGGGCTTCGGGATGACCGGCATCGCCATGCCGATCTACTGGGCGTTCTACGTCACGAATTTCGTCTTCTGGATCGGGATCAGTCACGCTGGCACGCTGATCTCCGCCATTCTGCGCCTCGTCAATGCAGGCTGGCGTCGCCCGGTCACGCGCTGCGCGGAAGTGATCACGGTGTTTGCCCTGATGATCGGCGCGATGTTTCCGATCATCCACCTCGGGCGGCCGTGGCTGTTCTTCTGGCTGGTGCCCTATCCGTCGAGCCGGATGATCTGGCCAAATTTTCGATCGCCGCTCGTCTGGGATTTCTTCGCGATCACCACGTATCTCACCGGCAGCGTGCTGTTCCTCCTGCTGCCGATGATTCCAGACTTCGCGCTCGTCCGCGACAAGACCACCGGCTGGCGCCGGCGGTTCTACGGTGTTCTGGCGCTCGGCTGGCAAGGGACGACAAAGCAGTGGCACAGGCTCGAATCAGCCATGCAGATCATGGCCATTGCCATCATTCCGGTCGCTGTCTCGGTCCATACCATCGTGTCCTTCGATTTCTCTATGGCACCCGTGCCGATGTGGCACTCGACGATGTTCGGGCCTTACTTCGTCGCGGGCGCGATTTTCAGCGGCATCGCCGCGCTGATCGTCGCGATGGCGACGTTGCGGAAGCTCCTGCACCTCGAGAACTACCTGCACCCGGTGCATTTCCAGAATCTCGGCAAGCTGCTCCTGATGATGTGCCTGTTGTGGGCCTACTTCCTCTTCGCCGAGCGGTTGACGACCTGGTATGGCAACGACCAGGCCGAGATGGAGGTCTTCTGGGTCACGCAGCGCGGCTCGTTCGCGCCGCTCTACTGGACGATGATCGTCTGCAATTTCGTGATTCCGCTCGCCATCCTTTCGCTCAGGAAGCTGCGGACCATCACGGGCTGCGTCGTCGCATCCTCCACCGTTCTGGTGGGGATGTGGCTCGAGCGCTTTCTGATCATCGTTCCGTCGCTGGGGCACAAGTACCTGAGCTACACGTGGGGTCACTATCGTCCGCGGCCCGTTGAAATCATCATCACGACGTCGACGTTCGCGGCGATGACGTTGCTGTATGCGTTGTTCGCGAAACTCGTGCCCATCATCTCGGTGTGGGAATTGAAGGTTGGCGAGCATCCGTTTCCGCAGGAGACGCCCGCACAGCGTCGCGCGCACGAGCTCTGGAGGGCGAACCCGTGAGCGCCATCTACGCGCTCTTCACGGAGCCGGACGACGTGCAACAGGCCGTCGATCGGCTTCGTGCCGCCGGCCTCGCCGAACCCGAGATCGTCGTGATTTCGTCGGAGCCCATAGAAGAGTACGAGTTCAGTAACCGCGACAAGGCGACGTGGTTGTTCTGGATCGCCGGAGGCGGAGGCGTGCTCGGTCTCCTGTTGGCGACATGGCTGACCCGGATGACGGCGCGTGCCTGGCCGCTGCCGACCGGCAACATGCCCATCGTCGCCTGGTGGCCGAATCTGATCATCATGTTCGAGCTGACGATGCTCGGCGCGATCCTGGCGACCGTCATCACTCTTTTCATCACCGCCAAGATCCCGATGCGAGAACCGACGCTCTACGATGCCGAAGTGGCGGACGGGAAGATCCTGGTCGGCGTTGAGCATCCCCGGGAGAGCGCCATCTCGAAGATTGAGGCGGCGTTGCTGGTGGGCGGCGTGGGACGCCTGAAGCGGCGCTGATGGCGCGGCCGATTGTCTGCTGCTGTGAGGCGGCGAAGCGCTGTTCGTTCGCCGTTCTGGCGCAACTCGCGGTCGAGGGGCTCATGCGAGGTCGCGTTGAACGGCACGCGATCATCGACAGTCGATAAAACGCGAGCCGAGGGCCCGCAGTATCCGCGTCGATCGAGGAGTGTCACCTAAATCCTGCGATTTGCACGGCTCTGACTTGTTCCAGCCAAATCTCGCGATAATCACATCGACGCGGGCGTCAGGACATTGCCATCGGCCGCGTTTTTCCGCGTGCCGTTCCGCGGCCCAGCATGAGCCCCTCGACCGCGAGGTCGCACGCCGGCGACGCACTTGTGCCGGCGGCAGCCGAACGCTTGCCTCGACGCTTAGCAGACGGTGACGTTACGAAAGAACCGCGGCACGTCGGGGTCGGGGGACATTCATTGCTCGTGTGCAAACGCCGATGCGAGTTGCCGAAGGAACAATCCAACGTCCGTTACGACGCCCAGTGTCTGCGACGACCCGCGATCGGCGAGCTTCGTGACGACCGCCGGATTGATGTCGACGCATACCAGCCGGACGGATGCCGGCAGCATGTTGCCAACGCCGATCCCGTGCAGCATCGTCGACAACACCAGCACCAGCTTCACGCCCTGCAGCGCAGCAGCGTACCGGTCCTGTGCCTCGACCAGATTCACAACGGTATCCGGCAGTGGTCCATCGTCGCGAATGCTGCCGGCGAGCACGTACGGCACGTTGCGTACGATGCACTCGTGCATGACCCCGGACGTCAACACCTTTTGCTCGACCGCCTGACGCAATCCACCCGCGCGGAAGATCGCGTTGATCGCGCGCATGTGATGGCGATGGCCCCCTTCGATCGGCTTGCCTGTCTCGAGATCGACGCCGAGCGACGTCCCGAAGAGCGCCTGTTCCACATCGTGCACGGCGAGTGCGTTGCCCGCCAGGAGCACGTCCACGAAGCCGCGGCGGATGAGATCGCAGAAGTACGATCCGCCACCCGTATGAACGACCACGGGGCCCGCCACCACGGCGATCCGATCGCCCGCGCGTTTGGTTTCCTTCATCATCGCAGCGATGCGGACGACGCCGACCTCCACGCGTCGCTCGGATGAGATCTCGTTCGTCATGAACGCGAAACCGAGCCGGTCGCGTGCCTGGAATTCCGGGACGATCTTGATTCCATGAATCCCGCACACGACGAGATCGCCGCGGCGAATCTCGCGCAGCTTGCGGCAGCGCGCGCGGCCGTGCTCGACGACAATGGTCGCGTCCATGCGCTGGTGCTCGACCGGCACCCACTGGCCGTCCCGGCGGACGAACGTCTGATGATTGGTGGTCGAGTAGAAATCGTCGGGCGCACAGCCGTCTCGATCCGCGACAGCCGTGTGCGCATCTTCGACCCGGGCGACGCGACAGCCGAGGCCGACGAGTTCCGCGAGCAACTCCGAGAGCACATCGTCGGCCGGTGTTGTCACGCGCATCGAGACGAACGACGGCTCGTCGTTCGTGCGCCCGATCCGGAACTCGAGGACCTCGAACGCGCCGTCGTGCCGGACTACCGTGTCGAACATCGCGTTGAGAAGCTGCGAGTCGATGAGGTGGCCTTCGGCTTCGACGACTTCGGTAGCAGGTTTGGGAGTCATGTGTGGTGAGAGGCGTCTCGAACGCTCGCCTAAAGGGTCTCGCTCCATTCGTTGGGACGCGAGTCGACGCTTGGCTGAAGTCCCGCGCCTAATCTGGTCCCCTTGTGGAGCGCGAGGCTTGGCCGAGCGAGAAGAGCTAGTGCGTCATCCCGTACAGAACGATGTTCACGCCGAGCGCGTAACCATCCGGGGAGAAGCGATCGAAGTACTCGCGGTTCTCCCCTTCGCGCTCCCAGGTGTCGGCGATGTCGGTGTTATGGGTCATCACCACCATCAGCCGCCCTTTGTCGTCCGCGATGCCGCGGAAATCCGAATGCGGGCTGTCGCCGATGCGCTCGCGTTCCGAGACGCTGCCGCCGTTGCGATACCAGTACTGAATCGATGAGACCTGCTCGACCGCCTTCACGTCGTACAGCGTGTGCATGATCGCGTGGTCGAGCGGGATGTCGAAAATCGGGTATTGCCCTGGTGGCAGCACTCGGCCGATCTCGGCGGCCCACTGTTCCCACGCGTCGGTGCCCCAGAAGTCGTCCACGTACAGGAAGCCGCCCTTGGTCAGGTAGTTGCGCAGGCTTTTGATTTCGTCGTCGCTCAGGTGCATCGTGCCGACGTCTTCCATGTACAGCATCGAACAGCGGTAGAGCAACGGGTCGTCGAGTCGGACGACGACGTTGTCGGGCTGGCCATCGGGCCTGAGCTTGATGCGCACGAGCGTGAGCTCGGCCAGGCGCACGGAGAAATTGTTGTCGGCGCCCGGATAATCGGTGCGCCACCCCTGCCCGCCGTCCTCGTATCGGTTGCTGTCGTAGAAGCCACGACAGTACGTCCACTGGCCGTCGAAGTCCGCCGGCTTGGCCCATTTCGGCGGATCACGGAAAAATCGCCCGCCGCCGACCCAGATGCGGGGCTGCCAATCCGGATCCTGACGCTGACCGCGCTGCGCGAACGCAACCGTTGCGACCGTGGCCAGAACCGCGGTGACCAGGGCGGTGGTAACGCGTCGACCGGACAGGGACGGCATAAGGAACTTGTCGCCTCTCATCATAGACGGTCATGCCGTCGAGCGAGAACTTTTCTCGCGTATTCGCTAATCTTGAGCGGTATCGATGTCCGTTTCATCCAAACGAGGCGCCGCGGAGGAGGCGCTCGCGCGGGGCGCGTGGGCCGAGGCGCGCCACGCCTTCGAGGCCGCCTTGCGCGAGCGCGAGACGCCGGAGGCGCTCGAGGGCCTCGGTCTGGCAGCCTGGTGGCTCGACCTCGCGGACATCGTCTTCGACGCGCGTGAGCGCGCCTATCGCCTGTTTCTGGATGCGGGCAATTCCGCGGGTGCGGCGCGCGTCGCCGTCTGGCTGGCGTGGGACTGCTGGGCGTTTCGCGGCGAAAACGCCGTCGCAAACGGATGGCTGCAGCGCGCACGCCGGTTGCTGGAAGGCCAACCCGAGTCGGTTGAACATGCCTGGCTCGAATGCCGGGAAGGCGCACTCGCGCTCCTCGAAGAAGGCGATCCCGATCGGGCGCACGCGCATGCAGCCAGGGCGATCCGCATTGCACAGGCCGTGCGAAGCATCGACTACGAGATGCTCGGTCGGGCCGTCGCCGGTCTCGCGCTCGTTGCCTCCGGCGCAGTTGCCGAGGGCATGCGCGCGCTCGACGAGGTGAATGCGGCGGTCGTCGCCGGCGAACTGACGGATCTCGTCGCGATCGGATTGTCCTGCTGCTACATGATCGCCGCGTGCGATCGCGTTCGGGATTACGACCGTGCGCTGCAGTGGTGCACGCGTCTCAAAGCATTCTGCGAGAAGTGGGGATTACGGCCGCTCTTCGCGGTCTGCCGTACGCAGTACGCGGCGCTCTGTATGTGGCGCGGAACGTGGCACGAGGCCGAACAGGAGCTGATGGCCGCCACGCAGGAACTGGCGGCAAGTCGGCCGGCGATGACTGCCGACGGCGCCGTTCGGCTGGCCGAGTTGCGGCGCCGGCAGGGACGGCTCGTCGAGGCGGCGGCGATGTTCGATCAGTACGAATCGCACCCACTTTCGATGCTCGGACGCGCCGAGCTGGCGTTCGATCGCGGTGACTCGCGCACGGCGGCCGAGCAGGCCGAGCGCTATCTCCGGCACGTGCTGCCGCACAACCGAACGGATCGCGCAGCCGGTCTCGATCTGCTGGTGCGTGCTCTCGCGGCCGCGGGTGAACAACAGGCGGCGAAAACGGCTCTCGCCGAGCTCTCGGCGATCGCAACCATCGTCGGCACAGCGCCGCTTGCGGCCACCGCGAATCTTGCGGCTGGACGCGTCGCGCTGGCGACAGGAGATGCGAACAAGGCGCGTCCCCTTCTCGAAGACGCCGTCGATCTGTATCTCAAGAGCGGCGCTCCCTACGAGCTGGCGCGTGCGCGCATAGAGTTGTCCCGCGCGCTCGCCTCGCTGGGGCACGCGAGCGCCGCCGCGCAGGAGGCGCGGTATGCGCTTGATGTTCTGGTGCAGCTGAAAGCCGAACTGGACATCGCTACCGCACGGTCACTGCTCGACTCGCTCCATCGTTCGATGCCGCCGCCGTCGGGCGATTCGGCTGCGCGCCGTCCTGACACCAATGCGGCCGGGCTCACCGACCGCGAACTGGAGGTCCTTCGCCTGGTGGCGAGCGGGCTCAGCAATCAGATGATCGGGGAGCGACTGTTCCTCAGCGAGCACACCATTCACCGGCACGTGGCGAATATCTTCTCCAAGCTCAGCGTATCGTCCCGGGCGGCTGCCGTCGCTCAGGCCGCCCGCCGCGGCATTCTGAGCTAACGCCGCCCCGACTTCCGTCCCTGTCTCGACGCCCCGGACTCGTTGTGGCCCGATCGGGCCATTTTGCAGGCCACTTCGAGAATGACCCGGCCAGGGGACGCGCAGTCGGTCTCGGGTCTCTACAGTGATGTGCTGCTGGCGGCCGCACGACCGCGGTCACCGAATGGAGGAAACATGAAGACGATCGCATCGATCATCACAGCCGGGGCCATCCTGTCGGCCGTGGGCTTCTCCACGCCGATGACGGCGCAGTCCGCGCACGTCATCGCCGCGCCGGGCGACGCACAATGGGGACCGGCGCCTCCCTTCCTTCCGGCGGGCGCCCAGATCGCGGTCTTGTCGGGCGACCCGACGAAATCCGTGCCATACGCCGTTCGGTTGAAGTTCCCGGCGAACTACGCGATTCCGGCCCACTCGCATCCCACTGACGAGAATGTCGTCGTCACTTCGGGCGCGTTTGGCGTCGGCATGGGAGACAAGCTCATGAAGGGCGCCGCTGCCAACAAGACGTTGACGGTCGGTGGGTACTTCCTGGCATCCGCCAACATGAACCACTTTGCGTACACCACCCAGGAAACGACCGTCGTGCTCTACGGACAAGGGCCGGTGGAATTCAAGTATGTGAACCCGTCGGACGATCCGCGGAACAACCGCACGACGAAATAGCGTGCGCCTTGCCATCGCGGCGCGAGGCTTACGGCTCGCGCCGCGATTCTCATCCTGATTGTGTTCGTGGGCGCCGGCGTGATGGCCGCGAGGTTCCGGGCGCGCCAAACTCCAGAACCGGATCCCGCGCGGTTCTCGTGGATCGCCACCGCGCACCAGTTCGGCCCCGTTGGCTATCGCGATCCTGCGGGCGCAATTTCCCCAGATTGCCAATGGGTCGCCTTTCGGACGGCGCGTGCAGCCGATTGGTGGCGGACCCGTCATCGAACTGCCGCCGGGCGAGGCGCAGATCCGCAATCTGTTGTGGAATCCGTGAATTCGGTTATTCGAGGAGGAGCGCGAGGTACCAAGGCTGACAGCCATCGGTGAGTACTACAC
>JBKPDW010000015.1:0-46554 GCA_046728115.1 Acidobacteriota bacterium | reverse complement strand
GTTCTACACGCTCCTGCCGCCCACCGACGACATCCACTACGTCAGGACAATCTCGGACATACCCTCCATATCCATTCACCTTCTCGCCAACGACACGGCATGCGTCTGGCGTCACAAGTTCGATCCGTCGAGCGGTCTGGTGACCCCGTTCCGATCGGGGTACGCGAACGCGCCGTGCCCTGAGGACCAAGCGTCGACTTGATCCAAGGATTCCGTTGAGCACAGCGACGCGTTCGTCGCAAGGTGCCACTCGTCATCGCATCAGGGTGTACACGGCGTCCTCGAAGTCCGACAGCTGCATGATCTCGTTGTACTGAACCGTCAGCGAATCTCCCTTGAGGGTGCCGGTCGCACCCCACGGACCGGCGACGCTCCAACCTTCCCACTCGAGGGTAATGACGCCGTTCGCCTCCGTGTACCCTCCACGATAGTCGCCGATGCCCGCGTACTGCAGCACGAACGCGCCGTTATCGTAGAAGACAAAGCGCGAGTTCTTCGTGAAGTCGCGGACGCGATACGACAGTTCGTGATCGAAGACGAAGGTGCGCGATGGCCCAGACAAGGGAGGAAAGTTTGTCGGAGGCGGCGGAGTCGGGGAGGGAGGAGCGGAGCGCTGACTTGTTCCGGTTGGCGAGGTGGGCCCAGAGCTTCCGCAGGCAGCGGATAGCACCAGGAGTACAACCACTGCGCCACAGCGAACAGTGGTGTTCATGACGCTGCCCTTCTCAGTGAGGCTCATAGGATTTCCGCCGGTCTCCCGCCTCGCGTTCAACAGGATGGAACCACCGGCCGACGGACACGACGCCTGGTTAGCCTGCGTACGCGCTTACGCCGCAAATTGCTCGACCAGAATCCGTCGCCCGTCCTCAAGAAGGCAAGAAGATTTTCGCGGAGGCGCGGATGATGTTGAGTCTGGTGCCGGGTCTTCATGAGATGGGTTCTCGTGTGCGACGCCGGTAAAATGGAGCAATGACGACGAAAACAATGTTGGGAATCGCGCTTCAGGACGGACGTCTCTTCCGTCAGGCCTGTTACGTCGACGGCGCATGGGTCGAGTCGGCGTCGCAGGACGTCATCGACGTTGACAACCCCGCGACGGGCGACATCGTCGGGACCGTTCCTCGAATGAGCGCGGCCGAAACTCGCGCGGCGGTGGAAGCGGCGGCACGCGCCCTTCCATCCTGGAGCCGCAAGACAGCGAAGGAACGAGCCTCGATCATGCGCCGCTGGTTCGAGCTCATGATGGCGAATCAGGACGACCTCGCGCGGCTCATGACGACGGAGCAGGGCAAGCCGCTCGTCGAATCGCGGGGCGAAGTGGCCTACGCCGCGTCGTTTCTCGAATGGTTTGGCGAGGAAGCCAAGCGGGCTTACGGCGATACCATTCCCGGCCATCAAGCCGACAAGCGGATCGTCGTCATCAAGCAGCCGATCGGCGTCGTGGCGTGCATCACACCGTGGAATTTCCCGCTGGCGATGATCACTCGCAAGGCCGGTCCAGCGCTAGCCGCGGGCTGCAGCGTGGTGCTGAAACCCGCGTCGCAAACGCCGTTCTCGGCGCTCGCGCTGGCTGAACTCGCCGAGCGCGCGGGAGTCCCGCCCGGCGTGTTGAACGTCATCACCGGGTCAGCGACCGAGATTGGCGCGGAGCTCACCAGCAATCCGACCGTGCGCAAGCTGTCATTCACGGGCTCGACCGAGGTGGGGAAGATCCTGATGGCGCAGTGTGCGAGCACGGTAAAGAAGGTGTCGCTCGAGCTGGGTGGCAACGCCCCGTTCATCGTCTTCGACGACGCGGACCTGGATGCGGCGGTCGAAGGCGCGATCGTGTCGAAGTACCGCAACACGGGGCAGACGTGCGTGTGTGCGAATCGTCTGCTGGTGCAGAACGGCGTCTACGACGCGTTCGCCTCGAAGCTCGCGGTCGCTGTCCGCAAGCTCGTGCCGGCGCCCGGTTTTGATGCGGGAGCCACGCAGGGTCCGCTCATCGACGATCGAGCCGTGGCGAAGGTCGAGAGCCACATTGCGGACGCGACGGCCAAAGGCGCCAGGGTGATGGTGGGTGGAAAGCGACATGCGCTGGGCGGCCGGTTCTTCGAACCGACCATCCTCACCGAGGTGACCCCCGCCATGGCCGTGGCCCGCGAGGAAACCTTCGGTCCAGTGGCGCCCCTGTTCCGATTCACCAGCGAAGATGACGCCGTTGCGCTCGCGAACGACACCGAATTCGGTCTGGCCGCCTACTTCTACGGTAGAGACATCGGCCGCATCTGGCGGGTTGCCGAGGCGCTGGAATACGGGATTGTCGGCATCAACACTGGAATCATCTCGACGGAAGTCGCGCCGTTTGGCGGCGTGAAGGAATCGGGGATCGGGCGGGAAGGATCGAAGTACGGATTGGAGGAGTTTCTCGAGATCAAATATCTGTGTCTTGGCGGAATTGTGTAAGGCACGAGCGCTTGGAGTCACGGTGGCTGGTGGCGGCGCCACGGTGCCACATGTTAGGTAGCACGGCCAGGTGCCGCGTTGACACGCGCACTAAGCTTTGCGGGGTTTGAACCTCCGGGGCTTCGCCGTCGGACGCAACAGCCCGTTCAGGGCGATCTTCGTCAATTCCTTGGCAGCCTGCTGCTGGGTGAGCCTTCCATTCTGGCGGAACCAGCGCGGCAGCCACAGGATCATTCCGATCACGCTGAACGCTGCCACCGTCGGATCGACGTCGCGCAGCCGGCCCTCGGCTTTCAGGTCGGCGAGCGTGTCTCGAATGAGGTCGATGTACCGGCGCATCCGCTCTTCGATCTGGCGGCGCGCAGCCGCCGGCAGGGCCCGGATTTCATCGTTCAAGTGCGTCACGGCACCGCGTCCGGTGGTCGCGATGCAGGCATGACGCATCACGATCTGCCGCAGCCGTTCCTCGGGATCTCGGACGGCGCGTGCAGGGAGGACGACTTCGTCGCGGACCCGATCGAGGCCGTACGTGAGGATCTCGAAAAGCAGCGCCTCCTTGCTTTCGAAGTAGTGATACAGCCCTGCCTTGGTCATCCCCAACGCGCGGGCGACGTCGCTGACCGAGGTGGCGTCGAACCCCCGGTCGCGGAAGATCTGTGCGGCCGTGCGACAGATCTCGGCGCGACGGGACTCGGTCGGAGGCGCCAGCGCTCGGACGACCGCCATGCGCGCCGTTTGTACCTCCGCAGTAGACGGGGCGTCAAGGCGGTGCTATCCTCCCGCCGACCGACCGGTCGGTAGGTAACCGGTACTTACCATCACCGAATCGGCATACGGAAATTTGGAATCGTGGACCTCGAGCACTCGATTTTCCAGCCAGATCTCGGCGAAAAATCGCAACAATGTTTTCGGCACAACTGCTGCTAGGTCCAAGGGACCCGTCACGTTTTTGGAGGAGGGAACTGCGCATGCGCACGTTTGCACGAATCATGGCCGGGGCCGTTTGCCTCGCGCTGCTGCCGGTCGTGGCAGCGGCACAAGGGACAGGCGTGATTGCCGGCACGGTGAGGGACGCGTCGGGCGCGGTGCTGCCCGGCGTCACCGTCGAGGCCGCGAGCCCGGCGCTGCTCGAGAAAGTGCGAACAGCGATCACCGACGGCTCGGGGTTGTACAAGATCATTCAGCTCCCGCCCGGCACGTATACCGTTACCTTCACGCTGCCGGGGTTCAGTGTCGTGAAGCGCGAGGGTGTTGAGATCACCGCGGACTTCACTGCCGCGATCAATGCCGATCTCAAGGTCGGTCAATTGGAGGAGACCATCACCGTGGCGGCCGAATCGCCAATCGTCGATGTGCAGAGCATCACGACGCGCACCGTCATGACGCGTGACGTCCTCGATGCGCTGCCGACGGGACGCAACATCCAGGCGGTCGGCATCATGATCCCCGGTACCCAGATTTCGCTGGGCGGCGGCGGCGCGCTGTCGCGCGACGTCGGCGGCAGCGGAAGCCTGCAGCAATCACCCCTTCAGTACCGGGGATCCGCTGACACGGTGCAAACCGTCGAAGGCATGCGGCTGAACAACCTGTGCGCGAACGGCGCCTACAGCGGAGTGTACTGGAACGACAACAGCTTTCAGGAGATCAGCTATGTCACCGGCGCCGACTCCGCGGAAATGGGCCAGGGCGGCGTTCGCGTCAACATGGTGCCCCGCGATGGCAGCAATCAGTTCCACGGCGTCGTCTTCGGCAACTACGCGCCGGAAGCGTGGAGCTCCGACAACTGCGGCTCCCCCGGATTCGTGAACGGCGTCGCCCAGCCCTGCACGAGGACCGAGCTGTTCGGCGATGTGACGTACAACCCGAACAACAAACTGACCAACGTGCCCGTGACGAAGAAAATCTGGGATTTCAATCCCGGCGTCGGCGGTCCGATCAAGAAAGACCGCGTCTGGTTCTTCGCAACCTACCGGTACTGGGGCGTCAACAAGACGGTGGCCGACAGCTTCTTCAACCTCAGTCAGCAAGTCCCAGGCAAGTACGTGAAATATGTCCCTGATACCACCCGTCCGGGCATCGACGATGGTCATATCCGCAGCATCGTGGGCCGTGTGTCGGCGCAGGTGACGTCGAAGGACAAGGTCTCCTACTACCACGACGAGCAGGACAAGGTTCGCAAGCACTGGGGTATTGCTTCGACCGTTCCGCCCGAGGCCTCCGCGATTCAAGCGACGCCCACGAGCTTCGTGTCGGTGTCGAAGTGGACGCGCACGCACACGAACCGCCTGCTGTTCGATGCCGGCTTCTCGGTGTACGACCAGGAGTACCAGGAGAACTATCAACCCGACGTCTTCGCCGTCACGCCGCCGCTCGTCACCATCAGCGACACCGGCACCGGCAAGATTGCGGACGCCTGGAACAACCCTGCGGATCACTTCTCGAAGCTCTTCACCGAGCAATTCGCCGCGAACTACGTCACGGGCTCGCACTCGGCCCGCTTCGGCGTGCAGATCAGCCAGGCCAAGTGGCGGCTGACGCAGCAGTACACGCGCGACGTACAGCCCGTGACATTCAACAACGGCGCGCCCTCGTCCGTGACGCTGCGCATTCCGACCGACCGCCGCAACAGCATCAAGGCCGACAGCGGCGTGTTCGTCCAGGATCGCTGGACGATCAAACGCGCCACGATCAACGCGGGCCTGCGGTGGGATCGGTTCGTCAGCGCAGTGGATCCGGAGTCGCTGCCGGCGGGCACGTTCAACGCCGCGCAGGACTTTCCGGAGTGCCCCGACGGAAAGAACAACCTCGCGCAGGGCTGCGTCGGACGCGTGCTGAACTGGAACGACATCAACCCGCGCGTCGGCGTGTCGTACGACCTGTTCGGCACCGGTCGGACGGCGATCAAGTTCAGCTACGCGCGCTACGTGAACGGCGTCGGCCTCGCAGGCGGGAGCACGACCGACAACAACAATCCCGAAAACACGGTCGGGTTGAGCGACGTGCGGTCGTGGACCGACGTGGACGGCAACGGCTCGCCGTTCGACAGCTCCGGCCGGATCCAGCTGAACGAGCTGGCGGCGTCCACCAACACGACGTTCGGGAGGAACGTGCCGACGACGCAGACGACGAACCCGAAGGTGCTGGAAGGGTGGCAAGCCCGCGGGTACAACACGGAGTTCCAGATCAGCGGCCAGCACGAGCTGATGCCGCGCGTGTCGGTGGCCGCGGGCTGGTTCCGGCGTGCGTTCGGGAACCAGACGATCACGGTAGACAACCGGTACAGCATCGCGAAGGGCAGCTACGACGGTCCGTTCTGCGTCAACGCGCCATCCGACGCCAACCTGCCGGGCGGCAGCGGGTATCAGATCTGCGGCTTGTACGATTTGAAGCCGTCGGTCAGCGGCGCCAATTCGCCGCCGGCGAGCAGCACGCTGACCTTCTCGGACGATTACGGCGGCGAGACGAACATCTACGAAGGGTACGACTTCCAGATCAACGCGCGGCCGAAGCCGGGCATGTTCATCCAGGGCGGCATCACGGCGGGCAAGCGCATCTTCGATCAGTGCGCGCTCGTCGATTACGGCGTGCTGTCGTTGTTGACGAACCCGGCGAACGCCGTCGCGCCCGCGCCGCCGGAGGTCACAGAAGTCTTCCCGAACGGCCATCGGGCATGCCATCAGGACCTTCCGTATCGGCCGGACCTGAAGCTGCTCGGTTCCTACACGCTGCCGTACGACGTGATCATCAGCGGCACATTCCAGTTCGTTCGGGGCGTCCAGACCGGTGGCGCGGCGCCGAGCATTCTCGCTCAGTGGGCGGCGCCGTTCTCGGCGACGACGCTGACTACGCTCGGCCGCACCGGCTATGCGAACGCGGCGACGACGCGCACGTGGAACCTGATGGAGGTCGGCGAGAACTACGGCAACTATAACCTCAAGCAGCTGGACATCCGCGCGTCGAAGCGATTCAGGATGGGGACGTACCGCGCGCGCATCGACCTCGACGCCTACAACATCTTCAACAGCAACTGGCCGTTCACCGTCAGCAGCACGTTCTCGAACACCGCCGCCTCCACGTGGCTGCGGCCGACCAACGTGCTGCCGGCGCGGTTCTACAAAATCGGCGTGAACTTCGATTTTTAGAACACGAGAGCTCAGAAACCTCAGAGAGAACTCGGAGAGCCCGCAGGGTCTTACACTCTTGCGGGCTCTTTCCTTCTTCGATCCCACGAAGCCACGACAGCGGAAATCAGAGTACAGTTGATCGGCTTGATTGATAAGCCTTCGTTGTGTCGTGTCTTCGTCGTTGCCCTTGCATTGCCTGGCTCTCATTTCCGATGCTGCTCGTGATTGCCGCAGCGCTCGCGCTCGTGCAGGAGGCGCACTCGCATCCCGCCCCGCCCGCGACAGCCGCCGTCCTCGAGGTCGCGAAACGGTCGGTGACGCTGCGAACCGGAATCGGGTCGGCGCACGATCGCGTCGGGACGACCTCCAAACAGGCACAGGCCTTGTACGATCAGGGGCTTGCGTACCTGCATTCCTATGTATGGCTCGAGGCAGCGCGGTCGTTCAACCAGGCGCTGCGGCTCGATCCGAAGCTCGCGATCGCGTACGCAGGGTTGTCCATCGCGTACACCGAGCTCAATGCGCCCCCGGCAGCGAAGGATGCGCTGATGCGCGCGACGGCCCTGGCGCAGCAGGCGAACGCACACGATCGGCGGCACATCGAGGCTCGTGCGCTCCAGATGGCGGCTGAGCTGGCGCCCGCGGACGCATCGAAGCGTGACGCCTACCGCGCCGCGCTCGATGGCGCGTTGGCGGCGCTGCCTGCGGACGAGGAGTTCTGGCTGGCGCGCGGCCACGCGGAGTCGCCCGACCCGGCCGAGCGCGGTCAGGGCAGCGTCGCCGGATCCGTTCGTTTCTATCAGAAGGCGATGGCGCTCGCGCCGAATCATTTTGCCGCGCATCATTATCTCGTTCATGCGTACGAAAACACCGGACAGATCGATCAGGCGCTGGCTGAAGCGGTGCTGTACGCGAAGATGGCGCCGGCGGTTCCGCACGCGCTTCACATGTACGGCCACGATCTGCGGAGAGTCGGACGTGTGGATGAAGCCATCGCCCAATTCAGCGCGGCTGATACGCTGGAGACGGGCTATTTCGCGCGCGAGCGCATTCCAGCCGAGTTCGACTGGCACTACCAGCACAACCTGGATCTGCTCGGCACGTCGTATCAGTACATCGGGCAGATGGCGAATGCAGAGCGGCGCCTGCGCGCTTCGTTCGCGATCCCGTCTTCGCTGCTGCAGCAGGAGTTCAACAAGCGCGAGTGGCCGATGTTCCTCATCGCACGCGGCCGCGCGAAGGAAGCGCTCGAGGCTGCCAACGTCCTCGCGGGCCATCGTTCGCCGGTCGTGAGTGCCACGGGGCACGTCGCTGCCGGAGAAGCGCGGCTCGCGCTGGGCGAATTTCAGGCAGCCGCTGACGAAGCGAACGCCGCACTCCGCGCGATCCGCGGTGTCGAGGCCGGCGGGCTCGTCGCGACGCCGCTGCAGGTGCTGCAGGGCAAGTTCCTCCTCCGTACCGGTCAGAAGGACAAGGGCAGGGCGTTACTGGAGGAAGCGGCGAGGAAAGTGCGTGCGGCGCCCGGTCCCGACGCGTGGAGCCAGGGACTGTTCACGCTCGAAGCCATTGCGCGCACGGCACGTGATGCCGGAGCCTGGGACGTCGCCAGCTGGGCGGCCGACCAGATGCTGCAGCACGATCCCCACTACGCCGGATCGCAGTACGCGCACGCGCTCGCAGCCGAACATGCCGACGATCTCGCCAGCGCCCGGGCGGCTTTCGCATTGGCCAGGCAGTATTGGAAGAACGCGGATGCGGATCTGCCGGAGCTACGGCAGCTAAAGTAGAGTGTTGGATTGACCCCTCCACCAAGGGGACACCCGGACACAGAGTTAAGATCCTTGGATTCAGTCCCCCGTGTCCTCGGTATCCACGGTGGTGGCAAGTTTCGCAGCAGGAGCAGACCATGAAACTGAATGTTGGAATCGCGGTACTCGTGGCGTTGATCGCGGCATGGCCGGTCGGCGCGACCGCGCAAGGCGCCAAAGTCGACCTGACCGGCAAATGGAATTTCTCGGTTCAGACCGAGGCTGGAACCGGGACCCCCACGGTCACGTTCAAACAGGACGGCGACAAGCTGACCGGGCACTACTCTTCGCAGCTGCTGGGGGAAGCGGAATTGACCGGCAGCGTGAAGGGACAGCAGTTCGACTTCTCCTTCACGGCGAACGCGCAGGGGACGAGCCTGGAAGTCAAGTACACCGGTACGATCGAGAACAAGGACGCGCTCAAAGGTAGCGTGGATCTGGGCGGCTTGGGGAGCGGGACTTTCACGGCAAAACGGCAGTAGAAATCCCGCGTGCGCAGCCCTTCGCTCGTTGTCGGTCCGCTCCTCCACTGTTCGTGGTCCACGTAGGGCCATGGATCGAGTGCCGATCCGTGTCGACGCCGCGATGTCGGAGATCGAGGCGGCTGTTCGCGACGAGCTGCGGCGCCGTCTGATTGCGCGCGGCGGGCCGTCGGAGTTTGGCGACGCTGAAATCTTCGAACGCGTGCACGATGTGCTCGCGCGCGCCGCGGATCGTCGGGGGACCGACGTCCTGCTGCTGCCCGAGCTGCTGGCGGACGAAGATGCCTGGAAGCCCACGTCCAGGCTGCGCCTGTCGAGCCATCGGCCGCTGGTCGGGCCCATCATCGTGTTCGTCAAGCGCCGCCTGATCCTGCCGCTCGTGCGGTGGCTGTTCGAGTACAGCGAAGAGAATTTCCGCCGTCAGGACTACGTCAACCGGATCATCATGGCGTGCCTCGAGGAGCTCGCGATTGAAAACGCCAGGCTGCGGCGCGAGGTGAGCGGGCTCGCCGGGCGGACGGGCCCGAGCGGCAGCCGGTGAAGCTGGCCTGCGTCATCCACCGCTTCGGCCGTGAGATCGCCGGAGGATCCGAGAGCCATTGCCGGGTGGTCGCGGAGCATCTCGCCGACACGCACGACGTCACGATCCTCACCTCGTGCGCCAGCGATCACGTGACGTGGGCCAATCGATATCGGCCAGGGGAGTCGGCGGACGGGCGCCTGCGCGTGCTGCGCTTTCCAGTGGTCCGCGGCCGCGATCTGGCGCAGTTCAGGGACATCAGCCGGGTCGTTTTCTCCGGACGCGCCTCTGTCGAGGAGCAGGACGACTGGTTCCGTGCGAACGGACCCGATGTGCCGGAACTGGTCGAATACTTGCGGCGTCACGGAGCGGAGTACGATCGCGTGCTGTTCTGGTCGTATCGTTACTACGCTACCTATTTCGGGCTGCCGCTCGTCCGCGAGCGAGCTGTGCTGGTGCCAACGGCAGAGGAGGATCCGCTGATTCACGCCGGCGTGCTGGAACAGTGGTTCACCCTGCCGGCCGCGTATCTGTTTCTGACGCCCGAAGAATCCGAACTTGTCGACGCGCGCGCGCCCTTGCGCGTGCCGTCGGCGATCATCGGCTGCGGAATCGATCCGGTCCCTGAAACAGAGGCGACCCCGTGTTCCGAAGAAGTCAAGGAGCACGGCCCCCTGTCGGGAGTGACCGATCCGTTCGTGCTCTATCTCGGACGCATCGATCCCAACAAGGGCTGCGACACGCTGCTCCGGTATTTCACGCGCTATGTCGAACGCGGTCGGGCGATCCAACTCGTGCTCGCCGGCCCGGTCAACATGCCGCTTCCCGAGCATCCCGCCGTCCGGACGCTCGGTTTCGTCGAGGACGCCGTTCGGGAAGCGCTCCTGTCTCGCGCGCGCGTGTTGTTGATGCCGTCGCCATACGAAAGCCTGAGCATGGTGCTCCTCGAAGCCTGGAATCACGGCCTGCCGGTACTGGTCAACGCGCGCTGCGACGTGCTGCGCGGCCAGGTGCGGCGCGCTGACGGCGGCCTCTTCTACCGCACGGCCGCCGAATTCGTCGCGGCGCTCGACTACCTGCTCGATCGACCAGGCGATGCCCGCACGCTTGGAACGCAGGGAAAAGCTTACGTCGACCGCGAATATCGATGGCCGACGGTCATGGAAAAGATTCAAACGGTACTTCAGGGAACATGAAGCCTTGTCCCGCGTTGCCATGCTTCCACGGTGGGACGGTGCTAAGGTGCCAGGGTGCTACGGTGCCAGGGTGCCACGGTGCTAAGGTGCCAGGGTGCTACGGTGCCACGGTGCTAGGGTGCTCGGCGTCCAGGGTGAGGTGCCGGGCGTGCCAGGCGCAAACATGATCGAGCACCCGGCACCCAGCACTTAGCACCCAGCACTTAGCACCCAGCACTTAGCACCCAGCACTTAGCACCTGGCACCGTAGTACCTGGCGCGGTGGTACCTGTCACCGTGGTACCGGCACGTTGCCGAGTACTCGCAACACGCTTCTATCGTTTTTCCTGAAATCTCGCACCCTTGAGGATGTCGACGAGCGCGTAATTGCCCTCGTGGCACGCGTACTCGAAAATCCGGTCGTCGACCTTTGTCATCGGCAACGACGCGGTCCACGGCCTGGTGTAGGCCGTCGGATCATCGACGGTGAATTCGTAGAGCAGCGTGTGCCCATCGACCCGCGTGAAGCGCTCGGTGAGATGCAGGTTCTCGTCGCCGCCTCGAAGATTCATCGTGCCGAGGAAGTTCGTCGTGTCGACAACCAGGGTCCTGCCGTCCCAGCGGCCGCGCGAATCGCCAAGCCACGATCGGACGCGCGGCGAAACGTGCGAACGAGGGTCGAGGGGCACGATGCGCGCGTCGTGAATCATCTCGGTGAAGACGATCGCGTACCCGGGCATCAGGAAGATCTGGACGTAGTTGTTGTAGGGTCCGGGCAGGATCGGCGGTCCCGCGTTGAAGCTGAGGCACCGTTCCTGTAACGAGCGGTTTTCGGGACCGTCGGCCGGATGCGAGCGGGCGTCTGCCGCGCGTGCTGCCGCCCGGGCACGCGCTTCGTCGGTCAGCGGCGGCAGCCGTCCGTTTGGCGGATCGGTGACGAGCGATGTTCGAAACCGTTCGCCGCTCGCGGCGAGTCCGTTGCCGCGCTCGAACCAGTAGTCGTTGACGGCTCGTCCGACGTCCACCTCGGGCCCACCGTCGCGGCGATCGCGATTGTTCCGTTGCAGCGTCTGCTGCACCCAGGCAGCCGCTTCGTCGCGCGTGACGAGAGCCTTGTCGCCGAATTCGGCCGGCCGTTCGAGCGGCGTCAGCGTCGCGAAGTTCCAGATGCCCTCGATGGAGAACGCGTCATCGTCGCGCGAGGCGTTTCGCGCGCCGGCCGCCTCGGCATCCTCGGTCGGTCGGCGTGCCTCGCCGGCGCTCGTGGAGCTCTCGGGGGAGCGACGGCGCGAAAGGTTCGCGCCACCGCGCCCATAGTTGGGCCGATAGTGCTGATGGCATTGCACGCACGCCGTATACAGGGCGTCGTTGAGATCGGCCAGCGCTTTTACATCCCGCCTGCGGGCGGCGGCCACGGCGGCGGCGCCTGCATCGACCAGCAGTTTGCCATCTGCCAGCCAGCCCTCGCGTCCTCGCGCCCAGCGTTGCGTCACGAGCTCTTGCGCGGCGTCCGACAGCATTTGCGTCTGACGCTCGAGCTCGCGCCAACCCGTTTCATCCACCGGCGTCCGCGTTTCGATGTAGAAGACGGCATCCGCCGTCGGATACAGAATCTTCACCATGATGTCGCTCAGGCTCATCGTCGGTTGTATCAGACCGAGAGCCACGAGCAGGCCGGCGGCAAGTCGCATCGCCGATATAATACGAAAACTCCATGTCCTTACTCAGTTTTTGCCAGCGGCTGGCCGAGACCCGCGGCAGCATTGCGCTGCACGAATCGCTTTACATGTATCCACTGATCGAATCGGTCCATGTGTTGACGTTGTGCGTGTTTGTCGGGATGTCCGTGCTGCTCGATCTCCGACTGCTGGGGTTCACGCTGCGGCAGGTGCGGGTGTCGGAGGTGACCGATCGCCTGCTGCCGTGGATGCAGGCAGGTTTCGCGGTCATGGTGATTACGGGCGCGCTCCTCTTCTATGCCATTCCCGTGCGTTCGTATCAGAACATCTTTTTCCGGATCAAGATGATCACGCTCGTGCTGGCCGGGTTGAACGCCTGGGCATTTCACATCGGCGTTCATCGGCGAGCTGCCGAATGGGATCTCGATCGCGTGCCGCCCTCTGCCGCACGGGCCGCAGGCGCCGTCTCACTCGTCCTCTGGGCCATCATCGTCGTCTCAGGGCGGATGATTGCCTACAATTGGTTCGACTGCGACAAACAACCGCAGTCTCCGTTCATAAACTGGGCAACGGGATGCGTCGCTCCTGAATCGGCGATCAGCAATCAACAATCAGCAGTGTCGAACCGCAATCCCCAAGCCCTAATCCCTAATCCCTGATACCTGTATGTTGTGGCCCTTCTTCGAATGGTGTGAGGCGACGACGCTCGGCACGGCGATTCGGACGTCGCCGTGGGCGTTTGCCGTCATCGAATCGGTGCATCTGCTGGCGCTTGCAGTGATCGGCGGCGCCGTGCTCCTCGTGGACCTGCGCCTGCTCGGATTCGGCTTGCGCGATCAGCGGATCGCTGACGTGGCGAGAAATGCGTTTCCGTGGCTGGTCGGCAGTCTGATCGTGATGCTGCTGACTGGCATCGGGCTGTTCCTGTCCGAGCCGACGAAGTGCTATTACAGCACGCCCTTCTGGGTGAAGATGATCAGCCTCGCGCTCGCGATCACCTTCACGTTCACTATTCGCCGCAGAGTGACCATGGCCGACGAAATGCGCGTCCGACCAGTCTGGTTCAAGCTGGTCGCGCTCGTGTCGCTGGCGCTGTGGTTTGGTGTGGGTGCGGGGGGACGGTGGATCGGATTTTCAGGCTGACCATTTCAGCGTTCAGATTTCAGAGTTCAGTTTATTTCAGATTGGCCATCTGAGATTCTGAACTCTGAACTCTGAAATGCCCGGCGATGCTACCGCGGGCCGCCGCCGCGGCGACCGCGGCCTTCTGTCGGATCGGCGCCGTCGACCGGAGCGCCCGTTCCCGACGAGCCGAGGAACAGCTTCCGGCCGTCCGGATAAGTGACGTTGCGGCCGTTCGCTCGAAGCTGTGAGTGGTCGCGCGCCTGGTAGCCGTCGATGACGAGTTCCGTTCCCGCCGTCAACGAGTCGCGCGTGATCCCGCGGCGCAGGAGGGTATTGGGAGTCCCGCCTTCGACCATCCACTCCTCGCACTTGGCGTTCGGAGTGAACTGGCACGGCTGTGTGGCGTCCGGCTTCGGCACCTCGATGTGAATCCACGCGTGCGGATTGACCCACTCCAGCTTTATGACCTTGCCTTTCAGCAGCACAGGTCGGTTGGGATCGAACTCGCCGCCGAACGCGTGATGCGCCACGAGAGGCGCGCCAGCCAGTACCAATCCCAGCCCCGCAAGCGTGATCGTCATCTTCGCTCGCATCGTGTTTCTCCTCATGAGTTCCAACTCATTGCAGTCGACTTCCTATTTCTACTTCTAACTTCTGACTTTCTACTTCTCACTTTTGCGTTTTCTTCCCAGCCTCGTCCGCTTCCTTCACGCGCGCGCCGCGGAGGATGTTTTCCAACGCGTAGTTGGCTTCGTGGCACGCATACTCGTACACATGATCGTCAGTGGCGGGCCATGTGTACTCGCCCGTCCACGGCTGTGTCCACGTGTTCGGATCCTCCACGGTGAAGCGATACCGGAGGGTCTTCTCGTCGATCCGCGAGAAGCGCTCGACGACGTGCAGGTCGGCCGTGGATCCGCGGAAGCGCGTCTTGTCGCTGAAGTTGGTGGTGTCGACGACCAGTGTGTCGCCCTCCCAGCTGCCGACCGAGTCGCCCATCCACTTGCGGATGTGGTTCGGCAGATGCGGTGCATTCATGCGGACGACCCGGGCGTCGTGGACCATCTCGGTCAGAATCATCACCGAGTCCCTGGTCTGCACGATCTGATGCAGGTTGTTATAGAAGTAGTTCGGCAACACCGGGGGACCGGAGGTCGAGCCGAATCCGAGGAGGCAGCGCTCGCCGAGCGGCCGGCGCTCGGGATCGTCGTAGGCGCCCGCGCCCTCGAAGCCGGGATCGTTGCCGTTTTCCGCCGCGTCGGATGTCGGCCGCGCGTTGCGGTTCGCGAGCAAACGCTGGCGCGCGGCGGCGGTCATCGCGGGCACGCGGCCGTCAGCCGGGTCGATCACGAGGGAGGACCGCTTCTGCCCGTCGATCTGCACGTACGAGCTGCCGGCGTCGATCCAGAAGTTGTTGTAGCCGCCGACGTTTCCAGCCGCGCCGACCGAGCCGTCTCCGCCAACCGGTGGGGCGTCGCGATCCGTCTTTGAGGGCCGCGAGAGCAGCTCCCGTCGGGCGGCTGCCTGTCCTTCCAGCTTCGCGGCCTCTTCATCCGTCAGCACGGCTGGCACGCCGTTGGGGCGTTCCACGGGCGTCAGCGTTGCGAGATCATAGACACCCGTCAGATCGGGATGACCATCTGCCGTGCGTGGCCCGGAGCTCTTCGCCGGCGCGGCGGGACGGGCCTGACCCGCGGCGCGAATGGACGCCGCCATGGTCGCTACGACGACAACCGTGGCACCGATGGCCAAGAATCGAGTGCGCATCACATGTCCGTAGGAGCGGTCCACCGACGCTACCTCGGGAGCGGGCTCTTCCGATACTGCCCGTACATCAGTTCTTCGACGAACTCGACGCACTTGAAATCCAGGAGCTGCGCATTCTTTTCGACGCGTCGATAGAGCGGCATGCTCATCTTCCAGGGCCGCGTGAACACGATGGGATCGTCGATAGTCGCCTCGTAGCTGATCACGTCCGGCGCCGTCCGCGTGTAGCGCTCGGTCACCTTCATCTTGTCGCTGTGGAAGTTGCCCGATCGATCGAACCAGCTCGAATCGTTGAAGCCGTTCGAATCGACGACCAGCGTATCACCGTCCCAGCGAGCAACCGACTGACCCATCCACGAATCGATTGGTGGCGGACCGGGATCTTTCAGGTACAGATTCCGCACCGCGCCGGCGTACTCGTACGCCATGAAGATGGCGCTCGAGCTCTGAAAGATCTGAAACGGATATGGCATATACGTGGCGCGCGGCACGCCGGGCAGGTAGCACTTGATCTCGGGATCGCGCTCCAGCCAGTGCTCCTGGTTGTCCTTCTTCTTCGCCGCCGCTTCCGGCTTGTACGGGAGCTCGTCGCCCTCGACCACGCCCATGCCTGGCGGAACCGACCCGACCGCGCCGAGCGCCAGCACGGGAGCCGCGGGCAGCGGGCCGTACGGGCCGGGACGCAGTGCCATCGCCGCCCGCGCCATGTGTGCCTGGATGTCGTAGTTGGCTTCGTTCAGCGCCTGCCAGATGCCGTTCAAATCGGGCTTGCCGTCGGGCGTGCGCGGCGCCCGATAGGCAGCCGTCTGGCCCGACAGCGGGGCCGTGGTGTGAAACATGAAGGTCAACGCAGCGGAGGTGAAAACCGCCGCGATCACGCCGGCAAGCGTGCTGCGCATTGCTCAAACGCCTCCTGTGACGAATCCAAATAATATCACTGTTGACTTCGCTGTCATGGGGGCCCGACTATCACGGAGTTCCGTTTCATCTCGGAGATCACTTCATGTCCTTGACGATCGTTCTGGCTCTTGCGCTCGGTCAGGCGCCTGCCACCGCCGGCGCAGCTGTGTTCGATAACAAATGTGCGACCTGCCACACCGCCACCGAGGGCCGCACCCCAAGCGTCGCGTCGCTGCGTCAGCGCACACCGGAAGCCATACTCCAGGCGCTCCTGACCGGTCCCATGCGTCAGCAGGGATCGGAATTGAGCGACGGGGATCGCCGCGCGGTCGCCGAGTTCCTCGGGGGGCGCGCGCTCAATGCCTCCGCATCGAGTCTCTCGACCGGCATCTGCACCACGACGCCGCCATTCGACCCGTCATCAGGCCCACGGTGGACCGGCTGGAGCGGCGACATCACCAATACGCGGTTTCAACCGGCGGCGGACGCGGGGCTGACCGCCGACGAGACGCGGAAGCTGACGTTGAAATGGGCGTTCGGATTTCCAAACGCGGTCGTGGCACGCGCGCTGCCCACTGTGGCCGGCGGCCGGTTGTTCGTCGGCAGTTCGAGCGGAACCGTGTATGCGCTCGATGCGAAAAGCGGCTGCATCATCTGGACGGTGCAGGCCAAGGCCGCCGTCCGCACGGGAATCGTGATCGGACCGCGTGCGACCGGCAGCAAGGTGGCTGCGTACTTCGGTGATGTCCGCGGCACCGCGTACGGCGTCGATGCCGCGACCGGCGAGCAGCTGTGGACACGCACGCTCGAAGATCACAAGAACGCCACCATCACGGGGACGCCGACGCTGTACGACGGCCGGCTCTATGTGCCCGTCTCGTCCACCGAAGAAATTCAGGGCAATAACGCGTCCTATGAATGCTGCACGTTCCGCGGCAGCATCGTCGCCGTCGACGCGTCGAATGGCGCGCTCATCTGGAAGACCTACACGATCAGCGCGGAAGCCAAGCCGATCGGCAAGAACAACAGCGGCACCACGCGGTGGGGCCCCTCCGGCGCGGGGATCTGGTCGTCGCCCACCGTGGATGCGAAGCGGCATGTCGTCTACGGCGCCACCGGGAACATGTACACCGAGCCGCAGCAACCGACGAGCGACGCGATCATGGCGTTCGATCTCGACACCGGCGCCGTGAAGTGGACATCGCAGGTCACGGCCAAGGACATCTTCCTGATCTGCGGCGGACCAACTGCGGCGAATTGCCCGCCGCCCGGCGAGCTCGGTCCCGATTTCGATTTCGGCAACGCGCCGATTCTCGTAACCCGTCCGGACGGCAAGGACCTCATCGTGGCCGGCCAGAAGTCGGGCATTGGCTGGGCGTTCGATCCCGACAAGCAGGGCGCGGTGCTGTGGCAATACCGCGCCGGCAAAGGTAGCGCCCTGGGAGGAATCGAGTTCGGTTCGGCCGTGGACCAAGAGCAGGCGTATTTTGCAGTGTCGGACACACTGGGATCCGAGCAGCCGGGCGGATTGCATGCGGTGGAACTCGCAACGGGAGAGCGGAAATGGTTCGCGCCGCCGCCTGCGCCGAAGTGCCCGGCAGGACGTGGCTGCAATTCGGCGATCCTCGCCGCAATCACCGTCATTCCCGGTGTCGTGTTCACCGGCTCGAACGACGGGGCTGTTCGTGGCTGGTCGACGAAGGACGGATCGCTGCTGTGGGAGTACGACACCAACCATGACTTCGAAACCGTGAATGGCGTGCCCGCCAAAGGCGCGTCGATCAGCGGACCCGGCCCGACAGTGGTTGGCGGGATGCTCTACATCAACTCGGGATACGGAACGCTGGGCGGACGGCCGGGGAACGTGCTGCTCGCCTTTGGTGTGCAATAACACGCTGGAGAATCGTCATACGGCCCTCATCCAGCCTCGAGACTGCATGTACTCGTGGAGCTCGCGATATGCGGGACGCTCGACCTTCAGCGTGTCGACGAGCAGCTGCAGGAAATCCTGGTTGCCGCGCAGCGACGGCAGGATTTCGAACACCCTCATCTCGAAGTGAGCCTTCGACGGTCGCGCGCGTTCGGGTCCTCGCGAGCGCTCGACCAGCGTGTCGAGGAATGCGAGTAGATCTTGTTCTTGTGTTCTTGTTGCGCCAAATTGCTCCAGCATGGCTGACAGAGGCCGGGTGATTGAAAGGAGCCGCAGGATCAGATCCTGCATCATTTCCAACTGCGCCACGCGGGCTTCGAGATCCTGTGCGTCCTGATCTGCCATTGCGACCAATCCTACGCGATCACCGCGTCCGGCCCAGCCATCCCTGTTGAACCATGTAGTCGTGGAGCGAACGATACGCGGCCCGCTCGACCCTGAGCGTGTCGACGATCAGCCGCAGGAACTCGCGGTCGTCCTTCAGCGACGGCATGATCTGACCGACGCGCGCCTGGAACTGATCGAACGAGGGCCGGTTCCGCTCGAGGCTGTGGACGCGCTCGGCGAGCTCGTCGAGATACTGCATCAACTCCTGTTCCTGGCTGCTGGTCGCGCCGTACTGGGCCAGCGCGTTGGAGAGCGGATGCGTGATCGACATCAGCCGCAGGAGCAGCTGCTGGATCATTTCGAGCTGTTCGACATGGGCTTCGAGTTCCGAGAGCCGTTCGTCAACGCGATCGATAAGAGATGTCGTGTCCATTTCAACGCCATCAATGGATGAGCTGGCGGATTATATACGACGGCTCAACGCGCACATCCGTGTGATTGCATCACGAAGCAGGGTTCGATGAGCGTGGACGCCCACGCGACAGAATCGGACGCGATTATATGCTCGGAGTGCCGAACGCCGTTCGGCGCCGAGCTAAAACTCGACTGGCTAGGGCTTTTTGGTCAGGAACCCGATGACCTTCAATGCCTCCGCCTCGGCGGGCAAATCGCTCTGGCCAGGTGGGAAACCGTTCTTCTGGAGAACGAACGCGAGTACGCCCGCCACCTGTTGCGGGTCGAGCGTGCCGGGATTGTCGGCGGGCATGCTGACACGCGTCCGCTCGAAGAGATCGTTTATCGACAGGTTGTTCCAGTCGGCGCCGAAATCGGGCCCGAGAAGCGGCGGCGCCTGGTCCATCCCGCTGAGATCGGGCGCGTGGCAACTCGAGCAGCGCTCCGCATAGATTGCCTCGCCGCGCTTGGCCTGCGGCTCGGTGTAGACGCCGTCCCAGACGGTCTTTCCCACTTGAGCTGCCGCGCTGACGAACAGCGCAAGTAAAACAGCACCAGGAAGGACACACGTGCGCGTGGTCGCAGCGAATGCCTGTTCATGCCTCTGCGAGCGCGGCCGCCTGGCGGGCGAGAAACACCACCCGCTCGTCGAACGTCGCAAAACGCGCATCGGTGGTTTGTCCCTTCACGTATCGAAAGTAGATCTGCTGAATCACGACCGCGATCTTGAATCGCGCAAACACCTCGTAAAAGCGGATGCTCGAGAGATCCCGTCCGGATCGCGCCGCATACCGTTCGACGATCTCGTCGCGATGGAAATATCCGGGTCGATGAGTCACCGTTGTCAGCGCGTCCCGCTGCAGCGGCGGCGCGGTAGGCGCCCAATACGCAAGGAGGATGCCCACGTCGACGAGCGGATCCCCAAGCGCGCTCATCTCCCAGTCGAGTATCGCAACGATTCGTCCCACGTCGCCGGCATCGAGCATCACGTTGTCGAGCTTGAAGTCGCCATGCACGACTGCCGGCGTAGCGGGATCCGGAGGCAGGCGTGCGCGGAGCCACTCGGCAAGCGCGTCCATCTCCGATACTGGTGCGATTTGCGCGCGCTGCCAGCGTTCCGACCAGCCCCGCACCTGACGTTCGACGAATCCCACCGGTTTGCCGAGGCCGCTCAGTCCGTTGGCTGCGACATCGATCGAGTGCAGCTCTGCCAGCGTATCGACCATCACACCGCTGATCGCCCGGCGCGCTGACTCGTTGTCGGCGATCCCCGGTGGCTCTTCGGCGCGGACGACGAGTCCGCGTCGCCGCTCCATCGCGTAGAACACCGATCCGATGATCGAGGTGTCCTCGCACAGCAGGTACGGACGGGGAGCCAGATGAAACGCAGGGTGCATGGCCGACAGCCAGCGGAACTCGCGCGCCATGTCGTGCGCTGTCGGCGCCACCGGACCGAAAGGCGGACGGCGAATGACGATGTCGACGTCGCCGAAGCAAATCGCATAGGTGAGATTGGAATGACCACCCGGAAACTGCGCCACCACTGGATCGAGCGAGACGTCAAGGCGCGGGATATTGCAAGCCGGCAGCGACTGACGCAGCCACGCGATCAGCCGAGCCCAGTCAACCTGCTCGCCCTCCCTGACCGCGCGCACGTCGTTTTCCACGGCGGCCTACACTATCATGCGCATCATGCATTTCGAGCACAGCGCGCGAGCGCGCGACCTTCAGAGCCGCGTCCAGGCTTTCATGGACGAGCACGTCTACCCGAACGAAGCGACGTTCCATCGCCAGATCGTCGAAGGCGATCGCTGGCAGCCGACGGCGATCGTCGAAGAACTGAAGCCAAGGGCCAGGGCGGCGGGGCTCTGGAACCTGTTCCTGCCCGAGAGCGAGTACGGCGCAGGACTGACCAACGTGGAGTACGCGCCGCTGTGCGAAATCATGGGCCGCGTGCCGGGCCTGGGTCCCGAAATCTTCAACTGCTCCGCGCCTGACACCGGCAACATGGAAGTGCTCGTGCGGTACGGCACCGAAGCGCAGCGCAAGCAGTGGCTCGAGCCGCTCCTCGCGGGAGAGATTCGAAGCTGCTTCGCGATGACCGAGCCCGACGTCGCTTCGTCGGATGCCACCAACATCAAATCGCGCATCGTGCGCGAGGGCGACTCCTACGTGATCAACGGCCACAAGTGGTGGATCTCGGGCGCCGGCGACCCGCGCTGCCGGATCGTGATCTTCATGGGGAAAACGGATCCGCAGGCCGAAAAGCACAAACAGCAGTCGATGATCCTCGTGCCGATGGATACGTCCGGCGTGATGATTCGCCGGATGCTCCCGGTGTTCGGGTACGACGATGCGCCGCACGGGCATGCGGAAATCACCTTCGAGAACGTGCGCGTGCCCGCCTCGAACCTGCTGCTTGGCGAAGGGCGCGGCTTCGAGATTGCGCAGGGCCGCCTCGGTCCCGGCCGCATTCATCACTGCATGCGCCTCATCGGCGTCGCCGAGCGTGCGCTCGATGCGATGTGCCGGCGTGTGACGAAGCGCGTCGCGTTCGGCCGAACGCTGGCCGAGCAAGGCACCATCCGCGCCGACATCGCGGAATCGCGCATGGAGATCGAGCAGGCGCGGCTGCTGACGATGAAGGCCGCCTATTTGATGGATACGGTCGGCAACAAGGCGGCTCGCGGCGAGATCGCCATGATCAAAGTCGTCGTGCCGCGCATGACGCTGCGCGTGCTCGACCGCGCCATTCAGGCGCACGGTGCGGCGGGCGTCTGCGACGACTTCCCCCTCGCCGCCGCGTGGGCGCATTCGCGCACCATTCGCCTGGCCGACGGCCCCGACGAGGTTCATCGGGAGGCGATTGCGAAACTGGAGCTGCGGAAGGCCAGGTAGGGGAGGAACAGCTAAGGCTTCAACGCGTCGATGAAAAATTCCATCATCCGATCCGGATTCATGCCGCCGTGCCCGCGGTCGGGGCCGACCTGGACGTCGAAGCTCTTGCCCGCGCTCTGCAGCGCCTGAATCAGCTGCAGCGAATTGGATGGATGTACGTTGTTGTCGGCCGTGCCGTAATACAGCAGCAGCCGGCCTCTGAGATCGGCGGCGTAGGTGATCGCGCTGCCGGCGTCGTACCCGGCTCTGTTCTCCTGCGGAATCCACATGTAGCGCTCGGTGTAGATCGTGTCGTAGTTCCGCCAATCGGTCGGGGCCGATGACGAAGCGGCCGCGGCAAAGACATCCGGGTGGCGAAGCAGACCCATCAGCGACACGTAGCCGCCGTACGACGTGCCGAAAATTCCGACGCGTGTCTTGTCGACGTACGGCCGGTCCCACAACGCTTTGACGCCTTCGGTCATGTCGTCGATCTCGACCTGGCCGAGCTTCTGATAGATCGCATCGAGCGTGCGCTTGCCCAGCCCGGCGACGGCGCGCGTATCGACGTTCACCATCAGAAATCCGTACTCGGTGAGCGGACTCGGCGTGATGAACGTCTCCCGTGCCGCGTTGACGGAAAACTCCGGCCCCCCATAGATGCCCAGGAGCGCCGGATATTTCTTCGCCGGATCGAACGTGGACGGAAACTGCAGCGTGCCCCGCAACCGGGTCTTGCCGTCCGCGGCGACAAACGTGAACAGCTCCGCCTTCTTGAGCCCCAGCTCCGTGAATTTCGTCGCATCGCTCCGCGCGAGATCAGCCACCAGTTGGCCAGTCGCAGCGTCCACCAGCTGCGCCGCCGGAGGCGTATCGTGCGTCTGAAACACGTCGACGAAATACCTGCTGTCCGGCGAGATGCCGCATGGCGACGCAACCGCCGGCTGTTCCGGCCGGGCTCCGAGACCGGGAATGCAGCTCCCGATGGTGTGATGGAAGGATGGATCGGTCAGCCGGCGATCGCCTGCGCCATCAAGTCCCACGCGATGCAGCTGCAGCTTCAGCGGATTGTCGCCGTCGCGCGCCGTGTAGAACAGCACGCCTTGTCGCTCGTCGATCTTCACGAGCGCCGACGCTTCAAAGGCGGTCGATGCCGTCATTGGCGCGATCAGCCGCCCCGCGAGATCGTACAGATAGAAGTTGTTCCACCCGTTGCGCTGCGACTCCCAGATGAACCGCCGGCCGTCGGCGAGAAACACCATCCGCGGTTCGGAGATGAGCCATCCCGTCGGCCACTCCTCGCGCAGCACGACCCGAACGGCGCCTGTATCCGGATTAGCCGCGGCAACCTCCATCACGTTCTGCCGCCGGTTCGTCCGGAAGAACAGCAGCTCGCGGCCGTCCGCCGACCACATCACGTGGTACACGTAATGACCAACTCTGATGCTGTCGAACGCATTGTCGCCGCGAACGTCGATCTTGATCGACTGTTTCGTGGGGACGTCGTAGACAAACAGATCGACGACTGGATTCGGGACGCCCGCTTTGGGATAGGCCTCGACATCGAGTGCCGACTGCAGGCGCGTCTGGTTGACTCCGAGGTAGTAGTCAGGGACGAGCTTCTCGTCGAAGCGGTAGTACGCGAGCTTTCTGCCGTCTCGTGACCACCACATCGCGGTCTGCTGGCTGAGCTCCTCGCCGTACACCCAGCTGGCTGTCCCGTACTTCACGCGGTTCGCGACGCTGCCGTCGGTCGTCACTGCGATCTCGCCCGTCCCGTCGGCTGTGCTGATCCATACGTTGCGATCGCGGTAGAAGGCCTTGCGCGAGCCATCTGGCGACAGCGTCGAATCGAACTGGCGGCCGCGTTCCGGCGTTTCTGTTCTCCTGCCGCGACCGGCGCTTCCGCCGTCGGTCTCGATCGACGGGACTTCCCAGGCCATGCGCGACGCAACGTCGTAGTGGAACCGCTTGCCCTCACGCGTGTACTCGAACGCGCGATCGTCGACCCACGTCGGTGCCAGAGCGCCGCCGCGAACCAACGTCGGGCCCTCGCGCGTAAGCCGCTGCGCGCGCTCGTACCCGGGTATTGTTTTCAGCCGGTCCTGCGCAACGAGTGCAATGGGAGCAATCGCAAGGGCCGCGACGCCGACCGCACGACCTGCGCGCATCAGGAATCGTCTCGGGATGATTTGGCAAAGCCGAGCCATGTGATGGGAATTGTAGACCGTCGCCAAATCAAGGCTGAAGTCTCGAGTCTGAAGTCTCAGGCCGTGTCCGTCCCCGGCCCCACGCCGTCAACACAAGGCTGATCGCCGCTAGGAGATGACGCGAATGGGGACGAGAGCCTCGGCGCGATCGTCGCCGGCTTCGGCAGAAATGGCAATCACATAGTCGCCGCGCGCGATCGAGGCCAATGGAAAATCGATCTGGTAGGTTCCCGCCGGGTCGGCCGGCGGCGTCACGGCAAGCGTCAGCAAGGCAGCCCCGGTTCGACTGAGCAGACGCGACGAGATCGTCGCGCCGGCGGCGGCCTCGCCGTACAGGGCAAACCGTACGAACAAGCGATCGGTCCGGACGAACTCGCGTCCCGCATATGGCGTGGTGTCGGCCGTCAGACTCCTCAGTTCGGATGCGTTGCGCACGAGCGTGACGCTCGGTGAGCTGATCGCGATGCGAAGACGAGCGGGATCCGGGACCTCCACGACCCTCGTCTCGTCGCCGATTGTCTGACCGTCGGAATCGCGGACGATGACCTGCAGTCGCAGCGTGCCTGGAACGGCCGAAAAAGACAGGCGCCGGGCCTCGAGCGGCGCCCTGAACTCGTGTGAGCCGTTCGCGCCGTTGGCGACAACTACCAGACCGCCTGCCTCCGTGCCTTCGACGCTCCGGCGTGCCTCGCCGTCGCTCGCTGGGGGCTCCGGCGAGCGGGGGCGGGAACGGCTCGCACTCCGTCCGGAATCGTTGTGCTCGTTCGAAGGGCTTCCGCTGCCGGCCGGTGCGGACGTCGCTCGCGGAGTCCAGGTCAACGTCACTTCCGGGGCGTCATTCGCACCCTGCGCTGTGCCGACGGTGAGATCGAGCGGTCGATCGCGTCGCACGGCAGTCAGGGCCGCGAATGCGGCAGCCACTTCGGTTGGCGCTCCCGCCGCGGCCTCACGTGCCGCCCGTTCCACATCTGTCGCACTAGGCGCCCAGTAGCCCTTGCGCGCGCGCACCTCGAGCCCCGGCCGTTTCACGCGAACTTTGATCTCGTGAAATTTGCCGTCCATGGGGTTCTTGATCGACGCATAGCCCAGCAGGTAGAAGGCGCTCGCGTCCTTCACGACCTGGCGGAGCGCCTTCGCCGGCGAGTTCGTGTTCACGAACGCCTGCGCGCCGGTGTTATCCGCGATCACCCTGAGCTCGTCGGCCGCGTAACCCAGCAGACCCTTGGGATCGACGGTGTAGATGGCCGTGTTGTTGTCGTTCGCCGTCCGCACCAGGTCGTCCATGAGGGAGATTTCGTCGGATCGATAGATGCCCGGCAGTCCCTCGCTGACGAAGATGATCGCTTTGCGCCCCTCGCGAAGTCCGCCCAGATACGATGCCGCGGATTTCAAAGCCGACACGGTCACCTCGGTGCGGAGACGCTCCACGTCTCGACGCCCGAGCTGTGCTTCCTCCAGGACGCTGCGCACCGGGATGTAGACATGGAAACGGCCCTCGAGCTTGTGTATTGCGGCGCTGAGATCGGCATGGTTCCTCGTCCAGCGAATGGCATCGGTCGGCAGCAGCGGATCCATCAGGGTCACCAGATCGGTGGGCCCGAACGCGGTGTTGACGAACTCGCTCAGCGCCTTGCGGCCGTTGATGGCCGGCACGAAGCGGTCGATGTGATATTCGTCCCAGAAGATCAGGAAAACGCGTACTTCATCGCGCGCGGCCTCCGCTGCGGCATGCTCGGGCGATCGGATCTCCAGCGATGTATCGTCACCTTCGGCCTGACGTCCATCAGCCGAGACCAGCTTGAACGTTTCGACCGTCTGCGGCACGCCGTCTTCCTGGATCTCGAAGTCGTCAGCCGTCAGCGTGTTGACCGGCTCGCCGTGTCGATCGCTCACCGTCACGTCCACGCGGACGAGGCTTGCGCCCCCGCGGAAGACGGGCGGCTGTTGCGGCGCCTGCGCCGCGAGCGCGACGGTCGACAGGCACACGAACGCGATCCGCACTCCGCATTGCGCGATCCCCATTCCGCATTCCGGGATCCGCATTGGCATCGTCAGAACGACAGGTCGCCGCCGACATGAACGCGTGTCGACGCCCCGCGTCCGTGCGCGACGGCGAAGTTGAATCGAAAGAACGCGGCCGACACCCACACGCTTCCTCCGTATCCCTCGAGCATCGGGCGATCCCCGAAATGTTCGCCTTTCGGGTACACCGTACCGTAGTCCACGAACGCGGTCACACCAATCTTGCCGATTTGGAGCGCCGGGCTCAGCGGAACGATCAGCTCGACAGACGTGGCCACGAGCGTGTCGCCGACGGCGATGCCCGCCTTGAAGCCGCGGAGATTCGCCATCCCGCCGAGCAGCGGCTGCAGATACGGGGGCAGGGGATCGTCCGAATCACGACGCAGCGCCCGGACGGCCAGGATGTTCTGTTTGAACACTGCCAGATACCCGCGCCCTTCGAGGTCGAGTCGATTGACGCTTCCAGCCGTGTGCGTCGGGCTTGCCGGACCATTTCCAAAATCCAGATGATCCCACGCGGCGCGTCCGTACACCGCATTGCGCGGCAAGCCTGGATCCAGGCGCGTGTCGTAGATGACGTCAGCGCCGATTTGCACGAATCGATCCTCGAGCGGTCCGAACGAGACGTCCTGCCACCCGATGCCCGCTCCCGCTCTCAGCGATTTCACGAGCTGGCGCTCGCCCCGCACCGCAACGCGGATACGGTCGTCGTCTCGTTCGAAAAACGGATTCGTCGTCCGCAACACCGACCCGCGAGCGCTCACACGGTCGATTGGGCCGCGTTCGATCGACTTCTCGAACTCCGCCGCTGCTTGCTTGGAGCCGCCCCACGTGAGCGGAAAGGCGATGCGGCTGCGTTTGCCCGCCGGATTGGGAAAGGCCAGGCGCGCGCCGTAGGTGGCGCCGTATCCGTCCTCGATGCTGAGCACCGGCAGAATCATGACATGCGATCCGCGGTTGCGGACGACGCGTGTGGGATGGTCGGGATCGCCGGTCATCTCGATGTGCACGGGCCCCTCGTCGACGATGATCACCAGCAGAATCTGGGACGGGTCGGAAATCGAGGCGAAGCGCTTGAGCACCTGCACGCTCTTGAATCGTCCTGTGGCGCGCAGCCGTTCTGTGACGTCCGTGACGGTAGTGGGCTCGAACAGCATGCCGTCGCGGACGTCGGCGAGCCGGCGCACCTCGGCGTCGCTCGTGACGAGATTGCCGTGGATTTGAATCGCGGTGATGGTCTCGTCGGTCGTCGCGTGCAGCGTCATGGCGACGACGAGCAGCGCCCACACGTCAGCGCTCTTTGACGCCGACCTTCGACGTGACGTCGGGACGCCGGTAGTCTGTGTAGTCCAGCGCGTAGCGCAAATCGATCTGGCCCATGGCCATCGTCAATGCGGCCTTCGCTTCCAGCGAGCGCGGCAGCCACACGTCCTTGAGGTCCGCAAACGGTTGCGCCATCGTCATCGATGCCTCGAGGTCATCGACGTGCACCAGCCATTGCGCCGGCAGGAAATCGAGCGCGATGTTGTCGAAGGTGTACTTGACGATCTGATGCGCGGAAGGCTCGACCCACACTGTGACGAGCGCGACCTTGTTCATGAGACGCCGGAATTCGGCGTCGCGTGCCTTTTCCTTATCGGACGGCTCCCGGCCGGTTCGACGACGGTCCGTGCCGCTGAACATTTTCTCCGGGTAGTACTCGATCTTCAGGGTCTCGTGGCTATCGATCGTCTCGCGCCCGACCAGGGCATAGTTCCCTTCTTCGAATTTGAACCGTAGAAAGTACGCCGTCGAAATGAACTGCGGGCGACGGGTCTGTTTCAGAATGCCGTCGACCTCTCTATCCGGCACGACCGCGGGTGTGTCATCGGGAAGATCGACCACTGGGCCGGATGGTGAGAGGGCTACCTGTCCGCCCTGGGCCTGCTGTTCGCGCCGCTGCTGCCGCTTCAGGTAGTCCGCTTCGTACTTGCGGCGCTCCTCTTCGCCGATCGCGACACCGTTGGCCCTGACCGGGCTGCGCACGAAGAATCCATCGCGGATGTACCACGTGTAATCGCGTTTCTCACCCCACATGGGCAGCCGGGTGGGACCACGAAGCTCGATCGTTTCGTGCTCGTCGAGCACATACTGCTGCAGCTTCTTCCAGTTGTCGTCGCGCTTCTCCAGCACCTGCCGCATGAACGCATCGAGGTCGGTCTGCGCCCGGACCGATCCTCGCCCCGGCAACGAGACGAGGACCAGAACGGCAACGGCAAGACGAAGGCGTTTCACCATCCTGTTGGTGCGTCCTTCAGCTGCTGATCGAGCCACGTCGAGAGCGGCGCGAAGTAGTCGATGATCGCGGTCGCGTCCATCTGCTTCGATCCGGTCAGCGTTTCGAGCGCGTCCTGCCACGGCCGCGACTGCCCCATGGAGAGCATCGCGCTCAGCCGCCGACCGGCTTCCTTGTTCTCGAAGATGGAACAGCGATTCAGCGGGAGCGTGCACCCTGCAATCTTCGACAGCGCCCGGTGAAACTGGAACTGCAGGATCGACGCGAGGAAGTAGCGCGTGTACGGCGTGTTGTCGGGTACGTGATACTTGGCGCCCGGATCGAAGAAGTCCTCGCCGCGCGCGGACGGCGCTGCAACGCCCTGATAGCTCTGCCGCAGGTCCCACCAAGCCTTGTTGTACGCGGCCGGTGAGATTTCTCCCGAAAACGCTTTCCAGCGCCATTGATCGACGAGGAGACCGAACGGCAGGAACGCAATCTTCTCGAGCGCCTTGTTCAGGAGCAGGCCGATGTCCTTCGACGTGTCCGGCGCCTTGTCGAGCAGGCCGATCCGCACCAGGTACTCCGGCGTCACCGACAGAGCGATGGTGTCGCCGATGGCTTCGTGGAAGCCGTCGTTGGCGCTGTCGCGGAACAGCGCCGGCAGATCCTTGTAGGCACGCTGGTAGAAGTTGTGCCCGAGTTCGTGGTGGATCGTGGTGAAATCCTCGGCGCTCTGCTCGATGCACATCTTGATACGCACGTCGGCGTCCAGATCGACGTCCCACGCGCTGGCGTGGCACACGACCTCGCGGTCTTTCGGCCGCACGAAGAGCGATCGCTCCCAGAACGTTTTTGGCAGGGCCGCGAGCCCGAGCGAGGTGTAAAACCGTTCGCCGATACGGACCATTTCGAGCGCCGGCGTATTGCGCTTCTTGAGGATGTCGGTCAGGGAGAAACCCGGGTCTCCATTGGCAGGCGCGAGCAGCGGATAGATGTTGGTCCAGTCCTGTGCCCAGATGTTGCCGAGCAGATGCGCCGGAATCGGACCCTTGACGGGTACGACCTCGCCGTATTTCGCCCGCAGCTTCATCCGCGTGTACGCGTGCAGCTTCAGGTAGAGCGGGCGGACCTGTCCCCAGAGCCGATCGAGTTCCTTCGTGAAATCATCGGGCGCCATGTCGTACTTGGCGCGCCACATCGCGCCGGTGTCGGCGAAGCCAAGCTCCCTGGCGCCGGTGTTCGAGAGCTCGACGAACCGGGTGTAGTCCTTGCGCATCGGCGGCGCAATCGTGTGCCAGCCCTCCCATGCGCCTCGCAGTTCCTTCTCATTGCGCGACGACGCCATGATGCGGGTGATGTCATCGATGTTCTTGCAGCTGTCCGGCTTCGACGGGTCAGGGCACCACTTGCCCTTGCCGTAGGTCGATTCCAGCCGCGCCATGATCTTCGAGACCTCTTCGGAGAGCTTCGGATCGGCGGGCGGGGCCAGGACGAGCGAAACCTTGAGCAGGTTGAGTTGGCGCCGCTCGTCGGCGAGGACATCAATCTTGTCGAATCGTGTCGCGTCTTTCGCAAAGCGCGCGGTCGCGTCGTTGATTTCCTGGTTCGCGCGCGCGCTGATGGCTTCGGTGTCGTCAGTGATGTAGGTCTGCTGGACCCATCCCGCCTGACTGCCCGCGATGCCGAGCTTGAGCATCGTGTCGTTGACGCGATCGAGAAACGCCTTCGCGTCCGCCGCGGTCCCGGCGGTCGATGGTGCCGCGCTGGGAGCGCAACTGAAGCCCGTCAGAGAAACAGCGGCGAGTAATAGTCGAGCGACAAACGCGCGCAAGCTCATAGCCTCGATGGTATCTGAAAAAGGGGCAGGACTCCGCCGAGAATAGTCAGCGAGACTCAGAGGCTCAGCGACAAGAGTCAGGCGTTACCGCAGCCCGCTCTGTCTCCGTGGCAAATTATAGGTCCCGCATGCGCATCGGAATCGACCTTGGCGGCACGAAAATCGAAGGCATCGCGATTGCGGACGATGGGCGCGAGTGCGTACGGCTGCGGATTCCCGCGCCTCGCGGCGATTACTCGAACAGCCTGGCGGCCATCGTTGGACTGGTCGCGGAGATCGAACAGGCATGCGGGACTCGGGGATCCGTCGGCATCGGGATCCCCGGAACGATCTCGCCGGCCACAGGCCTCGTCAAGAACGCCAACTCCACGTGGCTGATCAGCAAGCCGCTCGCCGACGATCTTCAGCGACTGCTCGAGCGGCCGGTTCGATTCGCCAACGACGCGAACTGTTTCGCGTTGTCCGAGGCGACTGACGGCGCCGCGGCGGGTGCGTCGATTGTCTTCGGCGTGATCATCGGCACCGGCACCGGCGGCGGTGTCGTCGTCAACGGCCGCGTTCTGTGCGGCGTCAATGCGATAGCGGGCGAGTGGGGACACAATCCACTGCCTGCGGCGAAAGACGACGAGTGTCCCGGTCCAGCCTGCTACTGCGGGCGGCACGGATGTATCGAAACGTTCCTGTCGGGGAACGGCCTCGTGCGCGACTACGTGCAGCACGGTGGTCTTGCCATCGACGTCGAAGCGATTGTGGCGCGAACGGGGGCGGGCGAAACGCTCGCGAACGCGACGCTCGCACGCTACGAAGATCGCCTCGCCCGGGCTTTGGGTTCGGTAATCAACGTGCTCGATCCCGACGTCATCGTCCTCGGTGGTGGCTTGTCGAACATCGATCGGCTGTATGACACCGTGCCGAAGCTGTGGTCGCCGTATGTGTTTTCCGATCGCGTGGACACACGGCTGGTTCGAGCGAAGCATGGTGATGCCAGCGGCGTGCGCGGCGCCGCCTGGTTATGGGATGCACCGAGGTGAACGGACCATCACCGCGACGTTGACCCAGAGATCGCAGAGCACGTAGAAAACCGAATGAGCCGTTCCGCGAGCCTGGCGACCTCTGCGTTCATCGTCCGGATCCTATCGTGTCAGCGTCCAGAGCACGCCGAGCGCCGCGCCAGCGCCGGCGGCCTGCAGCCAGAGCTCCGCGCGTTCCTGCAGGAACACCACGCCGAGACCGATGAAGACGGCAGCGGCGAAGAGACAGCGCCAGTAGAGTTCCTCGTTCTCGACCTGCACCCCGCGCGATCCGGCGCGGCGGCGTGCGGCGTCGATGATCCGATTGGCAATCTCGCGGTCTCCTTCGCGATCGAGCTCCAGGTAGTCGCCGCCACCGGCGTTGGCGATCATCGCGAGCGACGCGCGATCGAGCGAGGAGTGAATCGGCGCGGGTGGAGGAGCGGTGTCGCGCGGATTCGGCGGCGGTTCTGGGATACGGCCGCCCGCCGTCGTGCCGACGCCGACGACAAACACCGGGATGTCGCGGGCGCGAGCGGCTCGGAGCGAACGCGCGACTTCACCGCTCCAGGCCTGACCATCCGATACGAGCACGAACGCCTTGGCGTTCGGTGACTTGCCGTACAGTTCCTCGTCCTTCTCGATCAGGCGCATGCCCCAGGCGACGCCGAGCTCGATGTTCGTGTCCCACGTAGTGTCGTCTTCGAGACGGAACGGCGACTCCCTGTTCAGATGATCGAGAAAGAAGAAATACGTGTTGGGATCTCTGGTCAGCCGCACCTGCGGGGCTGCGATGTGCGCGAAGAGCGCCATGGCAATGCGATCGTCACGCCACGCCAGCGATTCGCCGAGCGTGCGCAGGAATCGAATAGAACGTTGCCAGCGATCCCCGAGCACGTCGGGTGTTCGCATCGACGCCGATCCGTCCTGCAGAATCACCAGATCGACGCCGGCTGTGCGCACGAGCGCGGCCGCCGCCACCGGCCGCGCAATCGCGACGATCGTGAACGCGCTGGCGACGATCAGGCACAGCCAGAAAACGAGGCTGCCGAAGATTGGAAACCGCTCGCGAACGGGAAGGCGGCGGTGCTGTCGATACCTCCGTGCGTCGCGCCGACGCGCCGAGAGCTGCCAGAACCAGATCAACAGCAGCGCCGCCGGTGCGATCAGGAACCAGAGATAGTCCGGCTGCATGAACCGGACGCTGCCAAAGTCAAAACGGGGAAACATTCCCACTCTGGTGCCCTCAGATCCTCAAATCCTCAGATCCTCAAATCCTCAAATCCTCAAATCCTCAGATCCTCAAATCCTCAAATCCTCAAATCCTCAGATCCTCAGATCCTCAAATCCCTAAATCTGGACCTATCCCTTCCGTATCTTTTGTCCCCCCTTGCCCGCCTCGGGATTGTCCTTCCGTTCCTCGCCGCGCTTGGGAATCACGATCTTGAACTGGCTCATTTCGCTCTTGGTGGGTGGCGCGCCGGGATGCCCGTGCAGCGTGGGACCCGCCGGCAGATCGCTCGGATCGTCGGCCGCCTTCCTGGCCGAGGCGTTCTTGGCTGCGGCGCCTGGTCTGGCTTTGCTGATTGCCTCCCGCACGCGAACGGCATACTCGTAGTTAAAGGCCGCATCGACCTGCTGTCCTGGCGCCCGGAGCGCATCCGAATAGCTCTTGATCGCCCCGTCGAGGCGACGGAGGGTGTCGAGTCGCTCGGTGGCGGCCTGGCTGGCCCGGAACTGCGCGTTGGCCGCCATCAGCAGCACTGTGGGATCGGTGTCGCTGATGGCGCCGCTCGCATCGTGCTGCGGCTCGACGCCGGCGTAATCCGACTGCCAGTACCTGGCTGTCGTTGCCGCCCCGTGGAGATCGTCGGTGGCTTCGCGCCCGACGATCGGCAGCCGGCGTTCGAGTTCGAGCGATTGTTCGACTTCCGCGCTCGAGCGGTTCGCCGCGCCGTATTGCAGCGTCGCCAGCTGAACGTGTACCTCGGCGACGCGGCGATCGGCCTCGCCGGCAATCCAGAACGTTCCGCCGGCCACGGCGAGAACGATTGCGATCAGTGCTGGAACCACAACGGACTTCATGATGACCTCACGGGACAGACATCGACAGGCAACCACGAAGGCACGAAAACACGAAGGAGACAAGAATAGCTGTTCGTGTCGTCGTGCGTGGGTGGTTGCATTTGAGATTGGGACACGGCTGTTCTAAGGAAACTTTCGGAAGTAGGGCACAGTGAGCTGCAAGAGCAGGGCGATCGTCCAGAACCCCGTCGCCATGAACGCGTACGGCGCGAACTTGGGACGCTGCGTGCTGTAGCGGCGGATTTCCACCCGTCCGGCCGATCGCCGGTCGATGTCCTTGATAGCGGTCAGAATCGTCGACTCGTCGGCGGCCGCGTAAAACTTTCCGCCGGTGGCTTCGATCGCGGGCTTCCAGATGTCGTCGGGCAGCACGCCGCCGAGCGCCTTGTTGTAGCTGGTGCGAATCATGTAGACGGGAATCTTCGTCTGCATCGCGCCGGCCATGATTTCCTGCACCGGTTTGCCGTGGATCTGCACCTGGGTATCCTGGCCATCGGTGAAGAGGACCATCAGGTTGCCGGCCGCGTCGAGAAAATCGAACGCGCGAAACAGCTGCACGCTCTGCTCGACGGCCAGGCCGATCGTCGTCCCCTGATCGGGAAACTTCATGAACTCGGTCCAGTCGCCGACGAGCGACAGGCTGAGCAGGATGTTGTCGTAGTCGGTGGTGAACGGCGTCACGACATACGCCTCGTCGCCGAATTCGATGAGGCCGATGAGGTCGTGATACTTGCCGGCGATGCGCTGGCGGATGAACGCTTCCGCTGCGGCGACCGTCGTGAAAAACGTCGCCTCGTTCGGCGCTTTCTTGTTCAGCGTCGCGGCGGGGAACCGCGCCATCATGCTGGACGAGGCATCGATCATCAGCGCGATCCGGCGTCCCGGAAACGACACGTCCTCGCGCGTGATCGACGAAAACGGGTCCGCGAACGCCATCACGAAGAACGGCACGCCGGCCAGAAACAGCAGGAGCGCGCCGTGCCGCACGAGCGATGTCGAAAACCATGAACGTCCGCCGCTCCACTTGAGCACCGCCGGCAGGGCCACCTGCGTTCGTCCCGCGCGGCGTCGCATCAAGGCGCGGCCGGCCAGAACCGAAACAGAGACGCCGATCACGATGATCAGGGCCAGAACCGCGGTGTCGCGGTGGACGAACAGCAGGTTGGCGGCTCGGGTGTTCCGCCAGTCGAGAATGGTCTCGCTGATGATCGACGGGACGCGGCTTACCGGGACCACGCGCGGGCTTCCACTTCCCGCGGCGGCCGCCGCGGACCGATTTTACGCATCAACCAGGTCTGCTCGAATGCGACACGTCGCACGGCGTGCCGGCCGGAGGCGAGGGCATCATCCAGGATGCTGTCGTCGGGCCGCTCCGCACGTCCGTATTGCGCCGCCGTGAACGCGGCGAACGAACGATCGAGCGATTCGAGCAGCGCCGAGCGCCGCGCGGAGTTCAGGCCACGGGCCAGTTCGCGGGCAATCGAGCCCGACGTCACGGCGCCCGAGACAGATACCGGCCTGCGCTTCAACAGTCCGGCAGTCACCGTCAGTGCGCCCTCGTCCGATCGCGAATTGCGGCTTGCAGACTGCGGCGCGGTCGAGATGGCTTGCGCGATGGGACGCCCAAGCGCGTACGCCGCGGCAATGCGGAGCGGCGTCAATGCGCGTCCGGCGAGCTCCGGCGTCCAGCCCCCAGCCTCGCGATCGCGCTGCACGGCGCCGAGTGCGCGTCCAGCGGCACGCAGCACCGCACCATCCGATACCAGCTTTTCGGCCGCAGTGGATGGCTTCCGGAAGCGCTGGAACACCCGCACGATGGCCAGCAGCGCCATCAGCGCCGCCAGCGTCAGGAGCACGCCGCCAATGGCCCACAGCAGCTGCGCGCGCGACTTGCGGGCGTCGACATCCGCAAAGGTTTCGGCGGACGCGTCGCGAATGTCCGAGGCATCGGCCGGCACGAGCGACATGACGCGAATCGAGTGCGCCGGCAGCACGTAGCTCTGATCCCGTCCCTGAATCGCGGCCTTCTGACCCATGTCGCTGCGCACGTGATAGGAGATCCTCAACTCGGGCAGCGGCACGTCCTTGCCGAATCCGTTCTCGGCGATCAGGCGCAACCGGTATTCGTACTGAAAGAACCGGCGGAGGTCGGTGCGCTGATCGACGCCGTGCGATCCCCCGAGCACTTCGAACGGAGCGAACTGTACGACCGACGGTTCGAGCTTGGATTGATCGACCTCCACCCTGGTCGATTCCGTTTCGAGTACGGCGCAGGTCAGCACGACGGTAAACTGTTCACCGACGCGCACGGCTCCCGCGCTGGTGCGCCACCAGCATTGAAGCGGATCGGTTTCGACGGTTTGCGCCGATGCCAACGATGACGCCAGTACGAGAAGCGCTGCCGAGGCAGTCACTGAGTGGTCCATCCTTTTCATCCGCGTCCTCCGTGGCAGAGCCGTTGGTGCCGAAACGGCCGCCCTACACCTTGCGCAGTCGCCTCTCCGCAATGAACTCGCTCATGGCAATGGCCGTCTGCTGCTCATCGACGCCGATCCGCAGCACGTCCAGATCGTGATCCTTCGCCATCTTCGCCACATCGTCCTGCCAGGCGCGTGTCCGGCGCGAGAGCGCGCCGAGCGCGCGGCGAGACAACACCTGCGCCTGACCCGTTTCGACGTCGAAGGTTTCGATCCAGCCGGCCGATACCTTCGGCAGCTCGAACGCGAACGCGCTGTCGATGAGCACGATGAAGACGTCGTGCGTCGAGTTCAGCTGACCCAGTTCGCGCATCACGTCGCTCGCGTTGTCGAACAGGAAGTCCGAGATCACCGGCACCATCGAGGTCTTTCGCATGAACCCGGCCAGCGACATGCTCAGGCTGTCGGCCCGTCTCAGCGGCTGGAGCCCGGTCTGAAACTGATAGGCCTCGAGACAGTGAATGACCTGATTCTTCCCGATGCGTGGACGCACGGCGGACAGCTGCTCGAAGTTGGCGTCGAAGGTGATCAGCCCGAACAAATCCTGAAAAAAGACCGCCGACATGCCAATCGTGCCGATCGCGCGCGCAATCGCCGCGGCAATGGGCACGCCGTCGATGCCGCAGCGTGTCGACAGCGATCCGTCGGCAACGACGATCACGTTGGCCGTGCTGCGCTGCTCGAATTCGCGAACGATCATCGGGCTGAAGTTCGTCAGCGACGACTGCGGCCAGTCGATCTGCGACATCCGATCGCCTGCTTGCCAGTCGCGCAGCCCGACATAGTCGAATCCCGATCCGTGGAACAGACTGCGATGCTCCCCGATCGTGAACTCACGCATGCGCCGCAGGATCAGCAGCTCGATTTCCGTCAGCTCAGACAGGTTGACGAATGGCTCGACATCCTGCTCACGTGTTCTCATCTGCCCAACAGCACCTCACTGCGAAGCCGCCCGGCGCCCTGGCAGCGAAGCCGCCAGCCCCCTATAGCGTAGTCGTCGGGCACCCTGCCCGGTTCATGGAATTGCGACACGCTCGATCACGTCGTTGATGACCAGATCGGTCGTTAACCCATGGCTCGCCGCATGCGGCCCGAGCCAGATGCGGTGGCCGAGGATGTAGGGCGCCAGATCCTGAATGTCCTCCGGATACACCTCGGCGCGGCGGCGGACGAGGAGGGCCCACACCTTGGCCAGGCGACCCCAGCAGATGATCGCACGCGGCGAAGCGCCGAGGTCGACGCCGTGTTCGACCAGATCGGACGGCGAGTGCGTGTTCCAGTCGGTCTCCGGGTTGTACGGCCGGGTCGCAGCGACGAGACGCTGGATGTAGCGGCCGAGACGCTCGTGCAGGAACACGTGCTGGTTGATGGCGCTGCGCAACTCGATGATGCGTTCCTTGGTCATCAGCGCGTTCAGATGCACCTTCTTGAAATCGAAGTGGACGAGCTTGGTCTCTTCTTCGGGCGGCAGATAGCCGATGTTCACCATGATTGCGAAGCGATCGGTTGCCGCCTCGGACAGCGGAAACGTTCCCTGTCCCAGCTCGATCGGATTCATCGTCGCGATGGCGAAGGAGAAGGCGGGCAGCTCGTACGTGGTGCTGCCGACCGTCACCGTGCGGTCCTGCAATCCTTCGAGGAACGCGCTCTGCGATTTGAGCGGGATGCGATTGATCTCGTCGAGCAGGATCACCTCGGCCTGCGCGAGCGGGCCGAATTCGGTCATCAGCTCGCCGGTCGCCGGGTTGATCATCTGAAACCCGACGACCTCGGTTGGCTGCAAGTCGGCGCGGCCCTGGAGCCGCACGAACTTCGCGTTGCTGATGGCGGCAAGGATGACCCCGAAAAACGTCTTCCCGACGCCGGGGACACCGCGCAGCAGGAGATTGCCGGCGTTTACCTGCCGCTGCTCCTTCTTGTCGTACGACGTGGGAATTTCCGACAACAACACGACGTTGGCCAGCGCCTTCGCGGTGTCGTAGCCGACGAGCGCCTTTCCGCCTTCCGCGACGATGGACTCGTGGAAACTGATGGCTTGTTCGAGGTCTGTGTTCAAGGGACGAGTATCTTACTTGATAGAATACCGCGCGATGAACAAGGTGCTGCGGACGGCCGCGGAAGCGGTCGCGCTCATCCCCGACGGCGCCACGATCATGATGGGCGGCTTCGGCCTCTGCGGCATCCCCGAAAATCTGATCGCCGCCCTTCGCGCCCGCGGCACGAAGGAGCTGACCGTCATCAGCAACAACGCCGGCGTGGACGATTTCGGGATCGGCATCCTGCTGCGCGCGCGGCAGGTCCGCAAGATGATCTCCACTTACGTGGGCGAAAACAAGGAATTCGAGCGGCAGTTCCTCAGTGGAGAACTCGAGGTCGAGCTCGTACCGCAGGGGACCTTCGCCGAACGCATCCGCGCCGGCGGGGCGGGGATCGGCGGCTTTTTCACACCGACCGGATATGGGACGCTCGTGGCCGAGGGCAAAGAGACCCGGACCATCGACGGGAAGGCGTACGTGCTCGAGAGTCCCTTGCACGCCGACTTCGCTTTCGTAAAGGGATGGAAAGGCGACCGCCACGGGAATCTGGTCTACCGGCGCACCGCCAGAAACTTCAATCCGGTGATGGCCATGGCCGCCGAAGTCACGGTCGCCGAAGTGGAACACCTGGTCGAGCCCGGCGACATCGATCCGGACCATGTGGTGACCCCGGGAATTTTCGTCAGGTATATCTTCCAAGGCGACCACTACGAGAAACGTATAGAGAAAAGGACGGTCAGAAGTGAGGATGTGAGGATGTGAGGATGTGAGGATGTGAGGATGTGAGGATGTAAAGATGTGAGGATATGAGGATGTAAGGATGTAAGGATGTAAGGATGTAAGGATGTAAGGATGTAAGGATCTGAGGATATGAAGACGTGAGGACCCAGCAGGCACTATGGACCTTCGGGATCGAATCGTTCGGCGAGTCGCCCGCGAGCTGAAGGATGGCGACTACGTCAACCTGGGCATCGGCATGCCGACGCTCGTCGCGAATCACATCCCGCCTGGTGTGCACATCACGCTGCACTCCGAGAACGGACTGCTCGGCATCGGGCCGTTTCCGACGGACAGCGAAGTCGATCCTGATCTGATCAACGCCGGCAAGGAAACCGTCACCGAAACGCCCGGCTGCTCGTATTTCAACAGCGCCGATTCGTTCGCGATGGTCCGAGGCGGTCACATCGATCTGGCCGTGCTGGGCGCGCTGCAGGTCGATGAAGCCGGCAACCTCGCCAACTGGATGATCCCCGGCAAGATGGTGAAGGGGATGGGCGGCGCGATGGATCTGGTTGCCGGTGTGCGGCGCGTCATTGTCGCGATGGAGCACACGACCAAAGAGGGCGGCCACAAGGTCCTGAAGCAGTGCACGCTCCCGCTGACCGGGACGAAGGTCGTCGACATGATCGTCACGGAATTGACCGTCATCGCGGTAACCGAGCGCGGCCTCGTGCTCAAAGAGATTGCTGCGGACACATCGGTCGAGAAGGTACAGCAGGCGACCGGTGCGACCCTGATTGTCGACGGGAGAATAGAAACGTTTTGATCCATAACGACGAACCCCGAACTTCGAGCCTCGAACCGCGCCGATAGGATTTCTATGCATCACTATTCCAACTACATCGCCGGCATGGACGTCCCCGCAGCCGACGGTCGAACCTTTACGGCCTTCAATCCGACGACCGGCACGCCATGGGGCACGTTTGCGCTGGCAGGGTCCGAAGATGTCAACCGTGCCGTGACGGCCGCTTCGTCCGCGTTTCGCGAGGGGCCGTGGAGCATGCTCTCGCCCACGCGGCGCGGTCGGCTGCTCATGCAGTGGGGTGAAACCATCGCCGAAGATGCCGACCGGATTGCGCGGATCGAGACCGAGCAGAACGGCAAGCTGGTCGCGGAAATGCGGGCGCAGGTACGCACGATGCGCGACTGGCTGTATTACTTCGGCGGCCTCGCGGACAAGATCGAAGGAACCGTCATTCCGCTCGACCGCCGCACGATCTTCAACTACACGCTGCGCGAGCCGCTGGGTGTCGTCGGCGTGATCACGCCATGGAACTCGCCGACCTTCATCGCGGTGATGTCGCTGGCCCCGGCTCTGGCTGCCGGGAACACCATCGTCCTGAAGCCCTCGGAAATCACCTCGGCGTCCGCGATCGAGCTGGCGCGCCTGGCCGAAACCGCCGGCATTCCCGCCGGCGTGATCAACGTCGTCACCGGCTTCCGCGAGACGGGCGAGGCGCTCGTCGATCACCCGCGCGTGGCCAAGGTGTCGTTCACCGGAAGCGTTGCAGCGGGAAGATCGATTGCCGCGCGGGCCGGACAGCGGCTCGTGAGCTGCATGCTTGAACTCGGCGGCAAGAGCCCGAATATCGTCTTTGCGGATGCGAATCTGGACCAGGCCGAAGCGGGCGTTCTCGCCGGGATTTTTGCTGCTGCCGGACAAACGTGCGTCGCCGGTTCACGTGCGTACATCCAGCAGCCGATCTACGACACATTGGTCGAACGACTGGTCCGCCGCGCGAAGCAGATCACCATCGGCGATCCGCTGCGCCCCGAGACCCAGATGGGACCGATTGCGACCAAGATGCAGCTGGAGAAAGACGAGTCGATGGTGAAGCGCGCTGTTGCCGAGGGTGGCGCCGTTCTGACCGGTGGTGTCCGTCCCCGGCTCGCCGATTTTCCGGACGGATATTTCTTCGAACCGACCATCGTGCATCACGTTTCGAAGGACAGCTTCCTGATGCGGAACGAGGTCTTTGGTCCGGTGCTCGCCGTGACGCCGTTCGCCGACGAAGCCGAGGCGCTGGCGCTCGCCAACGACACCGAGTTCGGGCTGGCCGCCGGCGTCTGGACGCGCGACATCAACCGCGCGCACACGATGGCGCGCGCGCTCGAATCCGGCACGGTCTGGATCAACACGTATCGCGCGCTGACGTTCAATTCGCCGTTCGGCGGCTACAAGTCCAGCGGCATCGGGCGGCAGAACGGTATTGAAGCGGTGCATCAATACCTGCAGACGAAAAGTGTGTGGGTGGAGCTCGGCGACGAAGTACAGGATCCGTTCGTCATGAAAATCTAGAGAGCGTTTTCCTATCCTCGAGTTCGCTGTCGTCGTGGTCAGACAGCACAAAGAACAGACCGCTACACCAAAGCGCAAAGAGCAACAAGACATCAAAGGTGAGGCAGGTGAGGCAAACAGGCCCGGTCGAGCGCGTGGGTCAGCCGTCGCCAGCCGTGCAGGTTGCCGGCTTCATCGCGAAATTCGATCCGGCGGTCGCTTCGCTGGCCCGCAAGGCTCGCGCGGCGATGCGCCAGAGGTTTCCTACCGCCGTCGAGCTCGTCTACGACGGCTACAACGCGCTTGCGATGGGCTTTTCGACGACCGAACGGACCTCGGATGTGATCGTGTCGGTCGCCGTGTATTCCCGCGGTGTGAATCTCTATTTCATGTACGGCCGCAGCCTGCCCGATCCGGATCATCTGCTCCAGGGAAGCGGCAAGCAGGGCGCGTTCATTCGATTCGAGGATCCCGTGGTGCTCGACGATCCGCGGGTGCAGGCTCTCATACGCGCGGCGGTCGATGATGCCGAGACGCCACTGCGCAAACGTGGACGCGGGTACACGATCATCCGGTGGGTTTCAACCAAACAGCGTCCGCGCAATGCCGCTCGCCTGAAAGGCTCGCGCTCCAAGAGCGCTACAACGCTACGGCGCTGATGGCGTCGCACGCGCCGGGATCACGTTCAACGCGAGGCGGATCTCGGTTGATGGCGTAGCCGGCCTGCTGATCCCCGGCGGAGCGAACGCACTCGACAGGAGATCGGGATCCTGAAGGTTGGCCGCCACCTCGATGCGCGATCCGCGTGGCAGCGCGATCGGGCGATCGAACCAGTAGCGGCGATCCCAATCGGCCCGCGTGTTCAGCCGAATCATCGGGGTGCGCGAACCATCGGGGCGCACCGCTTCCACCTGCAGCGTGATATTCGGCGGCACCTGATCGGGGCTGAGCGCCAGAAGCTGCAGATCCTCCGCAATCGTCTGGTCGAACGTCAGCTTTCGATCGGACGCACCTTGCGCAGGATTCGGCGACGTGACTGGCAGCGTCAGCATTTCCTGCGCGGTCTGCGCCGGCGCATAGTACAGACCGACGGTGCTCTGATCGCTCATCGCCTTTCCCTCGAACTGCCACGTCTTCTTGTAGTGAATGCGCACGCCCAGTTCGGCGCCAGCAGGCAGGCGAAATGCGATCCCCGTGCCGATCGATTCGGTCTCGTGGCCCGGAAGCCACCGCGCCAGCACGTGTTCAGGTACGGACTGCCCCGTGCCGGACCGCTGGGACGATGCGGATCCCTTCACGTAGATGATCGCGCTCCGCACGATGGACGGCGTGCCCGGCAGCAGATCGACCGCGCGGAGCCAGCGCGCCTCTTTGGCGCCGGTCGGAATCGTGAATTCCTGCGTGTCCTCCATCTTGTCCGCAGCAAACGCGAACTCCGATGGCAGCGGCAACTCGAGATCGGGCTTGCCGATCGTCCAGTCGTTCTTCAGCGTAACCGCCGGCAACTTCTGATCGAGCGCCCCGCGTGGGTTGCCGCCGGAAGCCCAGGTCAGGATGACGTCCAGCTCCTTCGCTGTCAGCGCGTGGGCGCCCTTGAGTTCGCCGAACGCTTCGTCCGCGTGCCATGGCGGCATGTGGCCGGCGATGAGCTCCGTGCGAATCGATTCGGCCCACGGAAAGGCCTCTTCGTACGTCATCAGCGACATCGGCGCGACACCGCCGGTCACGTGACAGCTCGCGCATCGATCCCGAAGGATCGGAAACACATCGTCGTTGTACGTATATTTCGAGGTAATGGGTTTGTGGGCTTCGGTACCCACGCCCAGGACACACAGGGCGAGCATCAAGGCCAGGCCGACCTGGACTGCAAAGGGCGCCAACCCCGCCAAGTCCAGATTCTTTTTGCGGTCTTCGCGTTCTTTGCTGTCAAACATCGCGCTCATTTCCCGGGAAACGACTCTTCGATATCCTTCAGCGCCTCCGCGAACAACGCATACGCGTCGATGATCTGCTGCTTGTTGCCGAGATCGCCGAACGCATCGAGCAGGTACGCGGATCGCACGAGCCGGGCTATGGCTGGCTCGACGATCTTTCGCCGTTCAGCCGCGACCTGATCCTTGTGCCTGTCGAGAGCCAGCGCGAGATCCTTCGCCTGAAATGCCGGCACGTATACGCTGCCGAGTGAACCGCGCTCGATGAAGGCGCGAATCTGTTCGTTGCGCGTTCGAAGCTGAGCCAGCATCTCTGGAACCGTCTCGGGAATGGGCAGCGGCACGAGCGCCAAATCGACTTCAGAGGCCGTTGAAGCCGGCGAGGACGTTGTTGGACGGTCGGCTGAAGCCTTCGCGCTCGCTTCGGTTGCAGCAGCCGCATTGGCTTCAGGGGCGGGGGGAGGAGTCGGGGTGCCGGACGGGGACGCGCTGGTCATTCGCGGCGCCGTCGCCTCCGTCGAGAATTTGTCGAACGCGAAATCGAAGACGGACTCGGGGCCGCCCTGCTTGAAGGAGACCTTGGCGGTCATCTGAGCGGGAAACGGCAGCTTGCCGATTCGCGCCTCCAGGAATCGACCGTTGCGGACGAGCGGCATGGCAGCCTGTTCCTTGGTGGTGCGGGTGGCCGAGTGGAACGTCTGCTTCGTCACCACGCGCGCGACCACCTGCCGCACCTGGTCGGCCGGCAGCGGCTTGGTGAAATCGTCGTAGAGATACAAACGGAAGACGCCTGACGACAAGTACGCGCCTTCGAGGTGGTGCCAGTTGTCCGGCGCCATGAAGAACTGACCGCCATGCTGTGGGTTGTGATTGCCGTGCGCCCGCGCCGCATACCGCTTGATCATCGGCGCGCCGTCGGGGCACTGACCCGGCTCGAGTTTTTCGATCGTCGGATCTGCCTTGCACGTCCAGGTGAGTGATGCCGTCACCTGCACGAGCGGTGTGCCGTCAACTGGACACTTGCCGGGCTTGCTCTCGATAACCAGCAGAGGACGCGTTGCGCAGGTCCACACCGAGTCGAGCCGCGTCGGGACGAGCGTCATCCCGCATTTGCGACACTTGCCAGCCTTGTCCTCGATGACGTCCTCGTCGCCTTTCATCGGGCAGACGTACGAGAGCGGTGGCAGACCGTCGGCGGCCGGCTTCGTTTCTCGCTGGCCCGCGACGGGGCTCGCAGCGAGCGCAATGGCGATCAGCGTCGCGATTTTCCGCATCAGAACGCGCCCCCACCATTATGTTACATTCGCCGCGATGACGAGGCAGGCTCTGGCGTGTGCGACCTTGGCCGTTATCACCGCCGTCGGTCTCGCATCGGCGCAGTCGAATGCCATTGAAGCCGCCTTCGCCGGATTCTGGGCAGCCAGGAATCCCGCCGAGGCTCAGCGGCGGGTGGACAACATCGCCGGAAGCGGCGTCGGCTTCGACGATGCGTATCGGCGACTGCGGCAGGGACGACCATATTCAAGTCAACCGGTTGGCCAGGTTCAACTGACGAATCGCGCCGCTGACGGCGTGGAGCACGCGTTCGTCCTGAACGTTCCTGATACCTACAATCCGGCTCATGCCTATCAGGTGCGATTTCATCTTCACGGCGGCGTGATGATGCGCAGCGAAAATCGCGTCGTCGGTACGGGCACGGTCGGCGCTTTGACTGGCGCGGAGCAGATTTACATCGTGCCGTACGCATGGGATGCGGATCCGTGGTGGAGCGACGACCAGTTGATGAACCTGTCCGACATCCTCGACACCGCCAAACGGCGCTACAACATCGACGAGAACCGTGTGGTCGTCTCGGGAGTATCCGACGGGGCCACCGGCGCCTACTACGTGGCGATGCGCGAGACGACGCCGTTCGCGAGTTTTCTGCCGTTGAACGGCTTCTGGATGGTGCTCGCGAGCGACAGCATGAAGGTCGATGGCCCGCTGTACGGCAACAACCTTCGCAACAAACCTTTCTTCATCGTGAACGGCGGACGCGATCAGCTGTATCCGACGGATCTCGTCGATCCGCACATCGAGCATTTCCGCAAGCACGGGGTGACGCTCGTGTACGAGCCGCAGCCCGATGCCGGGCACAACACGCAATGGTGGCCCGACGTGAAGGATCATTTCGAATTGTTCGTGCGCGAGCACCCGCGCAAGCCGCTGCCGGACACGTTGACGTGGGAGACAAGTGATGCGGCGGCCCACAATCGCGCGCACTGGCTCATCATCGACCAACTTGGTACGACGTCGGCCGACGCGAAGTCGCTCGACGATCTGAACGAGGTGCCGATTTCGCCGCGGCCCGATTTCGGACTGCAATCGATCGGCGGGCGCGTCGTGCGTGTCAGTCAGGGATCCAATGCCGACAGGATTGGATTCAAGGTCGGTGATGCGCTCGTGCGCGTGAACGACCAGACGGTATCGATCAGCGCCGACATCCTCGAGACGCTCTCCGCAATCCCGCGCGGCAGCCGCGTCGACCTGGTCGTCTCGCGCGACAACAAGCCGGTCGAGTTGAGCGGCGTCTACGACCCGCCGATCGTGTCGTACCCGCCACGCCAGCTCTTCGACCGCCCCAAGCCGTCAGGCCGAGTCGATCTCCAGCGCGAAGGCAACACGGTTCGCGCGGCGACCCGAGGCGTCTCGGGATTCACGCTGCTGCTGTCGCCCGATCAGTTCGATTTCAACAAGCCGATCACGGTGATTGCCAACGGCCGAACGGTCTTCAATCGGAAGGTGCAGAAGGATCTGCGGACGCTCCTCAAGTGGGCAGCGATCGACAACGATCGGACGATGCTGTTTGGTGCCGAGGTACGCGTCGAGATTCCGCGATAAGGGGACCGCAAGTATCGCGAGGACCGCTGAGAAACGAGCCTCAAATCCAAGCTCAGCTGTATAATCTGGTCATTCCGTGCCCCCTGACCTCGGCAACCCATCGCCCGTCAGGCGACAGGCTCGCCTCGCCCTCGTTGAACGGCGTCTGCAACCATGGTCGGGACGTGCGATCGCGCAAGGAGTACGGCAGCAGATGTGTCCGATCAGACAGGCCGGGCGGAAGTCTGGCTGCGAACGTTTGCAGGGGCGGCTCGCCGCTCCGCGTCTCCTCGGACGGCGGCCACGAGCCGCAATGATCGCGGGACGGCCGGACGATCTTTGTCCAGGGCGCCGCACGCCTGATGGCGGCCGACCTCTCATCGATGACCGGCGAGATGCGCGCCTCGTCTCCACGAGTCGTCTCCGCAGGCGGATTTTTCCGTACGAGGCTGGCGTCACGCGTACCTACGACGTCGCGCCGGATGGCCGATTCGTCGTGATGCGGCCTCCGCCGGCCGCGCCGTCTTGGCTCGTCGTCATGTTGAATCTGACGGCGCAGCTGAAGAATTGAAAAATTGCCCTCTATCGGTTCCTCGCGTCGAGGAGGTTGCGAAGGCGGCCAACGCGGGACAGTCGGCGCGGACGAATCGTTGCCTGGAGAGGAATTCGTCGACCGTCACGCGAGCCCGGTCCACCATCGATGGAAGCCCGCCTCGCTCGAGCAGAGACCTTCGTGCTATCGTTCCATAACGTCCAACCTCCGGCACCCGCCGCCAAGCGGGCGCAGCTGCTCGTTAACAACTGCGCCGGATGAAGACGCGCTTTCTACTTTTCCACCAGACTCAAGACACGACCTGCGTGGGTTGATCGATGATTCCTTAACCGGAGGTGAACATTGACGCCTTCGCTCATTTTGATCGGGCTTCTTGTCACAATCACGGCGAGAACTCACGCGCAGACGTGTCCTGCTGTAACGGGAGACTTCGCTCAGAATGCGGATATTTACGTGAAGAAGAGCGATGCGAGTTGTACGGTCGCTGATGGCGGTTACGTTAAATCGGGTACTACCTACAAACTGCACACCGACGTAACAGTGGCAGGTTGGTGTCAAGTTTACAGTGCCAGCGGTAATCAATGTGTCTTGTACAATACATATT
>JBKPDW010000014.1:0-8249 GCA_046728115.1 Acidobacteriota bacterium | reverse complement strand
AAGGTGTCCATCGAGTCAGGTGAGAACAATGCGTACCGGCGCGTCGCAAAAGGCCTCAGGAATCCGAGACGAATTCGGGACGCACCGCTTCGCATCTCGTTTCTGACCCTCTCGGTCATCGGGTTTTATCCGTTCCTGATCGTGTACATCAACCTTCGCGTACGCGTGGCGCTTCTGAGCCTGGGCTACCCGCTGATCGTCCTGACGACAATCGTGCTCTACGTGCTGGCCTGCGATCCGCTTCCGCCTTGCGCCGGAAAGGTCAGAGAGTGGTTCCGCGCATTCGCTCCGTCACGTCGGCCCGCTCCAGAGTCGACTGGTGGTTCCGCCTGGCTCACGCCTTCACGCTGAGCGATTCCAACAGCTGCTCGAGATCTTCGGTCCAGGCGAAGCCCAATCAGGTGACCTAGAACACATTGCGGAAATTACATCGCAGCTCGCCACCACGTTGGGCACGGAGGTCGCAGGGGCGAATTCCAGAGGTTTGGCCGTCCGTGCAGTCCATGGGAGGATGGTACTGATTCATCGACGACACGCCACCAGGACGATAAGACGAGCTGATGACCGACCCGATCGAAACCTTCAGGGAGCTGTTCGCGCAAGCGCAACAGTCGTGCGTGGAACCGGACGCGATGGTGCTGTCAACCGTCGATACCCATGGCCAGCCATCGGCCCGCTACGTGCTGCTGAAGGCGTTCGACGACCGCGGCTTCGTGTTTTACACCAATCTCGAGAGCCGCAAGGCGCGTGATTTGGCGGCAAATCCACGTGCGGCGCTGTGTTTCTACTGGCCCGCACTCGAAAAGCAGGTCTGCATCGAAGGCCAGGTCGAAAGCGTGACAGAGCCTGAGGCCGACGCGTACTTCGCCACCCGGCCTCGCGAGTTCCAGCTTGGCGCATGGGCATCGACGCAGAGCGCTCCGCTCGAATCGAGAGCCGCTCTGGAGGAGCGGCTTGGTGACGCACGGGTTCGTTTCGAAGGTGGCAGCGTGCCTCGTCCGCCGTACTGGTCCGGCTTCCGCGTTGTCCCGCGATCGATCGAATTCTGGACGAGAGACGCGGCACGGCTGCACGTGCGCGAGCATTACCATCGCGACGGCGGGCAGTGGATTCGTACGCTGTTGAACCCGTAGACGACCCGGGCTTCCTCCGACACGGTCCTGCCACTCCGATGACTCCAGTACCGCCAAGGAGATTTCAATGGTTGCTTTGCGGCCTTTGCGCCCTTGGCGTTCCTCACGACAGCGCCGCCCTCTGAAAACCCCTGACGAGCTGCTGGATCAGCCCGATCAGCGCAAGGAGCCACGCCGCCATCGCGACGTACACGAACGCACGCGGAATGGATGCGAGGAATGGGATCCCCAGCGCTTGAGCGAGGCGGAACGTGCACACGGTATACATGCCGAGCGGAAAGACCGCGCCCCAGTAGAGCGGCTCGTACCGCAATGGAAAGCGTTTGTAGGCATGCCGCCAGATCCCCAGGATGACGAGCATCGGGATCCACCACGTGGCCGTCGCCCAGAACATCAACGTCAGGCCTTTGACGAACGGCAGTAACTCTGTAATGAGCATCGATTGCGGAGCCGCGAGGACGAGCAACGCGCCGGCCAGCGTCGAGATGCGACCGCTCCCATGTTGACCCAGTAGGGCGGCGCGAGATCGGAGGGGCTCATCGTGAAAAAGGTATAGCGATAGACGATGAGCGAAATGATCCAGATGTAGAGCATGCCGCCGCCGAGCCACATCGCCAGCGTGAAGAAGAGCACCTGGGACGCGCGCGGTCCGAATCCGGTCGCGAGCTGCGATCCAAGGACCGAGACCGACTGTGCCGCCACGACCGACACGAGCCATCCGCCATTGATGCCCTCCGCCAGCGACGGCTTGCTGGCTTTGACGGTGAGGACGCTGAAAACGGTATAGGTCGTCACCGCCCACAACAGGATCCCGGCGAGCCAGAAATAGGCCGCGATCGATCGCGCATCGGCGATGATGACGAGCTGACTGCCAAGCACGCACGTCGCTGCAACCGTGGTGAAGAACCCGACGGCGCGGCCGTGATCGAACAGGTCGGCGATCACCCGCTCGCGAAACTTGACGAAGCGGAGAACCGTCAGGATCCAGAGCGCAGCATAGAACGCCACGTTCAGCCAGAGAAGGGCTGCGGCGACCGCCTGGAGTCCGAGCAGGTCGCAGGCAATCGAGACAATTCCCGTCGCCATCACGAGCGCGAAGTACGCCGGTGGCATCGTGGCGAGCGCGCTGTTCGGCTCGTTCATTGTCGCGTGCGATCGATCCTGTACAGATAGCGTAACAACCCGACATTCAGCAGCAGACAGAACAGGCTGGCGAACGCTCCGGGCCAGATGACCGATGTGTCGCCGCCCAGATAGGCGTTCATCGTCGCGGTCAAGAGCCACAACTGCAGGATGACCAGCACGAGCACGAACGCAAGCATGCCGTAGACGATCGTGGTGCGTTGGTCGCGGGTGAATGGGCGGCGAACGATCATGCGGTTCGCTCCTCCACTCGCGTCGCGAAGATCTCACCATCACGAATCTGCAGCCGGACGAGGGAGAGCGGTCTCCGCGGTGGCCCTGCGATCGCACGGCCCGTCGCGAGGTCGAACAGTCCCTCATGGCACGGACACTGAAGCAGGCCTTCTTCAATGCGAGGCCGCACGGCGCACGACAAGTGCGTGCACTTCTGTCCGTACGCAACGACGACCTGTTCGGCTGGCCTGACGAGCAGACAGATGTCGTGCTCGCTGGGATAGGTAAACGTCATGGCCCCGCCAATCGGCACTTCGTCGAGCGCGGCGATTCGTCGAATCTCGGTTTGCCCGCGGCGGCGCCGCCACCAGTTCTGGCCGGCAATCCAGAACTGACCCACCGCAAACGCGAGGCTCGTGAGCACCATGAACTTCATGAAATCGCGGCGCTCGACGTAGTGATCCTGCGGCCAGTCGATTGGAAAGTCGGTCCGCCACGCCGGCTGCTCTTCCATCGGCCGCCCGTCGGGTGCCATCGTGACCCGTTCCGTGTCGCGTATCGGCCTGTACACATTGGCGGGGGTCGTCCCCGTCAGCCCCTCTCGCGCCGGCGTGTCGATGCGGACGTCGAGCGGTTCGCGAGCGCGATCAGCCATGTCAGACCTCCACGGCCGCGAATGCATCATCCGCTGCGACCTCGGTGAGCGAAATCGCCCGCTGACGCGGACGTTCGTCCATAGCCGAGGTGACGTCGACGTAGGGGCGTGTGGCGACGAGATTGCGCGGCATCATCACGTACACGCGCGTTGAAATCGTCTGCCGTCCGAATTGGAAACGATTGACGGGCGTGGACATGGGCCGAAGCTGCTCGATCTGTTCGCGCGTACCGAAGAAAAGCGCCTGGCTCGGACACACGGTCGCACACATTGGCTTCTTGCCGACGCTCGACCGGTCGTAGCACATGTCGCACTTCATCATGATCTGGCGATCCTCGTACACCTCGGGCACGCCGAATGGACAGGCGATCACGCAGTTGCCGCACGCGATGCATCGCGGCTTGCGGGCTGACTGCACGACGCCGTCGCCGGTCCGTTTGATGGCGTCGGCCGGACAGACCTCCGCGCAGGTCGGCTGCTCGCAGTGCATGCAGACGACCGGCACGGTCTGCACGCTGTGCGCACGATCGATGTAGTCGAGGTGAATCATCGATTCGCCGCGATGTGTCTCGCACTCGGTGCATGCCTGGACGCACGCCTGGCATCCGATGCACCGGCTCGGATCGATGAAGAAGTCGAGGTCGTCCGGTTTTGCCATCGACGCTACTGCTGCGGCTCGAGTGCCGCCGCGTATGCAGGCGATCCGTCGGCCTTCCGGACGCGACAGCCGCACACTTTGTATTGAGGAATCCCGCTGATGGGATCCTGCGCCGCGACGGTCAGCCGGTTCGCGCTCTTCTCGCCCGGCCAGTGGTACGGGATGAAGATGACGTCGGGCCGAATCGTCGTCACGACCATCGCTCGAAGCGTGACTGCACCCCGACGGGTTTCCGCCACCGTCCACTCCCCGTCACGGATTCCCAGTTTCGAAGCAAGACGCGGATGCATTTCGATCCGAGGTTCGGGGTATTGCCGCACCAGCGGATCGATCCGTCGTGTCTGGGTGCCGGACAGAAAGTGACTCACGACGCGGCCTGTTGTGAGGAACAGCGGATACTCCTCGCTGACATCGTCGACAGGCCGTCGATATTCCGCGACGTTGAATCGCGCCTTGCCGTCCGGAAAATAGAACGGACCTTGCCCCTTCGCGACCTGGTTGTAGCTGCCGCGTTCGAACAAGCGAGGCGTGCCGGGGTGGTCGATCGCCTGGCCGGTCGCCGGATCCTCACTGTAGCAGGGCCAGAACACACCCATGTGCTGTTCGATCTTCTCGTAGGTGATGCCGGAGTAGTCGGCGATGCCCCCTTTGCTCGCACCGCGCAGCTCGTCAAAGATTTCTCGCGGGCTCTCGAACGTGAATCCCTGTGGACGGCCGAGCGCCCGCGCCAGATCCTGGATGATGCGCCAGTCCTGCCGCGCGTCGCCCGGAGAATCGATCGCCTTGTTGATCTTGATCACGCGGCCCTCGACCTGCGTGACGGTTCCCTCGTCTTCCTCCTGTAAGCTCCCCGGCAACACGACATCGGCATGCCACGCCGTGTCGTTCAGAAAGAAGTCGATGGCGACGTAGAACTCCAGCTTCTCGAGGCAGCGGGTGATGAACCCGTTGTCCGGCAGCGAGACTTTCGGATTGAAACAAATCGTCAGCAGTCCCTTGATTTCGCCGGCGTCGATCTTTCGGAACAATTCGTAGGCGTCAACACCAGGACCCGGCAGAATCTTTTCGTCGATACCCCAGATGGCGGCGATGTGACGGCGATGATCGGGGTTGCCGATATCGCGCCAGCCCGGAAGCTGATCGCACTTCTGGCCGTGCTCGCGACCGCCCTGGCCGTTGGCCTGACCGGTAATGGTGCCGTAACCGCTCTTGGGCTTTCCGATGCGTCCCGTCGCGAGCACGAGGTTGATGGTCCCAAGCGCGTTCTGGACGCCGTTCGAGTGATGCTCGATCCCTCGGGCATGGAACAGGAAACTGGTCTTCGCGGTCCCCCACCATTCGGCCGCCTGCCGCAGCGCGCGCTCAGGCACTCCGGTCACGTCGGCGGTCCTTGCAGCCGTCCACTGCCGGCAATACGCCGCGACGTCGTCGAAGCCGATCGTGAGCGTGTCGATGAACTCGTGATCGAGCCAATCGTGCTCGATCATGAGGTTGAGCACACCTGCAAACAGGGCGGCGTCGCGTCCGGGTCTGACGGGCAGGTACAGGTCGCACGTGCGCGCGACCGGCGTAATCCGCGGATCCTGGACGATGATCTTCGCGCCCTGCTCGCGCGCCTGCCAGAGATAGTTCGTCGTGATTGGTGAGCACTCGGCGACATTCGAGCCGGCAACCCAGATCACTTCGGTGCCGACCATGTCGGACCAGGGGTTCGTCGTGCGATCGATGCCGAACGCCTTTTTGTTCGCGGCGCCAGCGCTGACCATGCACAGCCGGCCGTTGTAATCGATATACGGGGTCCTCAGACAGACCCGTGCGAACTTTCCCATCAAATACGTCTTCTCGGTGGTCAGGCTCGCCCCGCTGAGCACCCCCATCGCGGCGTGACCGTAGGTCTCTTGAATTCGTGCGATCTCCGAAGCGACCTTCGCAATCGCCTCGTTGTACCGGCATGCACTGAACCCGTGCGGCGCCGATGGATCTCGCTTCAGCGCAGTGACCAGCCGATCGGGATGGGCGCCCTGCAGATACCTCTTGACGCCCTTCGGGCAGAGCATGCCGCGGTTGAACGGAAACTCCTCCCACGGCTCGAAACCGATCACCTCGTTGCCTCTGACCTTCAACTGGATACCGCACTGCTGTCCGCAGAAACAACAATGCGTCTTCACCAGCCGATGGGGCTCGACGCTCGTGGACAGCCGATCGCCGCTCATACCCAACCGGTGCGGTCCGAACCGGTCGATGATCCTGAGTTCGTCGACTGGAATCGCAGCCATGCGTCCCTACTTCACCGTGGTCACACGGTCGGCGAGGTAATCGTTCCAGGCGCTGCCTTGCGAGAGGCCGAATAGTGCGCGGCGACAACGAGGGCAGATCTGCTGGTAGTGGTCGGCGCCTTGCGCGGAATTCATTTCGTAGGTGAAGCCGAGCTGGCGTTCGACGACCTCGAGATCGTGCACCATCATCGCAGACGCAAACGGCTGGGCGCATCGCCGGCATCGCGCCTGCTCGCCGCGCGAGCCAGCGTCTTTGTAGAAGCTCACGCCCAATTGCGCCGGCCGCTGAAAAATGTGAAACAGCTTGCCGAACGGGAGATAGAGCAGCGTGATGATCACCGTGATCGCATGAAGGATCGCGAGAAAGTCGTAGCCATAGCCGCTCATCCATGTGTAGCTGGCCGTCAGCATCAGTCCTGTGATGCTGATGGCGAAGAGCAGAACCAGCGGCAGGATGTCCTGGCCGAACTGCTGCAGCGAGACCGCGGCGTGGTCCACCATCCGCCGCCGAAACGCCAGCATGACGCCGGCGATCACGAGACACGAGGCCCATACGAGGCCGTGAAAGATCACGAACGCCGCTGCAGAGTCGATCGGGAAGTCGTGGACCGGAAGGAAGCCGAAGACGAAGATCCGATACGTATCGAGATGGTCAGCAACGGTCTCGAAATGGATCCATCCCCATACAAGCGGGAAGGTGATCAGGGCGGCGACAATGCAGCCCCACATGATCAGCCAATGCGCGAGCCCTCTGAGGCGGCCCCGGCGAAAAATGAACAGGTTCGCGGCAAACGCGAAGACGAATCGCCGAAGGCCTTCGATGAGATTCGCGCCGACCAGCCGAGGCGTGAAAAACACCGACCAGCCGCGGCGCCAGTACAAACGGGTGGGAGGACGCTGAAGCCACATTGCATAGCGATAGGCGATGCCGAACGTGGCAAAAAGCGTCCCGAACGTGTAGCCGACCAGCGCAGCGTCGAAGTGATCGAGGTTACGCGATCCGATCACGACGAACACCGCAAGGGTGCCCGCAAACAGGACTCCCCACGCGGCGGCCTTCAGCTTGTCCGTCCCGGCGCCGGGCATCGTACTCCGCTGTTACCCTTATCACAGTTGCAGTGCCGTGACGGTCGGAACTTCAAACGGTCGAGCCGCCCACGAGCAGGTGTTTGTCCTCGGCCTCGAAAAATGTTCCGGCGCCGACGGGATTTCAGCCGGATCCAGGTGCCTGACGGCGTAATCGGCATCAGTGCATCGAACCCCCGTCGGTCCCTTCCTTCGCCACCCGAGCGAAGCAGAAGCAGCACCGACTCTAGGGCGACCGGAAATTCCGTGCTATGACGCGGTCATATCCCTTCTGGCGCCTTGAACATCGGGAACGACCTGGCCAGACCGAGGCGGGGGACCTTCGGGAATTGATTGTTGGTTGGAACCACGTGTAGCCTCTCCATCATGTTCCGACTGTCGCGGCCGTCCTGGCGAGCCAGACTGGTTCTACTGGCGTTCGCATGCGCCGCGCTGTTTGGCGTCCCGACAACGGGACAGAGTTCTCGGCTCAGTCCATGGCTCGAGACGGCGTTGCGCCAGAGTCGAGCGAGCGATCATCATCTTGTCTGGGTGTACTTCCGGGACAAAGGATCGCGCAGCCTCGACCCTCTCGCCCTTTCGTCGGCTTCCACCCGTGCGAGAGAGCGACGTGCGCTCCGCGGACGTGCGACCTCGAGCGCGGCGGCTGACGATCTGCCTGTCGATGACGGGTACGTCGCGCAAGTCGCACGCCAGGTGGTTCGAATCCGACACACATCCCGTTGGCTCAACGCCGTCAGCGCGGAGGCAACTGCGTCGCAGATTCAGGCTTTCGCGGCGCTGCCGTTCGTCGATCGAATCGATGTCGTCAAACGGTATCGACGGCTCGAGAACGAGAGGCTCGAGCCGCTGGCTCCGTCGAGCAGCGCGATGCGAACGCAGTCGACGCGCGAGGCATCACTCGACTACGGGTCGTCGTTCGGCCAGTTGTCGCAAATCAGGGTGCCCGAGCTGCACGATCGCGGGCTGAATGGCGACGGTGTGCTCGTAGCAGTATTCGATGCCGGGTTTCCGAACCTGGCGCACGAGGCGTTCGGCGTGCTCCGAATCGTTGCCGAGCGCGATTTCGTGAGCGGCGTGGATTC
>JBKPDW010000013.1:0-14161 GCA_046728115.1 Acidobacteriota bacterium | reverse complement strand
GAACTGGAAGGGGTTCAGCGCGCGCACCGCGAGCCGATTTGCACGCTGATTTCGACGACGATCTCTGCGATTTCTGCGGCGAGCGTCGTGTTTCTTTCACCGCGATGATTCGCCCGATTCTCCGTTACGGCGACGCCATGCTTCATCAACCCGCCCGGCTGGTCGACGCCGTGACACCGGAGATCCAGCGCGTGATCGACGACATGATTGAGACGATGTATGCCGCGCCGGGTGTGGGACTGGCGGCGCCGCAGATCGGCGTGCCGCTTCGAATCTTCGTGGTGGATGTCTCGGTCGGGCGCGATCCTGGCGGGCTCATGGTGATGGTGAACCCGGAGTTCATTGTTCGCGAAGGCACGCAGTTCGAAGAGGAAGGCTGCCTCAGCGTGCCAGGTTTCAATGCCACGGTCATGCGTCCGACGCGGGTCGTGGTGAAGAGCCTCGACCGAAACGGTGACGAGCAGACGCACGAAGGCGCCGGCATGCTCGCGCGCGCGTTCCAGCACGAGATGGATCATCTCGATGGCAGGTTGTTCCTCGATCACCTTCGCGGGATCAAGCGGGATTTGATCGTCAAGAAAATCCGCAAGCTGTCGCGCACCGGCAAATGGTAGACAGTCGCCGCCTCCGGATCGTGTTCTTCGGCACTCCGGAATTTGCGGTACCGACGCTCAATCGCATCCTTCAGTCCCGTCACTTGGCCGTGGGCGTCGTAACCCAGCCGGACCGGCCCAGCGGTCGAGGTCACCACGTGACATATTCGCTCGTCAAACAACGGGCCACTGCGGCGCACGTGCCCGTGCTCCAACCAGAGCGTCTGCGGGATCCCGCGTTTCTCGACGCGCTCGCAGCCCTGCGTGCCGACCTCGGTATCGTGGCTGCGTACGGCAAGATTCTTACAGAGGCCGTGCTGGCAATGCCGCCCCTTGGTCTCCTGAACGTACACGCCTCGGTACTGCCCCGGTATCGTGGGGCGGCGCCGGTCCATCGCGCCGTGATCGCCGGCGAGCGCGAAACGGGCGTAACCATCATGCGCATCGTCAAGGCACTCGACGCGGGGCCAATGCTGGCTGTCGCGAGAAGGCCCATCGGGCCCGATGAGACCAGCGAGCAGATCGAGCGCGATCTCGCGAACATCGGTGCCGATCTCCTCGCACAGACGCTGGACGATGTGGCGGGAGGTCGAACACACGAGACGGCGCAGGAAGACTCGGATGCGACGTATGCCCCGCGTCTCACAAAGGCCGATGGCACAGTCGATTGGTCGTGGCCGGCCGATAGAGTCCACAACCTCATCCGTGGTCTTCATCCCTGGCCGCACGCGTTCGCGTTCCTCGGCGACCGGCGAATCATCCTGCGTCGTTCGACCGTTGCCAGCACGTCGGCGACGAGTGCAGACCCGGGCACGGTTCTCGACGCACATGGCGAGAACCTCCTGGTCGCAGCCGGCGTTGGCTCGCTCCGGCTTCTCGAGATCCAGTCCGAGGGGAGGCGAGCCATGACGCCACGCGAATTTCTCGCCGGTCACGCTGTCGCGCCAGGCGACCGGTTCACATCGGCCCCGGCGCCTCGATGATCAGCCCGGCCCGTGTTGCCGCGTACCACATCCAGTCGGCGATCTCGGCCGGTCGCGATCTGCCAGCGGCAATCGCCGCCGCCCGCGACCGACTCGCCGACGATCGCGATCGCGCGCTTGCAGCAGAAATTGCGACGGGCGTCCAGCGCTGGCGCGCCGCGCTCGATCACCTCATCGTCCATTTCTCGGGGCGAACGCTCGATCGGCTGGATCCGGAGATCGTCGACATCCTGCGCCTCAGCGCCTATCAACTGCTTCATCTCACCCGGGTGCCCTCTGCGGCCGTGGTCGACGATGCCGTCGATCTGGCGCGAAGGGCAGGCAAAGGGAGCGCGGCAGGCTTCGTCAACGCTGTACTGCGCGCAATTTCCCGGAGCCGCAAGGCACTGCCCCTTCCGGGACGCCCGGAAACGGGCGCGCGCCGTGATGCGGTGCTCACCTACTTCTCCATCACTTTGTCGCATCCACGTTGGCTTGCGAGGCGATGGCTCGACCGGCTCGGATTCGAGGCGGCCGAGACGTGGCTGCAATTCAACAACCAGCCGGCGCCGGTAACGCTGCGCGCCAATCGGCTGCGGACCACGCGCCGGGAACTCGGACACGCATTCGCCGCCGAGGGTATCGAAACACACGACGCGCGCTTTGCTCCGGACGCGCTCGTCGTCGACACGGGATCGCCGTTCCGCTCCTCGTTCGTCGACGAGGGTCGATTCCTGGTGCAGGACGAAGCGTCGCAGCTCGTCGGTCTGCTCGCCACGCCCCGATCGGGCTGGCGCGTCCTCGACGCCTGCGCGTCGCCCGGCGGAAAAACGTCGGCGATCGCCGCCGCAATGGCTGGGCGTGGTCTGCTCGTCGCGTGCGACGTGCGGGACAGGCGCATCGACCTGCTGCGAAGGACGCTCGGCGCCATGGGAGCAATGCGCGTCCACGTGGTCCAGGCCGATCTGTTGCAGCATTTGCCGTTCCGTATTTCGTTCGACCTTGTCGTCGTGGATGCTCCGTGCTCGGGCCTTGGCACATTGCGCCGCGATCCGGACATCCGTTGGCGACGAGACGAAAGTGAACTGGCTGGTTTCGCTAGCGCTGAATTACGGATGCTCCAGAGCGCTGCCGAAGTCGTCGCGCCGGGCGGCCGGCTTGTGTACGCCACATGCTCGAGCGAACCCGATGAGAACGAAGACGTGGCGCACGCATTTCTAGCGGGAACGTCGGGCTTCACATTGGTGCACGCGCGTGCAGCGGTGCCAGAGCTGCCGATCGATGTCGTGGATTCGCGGGGATATCTTCGGACCGAACCCCATCGCCATCGGCTCGAGGCCTTCTTTGGAGCGGTCTTCGAGCGTCGCCCGACCGCGAGCGAGGAGTTGTAGTACGATCTTCGAACGCATGCTCTTCCGTACCCGCGTCTGGGGCGCGGGCAAGTTCCTGCTGCTCGCCGGCGCATTGCTTGCGACCTACCTTTTGTCGGCGGTCGCGTCGATGCGCCTCGCGCTGCGATCGCGTGAGGTACAGGTTCCCAATCTTGTCAACCACACGGCCAACGAAGCCACTTCGCTCGCAGGCGCGCTCGGCTTGTCAGTGAGAGTGGACGACTCGCGCCGCGCCGATCCGAAGATTGCGGCCGGCCGTGTCCTCGCACAGGAGCCAGCGGCCGGATCGACCGCGCGGCGGCAGCGCAGCATTCGAATCTGGCTGAGCGCCGGGCAGCGGGCAGCCACGGTTCCGCCGCTGGTCGGCGAAACGGAACGAACGGCGCAGCTTCGCCTCTCGCAGGACGGCCTGACGCTGGCCGGGATCTCCGAGATCCGGTCACAGGCCTTCGCGACCGACGTCGTGGTTGCGCAGACGCCGCCGGCCAAGGCTGAGGGCGCACACGTGGCGCTGCTCGTGAACCGCGGCGGACGCGGCGCCAGCTACGTGATGCCCGATCTCATCGGCGTCAACGGCGATCGTGCAGCTGAGATTCTGCGCGAGCAGGGCTTTCGTGTCGCGGTCGTTGGATCGAATCCGTATCCCGGCGTCGCGGCCGGCATCGTGATCCGACAGAGTCCCCAGGGCGGATTCCGGCTGAGCCCTGGCGAACCCATTTCCCTCGAGGTGAGTCGATGAGCGTGCTGATTGCGCCATCGATTCTCTCCGCCGATTTCGCGGCGCTCGGCACATCAATCGCGGCCGCGGAGAGCGGCGGTGCCGATCTGATTCACGTGGACGTGATGGATGGACACTTCGTCCCGAACATCACGATCGGGCCGCCGGTCGTCAAGTCGATCAGCCGCGTCGCAAGGGTGCCGCTCGACGTGCATTTGATGATCGAGGAGCCCGACCGGTACATCGACGCGTTTGCCGAAGCTGGCGCCGCGATGATCTCCGTACACGTTGAGGTGCTGCCTCATCTGCACCGGACGGTGCACGCGATCAAGTCGCTCGGTCTCAAGGCGGGCGTCGTTCTGAATCCCTCGACGCCGGTGTCGGCGATCGACGAGATGGCCGCCGATGTGGATTACGTACTCGTTATGTCCGTCAATCCTGGCTTTGGCGGACAGACCTTCATCCCGCGCAGCGAGTCGAAGGTGCGACAGGTCCGCGCGCTTCTCGACCGGATCGGGAACGCCGCGCCCGTCGAGATCGACGGCGGCATCGACGAACACAATGTGGCACGGGTGGTCGCTGCCGGGGCACGCGTGATCGTTGCGGGCTCTGCCATCTTTCACCAGCCCGATCCCGAACGGGCCACGCGCGCGCTGAAGACCGCCGCGCTCGCGGCGGTCGCGCCGCCAGCCGTCCCCCGATGAGCGAAGCGCGCCGATCGCGAATCCGCGTACGTTACGCCGAAACCGACCAGATGGGCGTCGTGTACTACGCCAACTATCTCGTCTGGTTCGAGATTGGTCGGACCGACTGGCTGCGAGCGAGCGGCTGGAGTTATCGAGAGATGGAAACCGACGGCTTCTCGCTGCCGGTCATCGAAGCTCGTTGCACGTATCGCGAGTCGGCGAAGTACGACGATGACATCGAGGTGGTGACGAGCGCGTCGCTGGTGTCGCTCGTGCGCGTCCAGTTCGTGTACGAGGTCGTTCGCTGCGCCGACGGGGCGACGCTGGCAACCGGCATGACCATTCATGCCACGCTCGATGCCGATGGACGGCCGCAGCGACTCCCCGAACGGATTCGCGAATTGTTTGCATGAAGGCATTGGTCACCGGCAGCGCAGGGTTCATCGGATCGACGCTCGCCGAACGACTCCTCGAACACGGCGCACACGTCGTCGGCATCGACTGCTTTACCGACTATTACCCCCGCGCCATCAAGGAGCGGAATCTCGCGTCGCTGACTACCCATCCGTCCTTCCGGTTCGTCGAATCGCGGATTCAGGACGCCGATCTCGCAGCGCTGCTGTCGGATCGCACGCATGTGTTTCATCTGGCCGCGCAGGCTGGCGTGCGCAAGAGCTGGGGACTCGACTTCTCCATCTACACGGTGCACAACATCGAAGCCACGCAGGCTCTGCTCGAGGCCTGTATAGGCATGAGATTGGAACGGCTCGTGTACGCGTCGAGCTCATCGGTGTACGGCGATCACGTGGCTCTACCCATGCGCGAGGACGCGCTGCCGCAACCAGTCTCGCCGTACGGGGTCACGAAGCTGGCGGCCGAGCAGCTGTGCTACCTGTATTTCGCCAGCTACGGCGTGCCTACGGTCTCGCTGCGCTATTTCACGGTCTATGGCCCCCGGCAGCGGCCCGACATGGGCTTTCACAAGTTCCTGCGGGCCACACTGCGCGGTGAGCCGTTTCCGCTGTACGGCGACGGCGAGCAGACACGCGACTTCACGTTCGTCAGCGATGCAGTGAGCGCGACCATTGCCGCCGCGACCCGAGGCGTTCCGGGGCGCGTGTACAATGTTGGAGGCGGATCGCGCGTGTCGATGAATCAGGTGATCGAGATGATCGGCCGCGTGGCCGGCCGCCCGCCGCTCGTTACGTCCGATCCCGCGCAGAGGGGCGACATGCGGCATACCTACGCCGACACGTCGTTGGCGCGGAACGACCTGGGGTTCGCGCCGACGGTGTCGCTCGAAGAGGGCCTGGCGGCCGAGTATCGGTGGCTGGCTGAACAACGTGATTGATCTCCGCGCTCAACGCGCTCGCATCTGGATTCTCGTCGCCGTCGTGGGGCTCCTCGCCGCCTGCGGGCCACATCAGCGAGGCCTCGTTCCACCCGGCACGACCGAACCCGACAAGTTCTTGTTCGACAAGGGCAACGACGCGCTCGCCAAAAAGAAGTGGCTGACCGCGCGCGAGTTCTTCAAACAGATTACCGAAACCTATACGCAGAGTCCGTTTCGGCCCGATGCGAAGCTGGCCATCGGCGATACGTATCTCGGCGAGGGGTCTTCCGAAGCCCTGGTGCTCGCCATCAACGAGTTCAAGGAGTTTCTCTCCTACTACCCGACCAACCCGCGAGCCGACTACGGGCAGTACAAGATCGGCCTGGCACATTTCCGCCAGATGCGTGGTCCACAACGCGATCAGACAGAAACGCGCGAGGCCATCAAGGAATTTCAGGCCTTCATCGATCGGTACCCCAACAGCGAGCTGATGCCTGAAGTTCAGACCAAGCTGCGCGAGTCCCGCGATCGGTTGAGCGAGTCGAACTATCTCGTCGGGTTCTTCTATTTTCGCCAGCGGTGGTACCCCGGTGCGATCGATCGGTTCAAGGATCTGCTGAAGCAGGACCCTGATTACACCGGGCGCGATGCCGTCTACTTCTACCTGGCCGAATCCCTCATCAAGATCAAATTGACTGCCGAAGCGTTGCCGTATCTCGAGAAGCTGGTGCAGGAATTCGAGCGCAGCGAGTATCTCGAAGTCGCGCAGAAGCAGCTTGGGGAGCTGAAGGCGCAGGCCCAAGCGAAGCCCTCCGGAGGCTGACGACAACGACCGCAATGAGCGGGCGGCCTGTGTGGCCTCCGTCGTCTCAGACCCGCGGCGAGGGAAACAGATTGAACCGCCGGAAGTAGTCGGCCGCCGACACGAGCGCGGTTACGACGACCACCCACAGCGCGGCCTGCCCGATCACGAAGAACTCGCGGATCTGTCCGTGCGCGAGGATCAGCGCCAGGATGGCAATAACCTGCGCGACCATCTTGACCTTTCCCAGCGGCGATGCCGGCATCGCGATCCCGCGCGCGTAGGCCAGACTGCGCAGCGTGGTGACGGCGAATTCACGGCCGATGATCACGGCGACCATCCAGGACTGCGCGAGATCCATCTGCACCAGCGAAATGAGCGCGGCCGACGTGAGCAGCTTGTCGGCGAGCGGATCGATCACCTGGCCGAGCGGCGTGATCTGTCCGCGACGACGCGCGAGATATCCGTCGGCCCAATCGGTGAGTGATGCGAGACCGAAAATCGCCGCGCCGATGAATTCCTTCGGCACACCGAAAATCTGGCGTCCTTCGAACTTGGTCAGCAGCACCACGACGAGCAACGGCACGAGGAAGATCCGCGTGACCGTGAGCGAGTTCGGAAGGTTCATGGCGCGCCGCGGTCACATGATATCATCGGTGGTTGCGATGAAAGCGATCCTGCTCGCTGGGGGCAAGGGTACGCGGCTGCGACCGCTGACGATCCACACGCCCAAGCCGATCGTCCCGATTTTCAATCGGCCGTTTCTCCACTATCAACTCGACCTGCTCAAGCAGGTTCCGGAAATCGACGAAGTCGTGCTGAGCTTGAATTATCAGCCGCGGCGTATCGAGGAGATATTCGGAGACGGCAGCGAACTCGGGATCGCGATCCGCTACGTGGTAGAACCGGCGCCGCTGGGCACTGCAGGTGCGGTGCGCTATGCAGGCGATTCGCTGCGCGAATCGGTCGTCGTCTTCAACGGCGATGTGCTGACTGAGGTGAATCTGGCGGCGGTCATCGCGTTGCATCGCGAACGCAGGGCCAAGGCGACGATTGTCCTCACGCCGGTTGAGAATCCGACCGCGTACGGGCTCGTCGAAACCGATGCGAACGGCAACGTCCGACGCTTTCTCGAGAAACCGAACGCTGACGAGATCACCTGCGATACGATCAACGCCGGCATCTACGTCCTCGAGCCCGACACCTTCGATCGGATTCCCAAGGACACGCCCTGGTCGATCGAGCGCAGCTTCTTTCCGTCGCTCGTCGAGCGCGGCGAGGTCTTCGTCGCCTATACGTACCGCGGCTACTGGATCGACATCGGGACCGCCGCAAAATACATGCAGGTGCACCAGGACATCATGGAGGGCCGATACCGCGCCGCGCCGTTCGCGACGGCACCTGGCTGCGCCTTCCAGTCGCCGCAGGCCCGCGTGGAAGACGGCGCCTCCATCGACGGGCCGTCGTTCATCGACGAAGGCGCGGTGATCAAGGCCGGCGCCCGCATCGGTCCGTACAGCGTGATCGGCCGGCGGTGCCACATCGAGGAGCACGCGTCGGTCGAGCGCGCCATCGTGTGGGCGAATACGCGAATCAGCCAGGAAGCGTCCGTGCGGCAATCGATTCTCGGCCGGCACTGCCACATCGGCCGGAGCGCAAAGGTCGACAACGGCGTCGTCCTGGGCGATAAAAGTGTCGTGACGGACTACAGTCGCTTGATCTGCCAGTAGCCATCACCCGATCAGCCCTTTAGTATTGACCCATGGCCGTATCCCTGAACCCCGACATTTTCAAGGCCTACGACATTCGGGGCCTCTATCCAGCCGAGCTGAACGAGGACACAGCCAAGGCCGTCGGCACGGCCTTCGTCGTGTACTTGAAAGCGAAACACATCGCTGTCGGTCGCGACATGCGCTTGTCCTCTCCGGCGCTCACTGCCGCTTTCATCGATGGCGCGGTGTCGCAGGGTGCCGATGTCGTCGACTACGGCATGCTGGCGACCGACATGCTGTACTTTGCCGTCGCGACCGGCCGGCATGACGGCGGAGCGCAGATCACGGCGTCTCACAATCCGAAGCAGTACAACGGCATGAAGCTGGTGCGGCAGGAGGCGCTTCCGCTCAGCGGCGATGCGGGCATCGGCGACATCCGCGAGATGATCGCCAACGATCGGCTGCCGGCACCCGCTGTCGCGCGCGGGCGCGTCACGTCGAAGGACATCCTGGCGCCGTACGTCGATCACGTTCTCTCGTTCATCGATCCGTCGATCGTGAAGCCGTTCAACGTCGTCCTCGACGCCGGGAGCGGCATGGCCGGACTCGTCGCGCCTAAAATCTTCGAGCGGCTCCCCTGCAGGACGACGAGGCTGTGTTTCGAGATCGATGGCCGCTTTCCGAACCACGAAGCCAATCCGCTCATCGAGGAAAATCGCCGTGACATCGTCGCGCGCGTGACGGCCGAGAAGGCCGACGTCGGCATCGCATGGGACGGCGATGCGGATCGCTGTTTTTTCATCGACGGCACCGGCCAGTTCGTGTCGGGCGATTTCGTGACGGCGCTGCTGGCCGAAGCCTTCCTGATGCGGCATCCGGGCGCATCGGTGGTCTACGACCTCCGCGCCAGCGTCGCGGTCAGGGACACCGTTGAACGCTATGGCGGCACGGCGCTGATGAACCGGGTCGGGCACGCGTTCATCAAGCAGCGCATGCGGGAGTCGAATGCCATCTTCGGCGGCGAGGTGACCGGTCATTACTACTTCCGCGACAATTTTTTCGCCGACAACGGGTTCATCCCGGCCGTGCTGATGCTGGAGTTGATGTCGAAGAAGAACGCCAGCCTGCACGATCTCCTGCAGCCGCTGGCGAAGCGCTATTTCATCTCGGGAGAGATCAACACCCGGCTCGCGCACATGGATCTCGTGCCCGCCAAGCTCGAGCAACTCGCCGCCCGGTACGCGGACGCCAGGCAATACACACTGGACGGCATCTCAATCGAGTATCTCACGTGGCATTTCAACGTGAGGCCCTCGAACACGGAGCCGCTGCTGCGCCTGAATCTCGAAGCCACGACACCGGAGCTGATGGCCCAGAAGCGCGACGAAGTGGTTGCGCTCATACGATCGTGATCCGGTAGAATTGGTGAACTGGCGAGTGTACGGTGTGGAGTCACCAACTCGGAAACTCGCTGATTGACCACCTGTTTTGCGGGCTTCGTACAATGGTAGTACAGAGGCTTCCCAAGCCTCGGACACGGGTTCGATCCCCGTAGCCCGCTCCACTAATTCCTTTTAGAGGACCTTAAGGGCGGCACGCAACCGTGCGGGTATCGCAATCGCCGGTCACGCAGACCTTCTGCCACCGACTTCCGACACGTCGGCATGGCCCACAACCCGGTCTGCAGCTCTCTCCACCCCCACCCCCACCACCGTTGCCACCCCCGCCGTCCGGGAATCCACTGCCGCACCTAAAGAAACAGGTCAAGGGGTCTTCGCCGCTCAGATTGCACCACGCATAGCACTCTTCAACCTGTCTCGGGAGTTGTGGGAGCACTCCCCGGGAGGCTCTCAAGTCGCCATAGATCGGAGCCGTGTAATACTGACCGCTTGCTTTGTATAGTGTCGCTTCTGCAGCAAACCCTGGCATTCTCATTTCAGTAATCTCCTCTCATCTGAATTTCCGATGTCACCGGTCATCCTACAGAGCAGGTAGCAAGTAGCGCGGACCTGATTTGCAGGTCTGCGGCTGCTCCGAGAATGCCTCGAAAAGCAACATCAGATCCTAGCAGATTCGCCTTTGTTTCGTCGCCACTTGAGCCACACCGCGATCGGAGTCTCGCCGCACAACAAAACCCAAACGCACGGTCGAGCTTTCGAGGTACGATGCGCGGCCAACTCGTCGCGCTGAAAGCCCAGCCTTCCCCCAGGCGGCGCTTTGAAGGAGAGCGACGATGAAGATATCCATCGCGAAGGTCTGGTTGGCCACAGTGCTGGCGTGCGCCACGTTTGACGCGAGAGCGCGAGCCGACATCAAGCCAGTCACAAAAATTGTTCAGCAAGCTGACGCGCCGGTCACCATCACGTCCTACACCGCAGTCTATAGGGAGCGGTCTCAGTACACGACGGACGGCATTCACCACACCGTTCAGTACACCAATAAAGGCGCGAAAGAGGTCGCGGCCGTTCAGTTTGGCCTCGTGTCATTCAACGTGTTCAACGAGTTCCTCAACCGCACCAACGGCTTGTCGACCACTGCGATGGCTCCCGGGAAGGCCGACAAGGGAATTTGGGTCGCGAACGTGTACGCCGGCGCTAAAGGCGGAGTAACGTTGGAGCTGGCGAGCCGCATAGCGAATCGAACCGACGGCGATGGCGATGCCGCTCCCCACAATCGGATTACTCCCGAACAGTCGGCAGTGTTGACCTATCCAAATGGCGCCGAGGGTGTTGAGTCCGATGCCGGCTATTTGTGAGATGGCTTCTAGACAATATGGAGACTGAAATGAAACGATTCGTGATGATCGGCGTCGTCGCACTGGCGATCCTTCCCGCATTGCTGAGGGCCCAGACGGCGCCTGCCGGTCGCGGCAACGCGGGCACCACCCGCCGGTCCTTCGAGAAATTCACGGTCGAAGGCCAGCCCATCGACAGGCGCTCCCCAGAACTGGATACCGATCATCCGGTGTTTCCGGGGCAGACGCATGCTCCCTATCACAAGACGACGGACGTCGCGGTCACAACCATCGCCAGCGGCTTGGACAACCCTTGGGCGGTCGCGCTCCTACCCAGCGAACGTTTTCTCATCACGGAGAAGCCGGGCCGCCTCCGCATCCTCAACAGGGATGGTTCGGCGTTGCATACCATCACCGCAAATCTGCCGCCGGTGTATTTCCGCGGACAAGCCGGCCTCCTCGACGTCGCGTTGGATCGGAACTTCGCGAGCAATCACAGAATCTTCTTCGTCTACATGCGCATTATTGATGCCGACAATTGCGTCCAAGCTGTCGACAGTGCCACGTTGGATGAGGACGCGGGCACGCTGTCGAATGTGCACACCATCTTTCAGGGCACCCCGTTCACCAACAGAGCGGTGAGCCAGACCGGTTCTCGCATCGCCATCGATCCGAAGGACGGCAACCTGTTCGTCGCTCTTGGGGACCGATCCACCGGCGATCCAATTCCGATGCAGGCGCAGCAACCCGACAAATACCTGGGCAAGGTCATCCACATCACGCCAGAAGGCAAGCCGGCGCCCGGCAATCCGGCGCTTGGCCTGCCGGAAGTCTGGTCGATGGGTCATCGCACGCCACAGGGTTTGACTTTCGCACCCGATGGACGGCTTTGGGAAGTTGAACATGGTCCGCGGGGTGGCGATGAGCTGAATCTGATCGAGAAGGGCAAGAACTATGGTTGGCCGGTGATCGTGCACGGCATCAACTATCCCGGCACGAAGATCGGCGACGCCATCGTCGAGAAGCCGGGGCTCGAGCAGCCGCGGTATTACTGGGACCCGGTCATCGCGCCGTCTGGCCTGGTCTTCTATCGGGGCGACCTCTTTCCGCAGTGGAAGACCAGCGTGCTGGTGGGTGGCCTGGCCGGCCAGGCGATTTTCCGTCTGGAGTTGGACAAAGACGATAAGGTCGTCAACGAGGAACCGCTGCTGACGGATCTCGCCCAGCGGATCCGCGACGTGCGCGTCTTTCAGGACGGTGCTATCTATGTGCTGACCGATGGTGCCGGCGGCAAGCTGCTGAAGCTGACGCCGAGTAACTCTCAAACGCGCCAATGAGAAAGGTCATGACACGGAAGCTCGACCGTTCGTAAGTGTCGCGGCCGACCGAATACCCGATGTACGACTCTGCCACCTCTCAATTATCTGCACGGGCAACGAGGATCGCAGAGATGGTGGCGTTGGTAACGCCGTCGGCTTTCTGAAGCGTCGGCGGGTCGATTCGGAAATACTCGGCGACTACTCGCCGGGCCAAAGCCCGCGCCGTCCACGCGCTCGAGCACTTCGGTGTCAACGTCACGGTCGACGCAGTCGCGTCGATGCTACTGTCTGAGCGGGCCGCCGGAGGATTGCCATGAAGCGCACTTGGACGATCATCGGGGTGAACGACGTCCGCGCGAGTTTTAGGTGGTACCAGTCCCTCTTCGGCCAGGCGGAGACGGCGCCGGCCCACGACCACTTTGGCCAACTCCTGGACTCGGACGGCACTGTCCTGCTCTGTCTCCACCAATGGGGCGCCCACGAGCACCCCTCCTTGATGAGTCCTGACCATGCGACACCAGGAAACGGACTCCTCTTGTTCTTTCGCGTCGACGACTTCGACCTCGCAGTGCAAAGGGCCCGCGGACTCGTCGCTCGGCTGGACGAGGAGCCTCATGTGAACCCGAATACTCGAACGAAGGAGTTCGCCGTCCGAGATCTCGACGGATACTACGTCACCGTCAGCGCCCTCTAGGTTCATCCAGAACCACGAGCAGCGCTGCAGCGACATCATCATCGACTTCCCGGCACGGCCAGAGTTCGCCTGACCCACGTGTAACGCCGATCTGGCGAGCAGTGGTGTGTCTCCAGGTTTCAAAACACATGGCGACTTTTCGTGGGTGACGGATTCGGCGAGCGTGTAATACGACCATGGCGCTGAGCGCGCACTGGCGAGAGCCGACACCGCGTCGTCAACGACGGATGCATAGAACGCTGTCCCGGTCGTTAATCAGTAAGCGTTGCGGCTGGTCGCCGGGCATGCCACGCCATGCTTAGCGATTTGCCGAATTCAGTCGAACTCTTTCAAGCCGGCGCGGTTTTTTTGCGGATCACAGGCAGACCTATTGCCCCCCGGGCCGCTGGTCGACCTGGTAATAGTGGACCTGGCCTTCCTTGCTCCGCGGTGTCATCGCCATGCGTATGCTTTTGCCGGTGTTGGGGCAGCTAGTGGCACGATGCCACCGTTCTTCATTGGCATTGATCACGTCGCCGAGTTCGCCATGGACGACGCCGACGCCGGAGATGAGCGCACAGACATTGCCGTACACATTGACCCAGAGCTCCACCATGTTGGCGTGCCAGTGACCCCAGTTGCTGGCGGGCGGCAGCTCCGTGAGGTTCATTCCGATGTTCAAGTTGGAAGAGGTATGGCCGTCATACAGGAAGCGCTCACCCGTGCGCTTCGAATCGCCATACTCCGTAACATTGAAGAACGGCACGTTGAAGGAGTCGTAGCCGCCGGTGGAGGTGATCTTGGTCTTGATATATTTGTAGCCGGGAATGGGCGTCGGGGTTTCGCTTTCCGGATAAGACGGCACCTGCCCGGCGGGCGTGTTGCGGTAATACACAACCGGCTCGGTGCCGACAGTCTCCATGCAGAAGGACAGGCGTGGTGCCACGTTGAACACCCAGCCCTTCGACAAGACCTTGGGCTCCTGGCCGTCGATAGTCATGTTCACAGCGCCGCTATAGACCCAGCCGAAGACGCGGTCGTCTGCGTAGAACATGCACTTGGCCTTGTCCCCCGGGGCCATCTGGACGTAACGACCATCGAAGTCGCGCGTCAGAACCACTTTCTCTTCCCAGCGCGCCTGTCCCTGATGCGACTTGAGAATGTCGGCGATATGCCAGATCGGCTTGTTGACTCCGGTGTAGGGCGTTTCCGGCGTCTTCTGGGCCGCCCAGACAATG
>JBKPDW010000012.1:0-48391 GCA_046728115.1 Acidobacteriota bacterium | reverse complement strand
CGCAACCACGAGGTCCGGATTGTCCGCCTCGAGCTGTTCGAGTTCGTGCAGTAGCCGATCGAATTCCTCGTCGGAGATCTCAGGAGTGTTGTGGAGGTAATACCGCTCCTCGTGATACCGGATGGCATCACGAAGTTCTTTGAGGCGTTCTTCCGGTTTCGACATGGAGCTCGGGCCTTATGCGCCTGGTGGACGCGCGGGCGAAGCTCCGGGCTTCAGCATTTCGGTCGCGCTCTCCGCGAAGGCGCGGTAAGCGGCCTGTCCGAAGAGTACCAGTCGGACCAGGCGCAGCGACGCCAGTTCCGGAGCCGCATCGCGAATCGCGCCCATCATGACGACGGCGCAGTCCGCGATCGGAAATCCGCCGACACCCGTACCGAACGCCGGCAGGGCGATCGACGCCAGCCGGTTTGCATCCGCCATAACGAGAGCGTTCGTCGTCGCGCGCCCGATCAACTCAGCCGATGTCCGCAGATCCTGACCCATGACGGCGGCGTGAATGACATGACGCGCCGCCAGCCGACCGCCGGAGGTGATCACGCATTCGCCAGGCTCGACCGGTCCCTGCGCTATGGCTTCGCTCTCGATGCTCGCGCCGCCACGCGCCTTGATCGCACCCGCGACGCCGGCGCCCATCCAGAAATGGTTGTTTGCGGCATTGACGATGGCGTCGGTCGCCTGGGCGGCGATGTCGCCGGCATCGATTTCGAGGGTGAGCGGATCGACGCGGAAGGTTATCAATTCATGGACCGCACAGGCGGCAAGGGCACGAAACAGACCACCAGCCTACCGATCGCGCGCCAGTACGTAATCGGGCAACGCGAGCAGCGCATCGCGCTCCGAGCTTGCGGAAAACGCGTACAACGGCTTTTTCGCGCGGTCTGCGAACTCGACGGCACGCCGATATGCGTAATCGATCGAGGCGTGCTCCTTGAGGCTGCGGAGCAATTCGTGCCACTGCTCTGTCGAGATGCTGCGGGACGCGATCGTGTCGCGCACGATGCGTCGTCCAACGCCGTCATGCTGCTGGCGTTGCAGGTGGATCAGCGGCAGCGTCACCTTGCCCTCGCGCAGGTCGCTGCCAATAGGCTTGCCGACGGCCTCGGCGCTGCCGGTGAAATCCAGCAGATCGTCCACCAGCTGAAACGTCATCCCGAGATTGAAGCCGTATTCGCGCAGGGCCTCTTCCTGCTCTCGCGTCACGCCTCCCAGCATGCCGCCGATCTGCGCGCACCCGCCGAAGAGGTATGCGGTCTTGCGGCGCATGATATCGAAGTGCTCGTCCTCGGTGATGTCCGCGTCTCCGTTCTTCGTCAGCTGATACAACTCGCCTTCGATCATGCGCAGAGTGACCTCGCACAAGAGCCGGATGATCTCCAGCATATCGTGCGTCAGCGCCATCGCCATCGACTTGATGTAAAGGTAGTCGCCCAGGAGGACGGTGATGTCGTTGCCCCACCGCGAGTGCACGGCCTGCCGGCCCCGTCGAAGGTCGGAATCGTCGATGATGTCGTCGTGGACCAGAGTCGCCGTGTGGATGAACTCCACGACGGCGGCATACAAAACCGCTCGATCGCCTTCGTACCCCGCCAGCCGCGACGCCATCAGCAGGACGGCCGGCCGGATGCGCTTGCCGCCGCTGGTCTGAATGTACTTGCCGATGCGCGGAATGAGCTCGACCTGCGACTGCACGTGTCGCGCGAACTCCAAATCGACCTTCTCGAGGTCTGCGCGTATCGGTTCGAAGATCTGCGACAGGGCCAGCGATTTTTCCACAGTTATTCGGTTAGGACTTTATCACGGCCGGAACAGACTGTGGAAGTTGGCGGTCGTGCGGCTGGCGATGTGTGGGGCATCCGTTTCGTGGACGGCTGCGAGCGTGTCGACGACCCGCCCCACATGAGCGGGCTCGTTGCGTTTGCCGCGGACCGGCACGGGGGCGAGAAACGGACTGTCCGTTTCGGTCAGCAGCCGATCGAGGGGCACGCGCCGCGCCGTCGCACGCAATTCCCCGGCTTTTGGAAAGGTCAGAATGCCCGCGAACGACACGTAGAACCCGAGCGCCAGTCCTGCCTCCGCCAGCGCAGGGGTTCCCGTAAAGCAGTGCAGCACGCCGCGGTGGATCCGCTCGTCCCGCAGAATCGCGACGGTATCTTCCTCGGCCTCGCGCGTGTGGATGACCACTGGCAGATCCAGTTCACGTGCCAGCCGCAACTGCGCCCGGAATACCGCCTGCTGGATGTCTCGCGGCGAGAAGTCGTAATGGTAATCGAGGCCGATCTCGCCCACGGCGCGTGCTGTCGGAGTGATGAGGATCTGCTCGCGGACGACCGCCGCCGCACGCGCCGGATGGTCACCGAACTGATGCGCCTGGTGCGGATGCACGCCAATCGAAAACCGCACGTCGGCCCACAACGTGTCGAGGCGGGTGGCCTGCGCCGCTTCCCTGGTGTTGCCCGCTTCGAGGATGACGAGCGCCCGCTCGACGCCCGCCGCCTTCGCGCGCTCGACGACCGCTCCCAGGTCGCCGGCAAACGTCTCGTCCGCCAGATGGCAATGGCTGTCGATCACAGCGATCAGCGAACGCGCGTACCCGGGGCGGGCGGGGGATCGCCGAAACCGACGACAATCGGCTTGCCGCCGTCCGGACTGGCGGCGAGGACCATGCCATTCGACTCGATACCCATCAGCTTCGCCGGCTTCAGATTGAACACAATGACGACGGTCTTGCCGACCAGCATCTCCGGTTCGTAGGCCTCGGCGATGCCGGCGACCAGGGTGCGGTGTTCGGTGCCGACGTCCACCGACAGTTTGAGCAGTTTGTTCGACTTCGGCACGCGCTCCGCTGCGAGCACCTTCGCCGTGCGAAGCTCGACTTTCATGAAGTCGTCGATCGAGATGCGATCGGAGGCCGCGGCCGGCGCCGACGAAGCGGTGGGCGCGCCTGGCGAAGCCGGTGCAGCTGGTGCAACCGCCGCAGACGGCTCGGGAACTGCCGGCGCCGGATTGGTCTGATGGTCGTCGCTCACAGTCGTCTGCTCCTTCCGGGGCCATAACGGGCCGTCTTGCACAAGCACGCGCTCGCCGTCGTTTCGCCAGCGGCCGTCGCGATCGAACCTGAGCTCGGTCGTTCCAGCCCCCACCCGCCGCAGGATTTCGCGGCTCGACGTCGGCATGATCGGTTCGAGCAGCACGGCGGCGAGTCGAATGGCTTCTGCCGCGTCGAACAGGACCTGCGTCAACTGGTCGGCCGCACCGGGATCCTTCGCCAGCGACCATGGAGAGGTTGACGCGATGAACTCGTTCGCGCCGTCAATCAAGCGGTACGCAGCAGCCGCACCGTCGTGCAGCGCAAAGGCATCCATCGCGCGCTGGTACTCGGCGACCACCTGGTCGCCGAGGCGGAGGAGCTGATCGGATCCGGCGCGCACCGGCAGCAACCGCCCATTGCGATACCGATACGCCATGGCGGTGACCCGGCTGACCAGGTTGCCCAGGTTGTTGGCGAGATCGGCGTTGTACCGATCGTCGTACCGCTCCCATGTGAAATCGCCGTCGCTGCCGAAGATGATTTCCTTCACGAGATACAGCCGCAGCGGATCGTGCCCCTGCGGGCCAAAGCGCTCGGCCGCAACGATGGGATCGATGACCGTGCCCAGCGATTTGCTCATCCGCTGGCCGTTCATCGTCATGAATCCATGACCGAACACGTGACGCGGCAGCGCAAGCTTCGCGGACATCAGCATCGCCGGCCAGATGACGGCGTGAAACCGCGTGATGTCCTTGCCGATGACATGGAGATCCGCCGGCCACCAGCGCTCGAACATCTCGCGGTCGCCGCCCAAGCCGACAGCCGAGGCGTAGTTGATGAGCGCGTCGAACCAGACGTAGACGACGCTCGCCGGATCGAAGGGCAAGGGGATGCCCCACGACTGCCCTGCCCGGCTGACGGAGATGTCGGTCAGGCCGCCTTCGATGAGACGCAGGATTTCGTTGCGGCGGATCTCCGGCTGGAGAAAGTCGGGATGCGCGGTGAAGTGATCGAGCAGCGGCTGCTGGTACTTCGACAGCCTGAAGAAATGGTTCTTCTCGCGAATCCACTCCGGCTTCAGCGTCGGATGGAGCAGGCAGTTGCCGTTGACCAGATCCTTCTCCTGCTTGAACTCCTCGCAGCTGACGCAGTACCAACCTTCGTAGACGCCTTCGTAGATGTCGCCAGCGTTGTAAATCCGATTGGCCAGATCCGTAACGCCGGCTTTGTGACGCGGTTCGGTGGTGCGAATGAAATCGTCGAACGACACGTCGAGGCGCTGCCACGTTCGGCGGAACTCGTGCTCCATGAGGTCGCAATACGCGAGCGGATCGAGTCCCTGTTCGGCCGCCTGCTTGAACACGTTCTGGGAGTGCTCGTCGTTCCCCATCAGGAAGCGCGTGTCGTAGCCACACAGACGCTTGTAACGAGCGATGACGTCGGCGCACACCTTCTCGTACGCCGTGCCCAGGTGGGGACGGCTGTTGACGTAGTCGATGGCGGTCGTCAGAAAGAAGCGATTCACCGTGTTTGCCGCCGCTCGGTGTAGGACGTGACCGCGATGCGCTGCACCTCCCTCACCGGCAAATGGTTCAACGCCGCCAACTGCGCACAGTCGTCGAATTCGGGCGTCGCGGTGATCTCGCGGCCGTTGCGGGACGAGACCTTGAAGCGCACGGCGCCGATCGGCGTCTCCACCTGAACGATTTCCCGCTGGAGGCACTCGCGCTCCACGTCGTGGTGCCGCAGCCCGATCGTCGTCGTTTCCCGAAAGATGGTCTCGACGATGGCCGCCCGCCGTTCGGGCGCGACGACGACCGTGAGCAGCGTTCCCGGACGGTTCTTTTTCATTTGAACCGGAACGTAGTACACCTCGAGCGCCCCGGCGGCATACAGCTGTTCCATCGCCACGCCGAAGATCTGTGGATTCATGTCGTCGATTTCGCATTCGATGACAGTCACCCGCTCGGTCTGCGCCTGCTCGGCGCCAGTGCCGATCAGGACACGAAGCACATTCGGCGTCGCCGGATTATCACGTTCGCCGGCGCCGTATCCGACCTGTTCGACCGACATTGGCGGAATCGGCCCGAACGACGCGGCGTACTCGGTCACGATCAGCGCACCGGTCGGTGTCACCAGTTCCTTCTGAACGGCGCCGCTGTACACCGGCGCGTTTCCGAGCAGCTTGACCGTCGCAGGCGCCGGAACCGGGAACAGCCCGTGCGCCGATTGCACCATTCCGCCTCCCACGTTGAGCGGCGAACAGACGATGCGATCGGCGCCGACCCATTCGAGCGCGAAGACGATCCCGACGATGTCGAGGATCGAATCGAGCGCACCTACTTCGTGCAGGTGCACCTGCTCGACCGGCATGTGATGAATTGCCGCTTCGGCTTCAGCCAGTCGCCGGAACATTCTTTTCGCTCGATCGCGGCCTTGCCCAGACAAGGCGGACTGATCGATCAGCTCGAAGATTTCCGGAAGACTCCGGTGCGGGGCGTGACTCGTGGATCCTGCAGAGTGCTCGGTGGATCCTGTAGAGTGCTCGGTGGATCCTGCAGAGTGCTCGTGATGGTGATCGTGCGTGTGGTGGTGATCGTGATCGTGCGCGTGGACGGTGAATTTCGTAGCCGACACGCCTGCGCGCAGGATGCGGTCGGCATGGACGTGCACGCCAGACAGAGCGAGGCTGCCGAACGCGCGCCGCAGTTCGTCGAGCGGCAGACCGGCGTCGACGAGCGCGCCCAGCGCCATGTCGCCCGAAATGCCCGAAAAACAGTCGAAGTACAGCAGTTTCACCGTTGGCTCAACTCCGATCGCGCGTCCACAGTTGAGATTATCAGAGCTTGACGACGAATCGCCCTCGAGCTCCGCCTTTGAGCAGCGTCTCGAAGGCCATCGGCAGCTCGTCGAGCGAGATCTCGCGCGCCATCGCGTCGAGGTGCGCGGGCTTCAGGTCGGTCGTCAGTCGCTGCCACACGTCGCGGCGCGTCTCCGCAGGACACATCACCGAGTCGATGCCGAGCAGCTTGACGCCGCGCAGGATGAACGGCAGGACGGTGGTGTGCAGCTCGGTGCCGCCGGCCAATCCGGAGCTTGCGATGCTGCCGCCGGGCATCATCGTGCGCGTCAGCCACGCGAGCGTGTCGCCGCCGACCGGATCGACCGCGCCCGCCCACGTCGCCTTCTCGAGGGGACGCGTTCCCATCTGCAGCGCGGTCCGTACGATGACGTCGGTTGCACCGAGCGTCTTCAGGTAATCGCTCTCGGACGCCTTGGAGGTCAGCGCGGTCACCCTGTAACCGCGTGTCGCCAGACACTGAACGGCAACGCTGCCAACCCCACCCGTCGCGCCGGTAACGATAACCGGCCCCTGGCCGGGCGCGAGCCCGTTGCGCTCCATCTCGACCACCGACAGCGCCGCGGTAAACCCCGCCGTCCCTATCGCCATCGCCCGAAAAAGCGTCAGGCCCGCAGGGATCGGAACGATCCATTCGGCTGGAACACGCACGTATTCCGCATATCCGCCGTCGTGGGCGACGCCGAGATCGTATCCGGTGACCAGAACCGCATCGCCTGCCTTGTACCTGGCATCGGTGCTCGATTCAACCGTTCCTGCGACGTCGATGCCGCCGACGAGGGGAAACCGGCGCATAATCTTGCCCGCGCCGGTTGCGGCAAGCGCATCCTTGTAGTTCACGCTCGAATATGCCGCCCTGATCACGACGGCGCCGGCATCGAGATCGTTCAGCTCAATCTGAACCACCCGTGCGGCAATCGTCTTGTTCTCCTCGAAGACGCGAAAAGCTTTGATCGACATGGCTCGATGTGTATGTAATGTTACTCGGCGAACGGCAATCCTCACCACCCACCGGATTCCTTGAAGCTGCAGTAGCGCGCGTCGCCGAGGATCACATGATCGACGACGTCGATGCCCATCAGCGCGCCAGCCGCGGCCAATCGGCGCGTGAGCTCCGCATCTTCCGCGCTCGGCGCCGGATCGCCCGACGGATGGTTGTGGAAGACCACGATCGCGGCCGCACCGCCAATGGCTGCCTCGCGAAACACTTCGCGCGGCAGCACGGCGGACGAATTCAGCGTCCCGACTGCAAGGATGGCCGAGCGCATCACGCGGTGGCGACTGTCGAGCAGCAGAACGCCGAACTGTTCGACCGCACGTCCGCCGAACCGGGGCATCAGATAATCGGCGGCCTCGCGCGGCCCTTTGATCCGCACGCGGGCGCTTGGAGCATGGGCGAGCGTGCGCCGACCGAGCTCCACGGCCGCGACGATTTGCGCGGCGCGCGCTCTGCCAATGCCGCTGACACGCGCAAGGTCGTCGCAGGTCGATCGCGTCAGCCCGTGGAGACCACCGCACTCGGACAGCAGGTCGTTGGCGAGCGTGAGGGCGCCGTTGCCGCGCGTCCCGTGGCCGATCACGAGCGCCACGAGCTCGTTGTCGCCCAGCGCGGAGGCGCCATGCCGCAATAGTTTTTCGCGTGGCCGATCGTCAGGCGCCAGGTCTCGAATCGCGCTCAACTGGCTCTCCTCCACTTAGCAAGCCCGCGTGCCACGCCGTATACTCATGTGGATGCGCTCGCTCCGCCGACGGTTGCTGCCAATCGCCTTCGCGGCGGCGATCGGCGGCACGGCGTGCGGCACGCCGCCAGACAAGGAACTCCAGGAGGCGCAGACGGCGATCGACGCGGCACGCACCGCCGGCGCCGACGAGTTTGCGCACGACGAATTCGTAGCGGCCAGCGACGCGCTCAAACGCGCGCGGGACGCTGTGATCGATCGCGATTACCGGCTGGCCCTGAATCACGCCCTCGACGCTCGCGAGCGCGCCCAGAACGCGGCAAAGGAAACGGCCGTCCGCAAAGCCAGCGCGCGGAATGCGGCAGAGCGCGCGCTGGCCGACGCTTCTGCCGCCCTGACGGCGGCGCGCTCCGCCCTCAAGTCCGCACAGAACGCCCGGCTTCCGCCCAAAACGCTTGCTGGTCCTCGAGCCACGATCGATGACGCCGATCGTGCGGTGCAAGAAGCGCGCACAACGCTTGCCTCGGGCAACTATCAAGCTGCGACCGACGCCGCGACACGGGCAACAGCGACTCTCCGGGGCATTTCGCGGAATCTCGAGCAAGCCACTGCCGGAGGGCCTCATCGCCGCCGCAGCGGTCAGCGAAAAAACTGATCGATTCGCGATCTGTCAGGAGGCAGATTCTGCGCGGAGCCAGGTCCCGTCGAAAAGGATCTCCGCCCAGCCGGTCAGGTAGACGCTGTCGTCTCGCCACTCGACGCGCTGCGAACCGCCGGGCGCGATCACCGCGGCGTCGCGCGCCGCGCCGCCGAATGCGGCTGCCGCGATCAGCGACGCGCATGAGCCCGTACCCGACGAGCTGGTCGGTCCCACGCCACGTTCCCAGATGCGGATCCTGACGACATCGCGCCCTTCGACCGAGGCGAACTCGACGTTCGTGCGTTCGGGAAACATCGGGTGGCGTTCGAGCGCCGGCCCGAGGTGCCGGAAGCGCTGGTCGTCGGGCAACGGTCCCAGAACGACACATTGGGGGTTGCCAAAGGTCATCACGGCGGCCTGAAGCGTCTCGCCCGATACGTCGATTGGCACCTGACGAAGTCCAACGGGCAACCCCATGGCAGCGCGAAAATGCTGGCGCGGACCCGATCGTTCGAGCCTGGTCAGGTGCTTGACGCCGCCGTCGCTCTGAATCCTGACTCGAGCGTCCGATCGGTCGTCATCTCTGAGCAAAATTGCCGCGAGCCCACGAACCCCGTTCCCCGACACTTCCGAAGGGCTTCCGTCAGCGTTCAGCAGTTGCATCGACGCACCGGCCGCGGTGGGTTCGTAAACAATCAACCCGTCCGCGCCGACGCCCGTGTGCCGATGGCAGAGCTCCCGCGCCAGGACATCCAACGGTGTGCCCTGCACGTCCGTTTTCAACACGTAGAGGAAGTCGTTTCCGAAGGCATGGGCTTTCGTAAAACGCAGCATTGATGTCGCTATTTCCTACAGAACCCCATGAGGTGCCAGCCGAAGCGCCGCACCAGGCGTCGCGGCAGCATGTTGAATCCGCCGACGAACAGGCCGTTGTACAGCGCGCCTTTCCATCCGCCGTGCAAACGCGATTTCACCGGAAACCGCTCGGGCACGACCCGCACGTCGATGAAGCCGGCGAGGAGGCGACGAAACTCGCCGATGCTGAACGTCATCAGTACCGGCGCATCTTCGTGTTCCAGGCCGACCTTCATCATCTTCGACAGCAGATACAGCCAGGACCACCGGTTGTAGACCTGAAAAATGGCCTCCCCACCCGGTTTCAACACCCGCCGGCACTCGCCGATCATCTGCCCGGGGCTGGCGGTGTACTGGACAACCCCATGCGCGTACACCAGGTCAAACGTATTGTCCGGAAAAGGCAGTCGCTCGCCGTCGGCGACCTCGAATCGGCCGGGCAAGCCGAGTTGCGCGAAGTTCGTGCGGGCGAGGTCGATCGCCGGCGCGGTCAGATCGACTCCGGTGACAACCGCGCCGCCTTTGGCGAAGCGGGCCAGGTCGGTCCCGGCCCCGCAGCCGACTTCGAGAACCATTCGACCGCGGTAGCCGTCAAAGTCCACGAGCCGGAGCAGGTAGTGCAGCTTCTCGAAGTGATACTGATCGAGGTCGTCGAAGAACGGACGCGATCCGACCGGATGCCGCGTGATTTTCAGGTCGTGGACCTGCCGGTTCCAGTACGCACGGACGTCGTCGATCGTCGCCACGTCCAAACTATACCCGGAGAACGCTGGTAGGATGTCGCCTCGATGACCCGCGATCTCGATCAACTGAGCGGCCGCACCTTCGATCTGCTCGTCGTCGGCGGCGGCATTCACGGCCTCGCGATCGCGTACGATGCGGCGCAGCGCGGCCTCGGCGTCGCGCTCATCGAGCGCGGCGACTTCGGCGGCGGCGCGTCGTTCAATCATCTGCGCACGATCCACGGCGGCCTGCGATATCTGCAGACGGTCGACGTTTCTCGATCGCGCGAATCAGTGCTCGAGCGCCGCGCCTTTGCGCGGATCGCGCCCCATGCGCTTCGGCCGACGCCGTTCGCGCTGCCTCTCTATCGCTCCCTGATGCGCGGCAAACTGGCCATGCGCGTCGGCTTTGCGCTCGATCGCATCGTCACACTTGGCCGCAATCGCGGAGTGCCTGCATCGCTGCGACTTCCGGCGGGCCACGTCGTCTCGCGCGGCACAGCCATTCAGCTGTATCCAGGTCTTCGCAGGCAGGGCCTCACCGGGGCGGCTGTATGGCACGACTATGTCTCCACGGAGTCCGATCGATTGACGTTTGCCTTTGTTCTGGCGGCTTTCGAACATGGCGCCGTGTTGGCCAACCATGTCGAAGCAACCGAGCCGCTGACGGAGGGACGCCGCGTGACCGGGGTCAAGGCACGAGACGACCTGACGGGTGGCTGTTTCGAGATCGCGTGTCGCTTGCTTGTCAATGCGACCGGCGGCGACCTCGACGCGTTGATCGAGCCGCTCAATATCTCGACCCGGATCCCGATGGTCAAGGCGATGAATCTCGTGACCAAACGGGACGCTGGCGAAGAGGCACTTGGAGGACGGTCGCTCGACGGCCGGTATCTCTTCCTCGTGCCGTGGCGCGAGCGGGCCTTGTTCGGGACGTGGGAGTCGGGCCAGGTGTGCCCGCCGGACGACCGGACGATCAGCGAGGCGGACGTTGCATCGTTCATCACCGACTTGAATCAGGCGTTTCCCGCGCTCGATCTGACCCTCAGTGATGTCACCCTCGTCCACCGTGGCGTATTGCCGGCCACGATCAACGGATCGCATGTGGGGCCGGCCAAACTCATGCAGTTGCGAGATCATGCGTCGGATGGCGTCGACGGCCTCGTCAGCGTCGCCAGCGCCAAGTACACGACGGCGCGCGCTACAGCCGAGCAGGTGACGGATCTCGTCTTCTCGAAGCTGGGGCGACAAGCCGTGCCGTGCCGAACTGGCACAACCGTCTTGCCAGGCGGTGGTATCCGGGATGTCGGCTTTGCCATCGCGGAGGGACGAAGAGAGCACGATGAGGGTCTGCCGAGCGACACTATTCCCCATCTGATTGCCGCGTACGGATCGCGCTACCGCGATGTCCTGGAAGTCGCCGCAGCACGTCCGGACTGGCGCACGCGGATCGCCCCCGATTTGCCGGTAATCGGCGCGCAGCTGATTCACGCCGTCCGTCGCGAAATGGCGGTCACCCTGTCCGACGCGGTGCTGCGACGCACTCCGATTGGAGCTCTGGGCGACCCGGGTGAGGAACCGCTGGCGCGTGCAGCTGCCATCGTCGGAGGCGAACTTGGATGGCCGATCGAGCGCCAGGGCGAAGAGGTGGCCGCCGTTCGGCGCTTCTACGGCACCCTGAAGCCGTTGAACACGTAAGTCAGGCCCGCTGTGAACCCGATCGTCGGGTCCACCGAAGTCAGACCAAAGAACACGGCTCCGTCAACGCGCACGGCGTTGTAGGTGTACCGCGTTCCTAACCGGAACAATGCGCGACTCTCTGTTCCTGGCAGCGGTCCCTTGTCGCGTGTCGAAGCGCGGCCGTTCAACTCTCCGACGACCTCCGCGTGCGACGTCACCGCGCGCGCGAACGAGACTCCATAGGTGAGCACATCGTTCTGCCGGGCCGCCGACGTCGGATCCGTGAGGATGCCAAGGCCGAGATTGCCTACCATTCGTATCGACTCGATTGTTTTGGCGACCAGCATCGAGACGAAGAAATCGGTCGTGTCCAGACCGAGGCCCTTCTCGTTGGACGCATTCGGCAATTTGGTCGCGAAGCGGACGCCGAACGCCGGACGACCGGGTGTCTCGGAGACTATCCGGATTTTGGTGGCGACGACAATGTCTTCGACGTCATGCGTCGAGTCGCCGGTCACAGTCAGCGCCGACGCCAATGGCGCCTTGGGGTTGCGCGATGCGATCAAGAGGTGATTGAGGCCCCCATCGAACTGCAATTCGGCAATCGAACTGAGGCCCACGCTGATGCCGACCGCCGGCACGCGCCAGAGATTACCCTTCAAGCCCGAGACGGGATATTCCTGGTCGTCGGCGAAATCGATTCCGGCTTCCAGAAGAATGTGTCCTGCGCCGATCGTTTCCGGATCCTCCGTGACCAGCGGACGTTGTTGCGCAGCAGACGGCGAGGCGAACAGGATGGATGCGAGCAGAGCGCCCGCGACTGAAGGTCTCATCAATTCACCTTACACCACAGCCGTTTGCCGTACAAGTCGGTCTCGATCGGCGACGGAACTCTCAAAAGCGCCGGCGGCTGTCGAGAAGCAGCGTCACCGGACCATCGTTGACGAGCGACACTTGCATGGTTGCCTGAAACTCGCCAGTGGCGACAACGAGGCGGGCGCTGCGCAGCTGGCGGACCACGTCCTCGTACAGCGGCTGTGCGATGTTTGGGGGTGCCGCGTGATCGAAGGAAGGACGCCTGCCCTTTCGGCAGTCGCCCGCGAGCGTGAACTGCGAGACGACGAGAACGCTGCCTCCGAGGTCCTCGACCGATCGGTTCAGATGCCGCGATGGTTCTGACGGGTTCTCGAAGATGCGGAGTTCCCGGATTTTTGCAGCGATGTACTCGGCGTCTTTCGGTCCGTCGTCGCGTTCGACGCCGATGAAAGCGACAAGACCACGGTCGATCGCGCCGACGATGCGATCGCCAACGGTGACCCGAGCGGAGGTCACGCGCTGGACGACGGCTCTCATACGGTCGCGAGAGCTCTCAACTCGGCCGGAGGATTCAACCGGGTGTCCAACAGATGCCGCGGCGCCACGTTGGACAGCGCCTTGAGCATCGATTGCTTGACACCGGGATGCTCGCGCTCGAGCTCCATCAACAGCCGCTTGGTCCGCTGACGCTGGAGGCTCAAGTCGCCGCAGGCCGGGCAGCAGCAGCCGATAATCGGCAGCTCGGATTCCTTCGTGTACGCACGCGCTTCGTCTTCGCCGACGTACACCAGCGGTCGAATCACGACGTGCGCGCCATCATCGGACACGAGCTTGGCCGGCATCGCCTTCAGCGCGCCGGCGAAAAACAGATTCAGCAGGAGCGTCTCGATGAAATCGTCCGCATGGTGCCCGAGCGCGATCTTGGTTGCGCCGACCTCCCTGGCGATGCGATACAAAACGCCGCGGCGGAGCCGCGCGCACAAAGAACACGGCGTGGCACCGTCGTCGAGGATATCGTCGATCGTCTGGCCAATCCCGGTGTGCTCGATGCGATATTCCCAGCCGCGCTCCCGGCAGGTGCTGGCGATGAGGCCGTGTTTGTATTCTTTGTAGCCCGAGTCGACGTTGACGGCGATCAGCGAGAACCGGATGGGCGCGCGCTGCCGAAGCACATCGAGGAGCTGTAACAGCGTCCAGCTGTCTTTGCCGCCCGACAGGCCAACCATCACGCGGTCGCCGTCCTCGATCATCTGGTACGTGACGATCGCCGCGGTGGTCTTCTTTGCGAGTCGAGCCTCGAGCTCACTTTTGTAACCCATGCGCTATTGTCCCGTATTCGCGGCCCGGACGGACAGCGGCTCGGCCGAGACGTTTGCGCTACGACTGCGCATTCACCTGGCCTGTCTGCCTGGCCCCTTCCAGCACCTGCCCTACGGGCCAGCTTGAAGCAGGCCAATCGCCTGCCGCGTACGTTCCAGGTACGCCTCGTAGCTGTATTTCGACTCGGCAAGCGCTCGAGCCCGTGCCCCGAGCGCGGCAGACCGTTCTCGATCGCTCAGCGCGGCGAGAATCCCGGATGCGAACTCCTCGGCAGTCGCACCGGTCAGAATCGCCGTTTCATCGCTCAGGACCTGAGTATGGGTCAGCAGCCGCGTGGCGACGATTGGCTTTCCGGCGCGCAGGTACTGATAGATCTTCAGCGGCGTATTCGTCCCGCGCGAGCGTGGTGAGACGAGGACGTCAGCTGCGAGCAGGTACGCCGGAATTTCTCCGGCGGGCCGGTCGCCCGCGAAGATCGTTACGTCCGCGATGCCCGCGGCGGCCGTCTGCTGCCGGGCTCGGGCCACTTGCTCCGGGTTGCCTCCTGCCAGCAGCAGCCTGGCGTCGGGCCGCTGCCGGTGAACGATGGCCATGGCCGCGAACAGCGTGTCGAGCCCCTGGTACGCTTCGAAGGTGCCCGTGTAGGTGACGAGAGGGAGATCCTGCGGCAGGGCGTGCGACGCTCGCACTGCCGCGGCGCGTTCTGCCGTCGCGGTCTCGTCGCCCGCGCCGGGAGCGTTTTCGATCAGCACCGTTCGCGACCCGGCGTCGATGGCGCGGACCGTGTCTTCGAGCGACGGACAGATCACGATCACCGCGCGCGAACGCCGCACCATGAAACGCTCGATCGTCAGAAACACGCGGCGCAACAGCCGCGAGCCGCTGAAGTCGAAATTCGCCAGCTGCTGTGGCAGGCTCGAGTGCATATCGTAGAGATGCGGTACACGCAGTACTGTCGCGAGCAGGATGCCGATGACAGCGCCTTCCTCGTGCGAATGAATCGCATCGTATCCACCCGCGAAGGCGCGGCGTGCGGCGGTGAGCGCCAGCAACGCGTCGAGCGGTACTTTCGCGATCGATGGTCCGATCTTCACGCGCCGGACGAATGGCGGCCGGAGGCTGCGAAAGATCCGCAGCCCTGCCATGGCCGGCGAGGCCCCGAACGGGTACGTCACCAAGTCGACCTGATGCCCGAGAGCAGTGAGCGCACGAATGCGGTGGAACTCGCTGAATGGCGTGCCGCGCGGCTCGAAGAACGGCTCGGGCGCAATCATCAAAATGCGCACGGTCTACGTGATTTTCGCATGAAAGCGTAGTACAGTGGAGGGTCCGCCGCTTTCATCACTGATGCCCACGGAACGACACGAGCCATCTGTCGCGCGCCGCTACATTTTCCTCGCTCTCAAGATCTCGGTCAGCATCATCCTGCTGGCGCTGCTGTTCAGGGAGATCGACGTCGCGCGCCTGTGGATCACGTTGCGGCAGGCCGCGGTGGGATGGCTGATCGTTGCCCTCGGGATCTACGGCGTCAACCTCCTGGCCAGCACGTGGCGCTGGCATCTGCTCCTCGACGCGCAGCGGGTGCCGGTGAAGCGGCGTTCGCTGCTCGGATCCTTCCTGGTGGCCACCTTCTTCAACAATTTTCTGCCCAGTAACATCGGCGGCGACGTGATCAGGATCAGCGACACCGCCGGCCCCGCTCAATCCACCACCCGCGCCGCGGCCATCGTGTTGACGGACCGCGCGCTCGGCCTCATGGCGCTCGTGTTCGTGGCGGCGCTCGGCGCGTCGGCGGCCGGGGCGATTCATCCGGCGGCCTTGCCGATCTGGCCGGTCTGGTTGTGGGTCGGATTCCTCCTCGGCGCCGCGGCGAGCGCACCCGCGGTGTTTGCGCCGGTCGGATTCGGACGGCTCTTACGGCCGCTCACGGTCTTTCACCCGGAATGGGTCGGGAATCGCATCGACAAGCTCGTTGATGTCCTGAGCCGTTTTCGTGGACAACCGAGCGCCCTGGCCGGTTGTTTCATCTGGGCCATCTTCGTGCAGGTCTCGATCGTGATGTTCTACTTTTCCGTGGGCTATGCGCTTCACCTGGGCCTGTCGATCTCTGATCTCGCCGTCATCGTGCCGCTCTCGTTCGTCGTGCAGATGCTCCCGGTTTCGGTGAACGGCTTCGGGGTTCGCGAGGCGACGTTCTCGTTCTACTTCACCCGCGTGGGCCAGCCGCTCGAATCGGCGCTGCTCATCTCGCTCGTCCCGCAGGCGTTGATCATGCTTTCCTCGCTGTCTGGAGCCGCCGTTTATCTGTCACGCGCGCAGCGGCGCGCACGCTCCGGGTAAGCGCCGCCATGGAAACTGTCGTGGAGCGCTGGACCGACTACAACGACACGATCGCCGCGGGACTGCGCAATCTCATCGTCACCGACGCCGGCGGCGCTCAGATGTCCGCACAGGACGGCTTTGCGCGGTGGGTGGACATGACTCACACCACGCAGGAACGCGGCGGGCAACTGTTCATGATCGGCAACGGCGGCAGCGCGGCCATGGCCAGTCACATGGTCACAGATGCCGTTGCCCTGGCGCACTTGCGCGCCTTCGCGCTCAACGATTCAACGCTGCTGTCAGCAACCGCCAACGACCTCTCTTTCGAACAGATCTTCACACTGCCGCTCGAGCGATTGGCCCGCGGCGGCGACCTGCTCGTCGCGTTGAGCTGCTCGGGGAACTCGCCGAACATCGTGCGCGCCGTCGAGTCGAGCCGCGACCGGGGCCTTCGGACCGTGACGGTGTCGTCGATGCGAATCGACAATCGATGTCGAGCGCTCGGCGATCTCAATTTCTACGTGCCTCTTGCCCGCTACGGGTGGGCGCAGTGCGCCCATCAGGTGCTGCTGCACTACTGGTTCGATCAGTATCTCGACCAGCACGGTCAGGGCGCCGTCTGATCGGAATGGCCCCGCTGAGCGAACTCGATGCGGGCTGGTCCCAACCCTCCGCCGCCGCTATGACCACCTCGCCGCGGGCGATGGTGTGGGTGCTCCTGACGGCGTCGGCAGTCGCCATCCTGCTTGTTGGCCTTGTCGCCACCCTGCTCGTCTTCGGCAACTTTACGGATTCCATGCGGGTCGGTGCGGAGTTCTGGCCGTATCTCGCGATTGCGAGCCTCCTGACGATAATCAGCCTGATGATTCGCAGCCTGCGATGGATCTTCCTGTTGCGTCGCAGCAGTGTGCGCATCCCGATTCGCGATGCGTACATAGGATACTTTTCGGGGCTGAGTCTGCTGCTGACGCCGTTCCTGGCCGGCGAGATCGCCGTGCGCGCGGCCATTCAAAAGGCGCGCGCAGGCGTCCCTATTGCCACAACCATCGTCGTCAATTTGTGGGATCGTCTGCTCGATCTGGTCGCTCTGGCCATCATCGCGGGAGCGCTGGGTCTTGCGCTTGGCAGGACTACCCCGTGGAATGTCGGCCTGATCGTCGCCGCGGCGGTGGCCTGTATTCCGGCGGTGCGCCGGAGCGTGCTCCGATTGGCGCTCCATGTGGTGCGTCCAATCGCGCGGCTGCTCCACGATCAGATGCCGGGAGACGCCACGAAACTGGCAAGAACTCGAACCTGGGTAACCGCTCTCGTAGCCAGCGTCGTTGCCTGGCTGATTCCCGGCGTGGCGCTGTGGGGGGTGGCGCGCGCCGGAGGCCCGTTCCTGGGCCTGCCCGAAGCTGAACGGGCATATGCCTGGTCTGCCGGCCTGGGCGGCCTCGTGCTTGCGCCCGGGGGGGTCATCGTCACCGGCCGATCGCTGCTCGAATCGCTCGCGGCGGCCGGCTTCGAGCCCGGCACGGCCGCGGTCATAGTGCTCGGTGTACGACTGGCCACGACCGGCGTAGCCACGGCGCTTGGAATCGTGTTCCTGTTCGTGCACATGCGATCGCGCGGGGCGCAGGAGCAGACGCATTTCGACGCGATTGCCGATGCGTACGATGTCCAGATTCCGGAATCACGACGCAGGGCCCTGCTGACGAAGAAGACCGCGATGATGCAGGAGCTGGTGGAGCCGCTGGCGGTGGGACGCGTCGGGCTCGATGTGGGATGCGGACAGGGGTCGCACGTCGAGCGAATGCGCGAGCTCGGATTCGACGTTTCCGGCATCGACGATTCCGAGGGGCAAGTGCAACTGGCCGCGCGAAGGCTCGGATCGACAGAAATCGTCAAAGTCGGTTCCGTCCTCGACATCCCAGCCCGCGATGCGTCGTACGACTTCGTGTATACGATCAACGTGCTGCACCATCTCGCGTCGATTGACGAGCAGCGGCGTGCGGTCGGCGAGTTGTTTCGCGTGTTGAAACCGAACGGGCTGTTGTTCGTGCACGAGATCAACACGCGGAACCTGCTGTTCCGGTTCTACATGGGGTACGTCTTCCCGTCTCTCAACGCGATCGACGAGGGGGTCGAGCGCTGGCTCTTACCTCATAGATGGGACCTGTACTCCAACGTGCCCGTGCAGCAGGTGCGCTACTTCACATTCCTCCCCGAGTTCGCGCCCTCCTGGATCGTGCGCGCCCTGGCCCCGCTTGAGCGGTTGCTCGAGGCATCGCCGCTCCATATCTATTCCGCGCATTACATGGCCGTGCTGCGAAAGCCGGGCTCGGCGGCTGATGCCGCCTGCTCGCAGTCATGATCACGACGGGGAGCCCGTCAACGGCAGCGTCGTGGCGCAATCGGATCGCGATTGCAGCGGGCGTCGGTGCGGTCGCCGTTTCGTTCTGGCTGTTACCTGCCTCGGTGTACATCGTCCGGTGGAATGCAGACGGCCCTGCGCGAGTCGCGCTGATCGGTTCACGATCCCCGCTTGAATGGCTGGCAGGGGGCGCCGTCGTGCTCACGTTGGCGCTATGGGCCTGGACGTGGCGCAATGCCTCTAGAGGTTCGACGGTTGCCGCGATAGCGGGACCGCTTGCGTTGCTGGGGCTCTGGGCGGTGCCGTACCTCCCCTGGCTGCCCGACCGGATTCCGCTCCTTCTCGTCCTGGCGGGTCCGGCTCGTTGGATCGTCGCGGCGGTTGCGGTGACGGGCGCGCTCGCTCTCCCGACACGTATCGCGGCATCGGCAGGCAGTGTGCGAGTGCCCGGACGGCTATTCGTGTTTGGAGTCAGCCTGCTGGTCTACCTGGCATTCGGCATTCACACGGCTCGCACGACTGGACCCGGCGGAGACGAACCGCACTATCTGATGATCTCGCAGAGCCTGCTGACCGACCACGATCTGCTGATCGCGAACAATCACCAGCGAAAGGAGTATCGCGGATTCTACAGCGGCGATCTGCGCCCCGATTTCATGGTTCGCGGAAAGGATGGCCAAATCTATTCGATCCATGCGCCGGGCCTGCCCGTCCTGCTGCTTCCAGCGTATGCGGTCGCCGGCTACCCCGGAGCCGTGGCCGGGATGTGCCTGGTGGCCGCGCTGATCGCGCTGGCGGTCTTCGACCTCGCGGCGGCCATCGCCGGCAAGGGCGCCGCGCTGTTCTCGTGGGTGGCCGCGTGCCTGACGGTTCCGTTTCTGCCCAGCGCGTGGCTGATTTATCCAGAACTCCCGGGCGCTCTCGTCGTCGCGTGGGCGGCCTCCTGGATCTGGAGACCCCAGCCCGAGCGGGCCGCCTCATGGGTGCTTCGCGGAGCGGTCCTCGCGACGCTGCCGTGGTTCCACACGAAGTTCGTCGTATTGGTCGCAATCTTCGCGGCTGCTCTTGCTTTCCAGGCACGCCGGCAGCTTCGGTCGGTGGTCGCGCTCGCGACGCCGATTGCCATTTCTCTTGCCGCATGGCTGTTCTACTTCTATCAGCTCTACGGCACGATCAACCCTGAGGCTCCCTACGGCGACTACGCCAGCCTTCACGTGCTGGTGAAAAACATCCCGCGCAGCCTTCTCGGATTGCTGTTCGATCAGAAGTTCGGGCTCCTGTTCTACAGCCCGATCTACCTTGCCGTCATCGGGGGATGCTGGGTGATGCTGCGGCGCGCCGATCTACGGTATCTCGGTCTCGTGCTGCTCGTCACGATCGCGGCGTTCACTGGAAGCACGGCGCGTCTCTACATGTGGTGGGGTGGCTCGAGCGCACCGGCGCGATTCATGGTGCCGCTGCTCCCCTGCTTCGCTCCGATGATCGCCACGGCAGTCACCAGCTTGCGGAACCGCGGGGCGCGTGCGCTCTTCGGCGTGTGGCTTGCCGTCAGCGCTGCCGTGGTGATGGCGGCTGCAGCGTTCCCGGATTCGAGGCTGTTTTTCAGCGATCCCCACGGTCGCGCCCGCCTGCTCGAAGCCTTACAGTCTGCGGCGCCACTCGCTCAATCGTTTCCCACCTTCACGACGGAGGACTGGCAGACGCCACTCGCGATGCTGCTGCCGTGGCTCGCGGCCGCGGCGGTTGCGCTGGCTGCATTGGCCATCGCCTCGCGGGTTGCGGAGCGGCGCTCGCCATTTTGGCTCGGGGCTTTTGCAAGCCTCGTGTTCCTTGTGGCCGCAGGTCTGGCAACAGCCAGACCTGGCGTCGACGTCAGGGACGAAACGGCCCAGCAGGGCGCCCTGGATTTGATCTGGGGATGGGAGCCGAACCGCCACCCATTCGACTACACACGTTTCGTCACGCTCGACCAGAGCCGACTCCGGGAGATGAGCGTCGTCAGGCTGCAAGGCCCCGACATTGAATCCCTCGCTCTGCCCGCGGGAGCTTATGAGGCGCGCGTCTGGTTGGGGAGTGCAGGTGCTCGTGAGGGCGAAATCGAGATCGCTTCAGAACGGGCGACGTTCGGCCGATACAAAGGAACGGTGCAGAGCCCAATCAGCGTCCCCTTCGATTTGCCTGCCTCGGTGTATCGGGTTGCCGTCACAGTACGCGACGCAGTGCTTGCGCGGCAGGTCATGACCGTCGACATCGTGCCGAAGGCGGTCGTCCCCGTGAGCGCGCGCGATGCCCGTCGCGTTCTCGCCGTCGAATCGATTCCCGATTCGACGACCGGCTACATTGTGTACGTCGATCCTGCGACGTTTCCCGAAGGTGGGGTTTTCTGGACCCGCGGTACCGATGCAGCCACGGTGCTGGTGGCCCCTGGCGGCGCGTCGCGTCTCGCGCTCGCCCTTACTCTGGGTCCCCTTGCAGGCGAGGTACGAGTGGGCGTGGCAGGCCAGGAAACCAATGTTCGCGTTGACGTGAACCAAACGACGCGTCTCGAGGCCCCAGTGCCGCCGGGGCTTCGACTGGTGCCGATCGAAATACAGTCGTCGCGTCAATTCCATCCGGTCGATTTCGACCCGCATTCCGACGATCGGCGGCGACTCGGCTGCCGGGTTCGCATAGAACTTCAATGAGACAATCTGCGTCCGTCGTGCTTGCAGCTGGGCTGCTCGTCATCGGTGTGTCCTGTGCTTCGAAAACGCCGACCGGGCCATCCGGCACGCCTACTCCATTCTCGATGACCTGTCCGACTGCGCCGACTGCGGCATCGCCTGATGGAAGTCCCGTGACGGTGACGTTCAGCGACCCTTCGGTGACCGGAGGAACGCAACCGGTCACAACCACGTGCACGCCGGCATCCGGGTCTCAATTCAGCGTCGGGACCACGAACGTGACGTGCCAGTCCACGGATGCGGCCCGCCGGTTGGCGAACTGCTCGTTTTCCGTCAGCGTTCAGCCGCCGCCGCGCCTCCAGTACACGCGCCTTCTCGCCTTCGGCGACAGCATTACGCAGGGCGGTACGTCGGGTGCCGTCCCACGCGTCAGCTCCGCGCCCATGCTCTGGGATCCCGCGGGCGTCGGGACCGAGCTGTTGGCAGCCGAGCCGTATCCGCTCGGGCTGGAAAGACGGCTTTCCGCGCGCTATCCCCAGCAGTCGATTCGGGTGATCAACAGCGGCGTCTCGGGAGAGATCGCGTTCGAAGGCGGCGTCTCGCGCTTTCGCGGCGCGATCATGAACGGCAATCCAGAGGTTGTGCTGCTCATGGAAGGGACGAACGACATGAACTTCCCCAGCGGGGCTGACGCCGCGATCGGGGCTCTCAAGACGATGATCGATGAGGCTCAGGCGCAGGGCCGGCGCGTGTGCCTGGCTAGCGTTCCCCCGCAGCGTCCCGACGGAGATCGGCGCCGCGCTCTCCCTGCCTCGCGCATTCCGGGATTCAACGACCGTGTGCGTGCCCTGGCCGAGTCGCGACAGCTCGTGTTTGTCGACGTCTTCAACGCGATGACGATGAGCATGATCGGCGCAGACGATGTACATCCAACACAACAGGGCTACAGCGTGATTTCAGACACCTTCGCGAATACGATCAGCGCCAACCTCGCGCAGTCAACGGCCGCAATGGCAGGGTCACGGCACCGGTGAGCTTGCCTTCGAGAGTTTTGCGCGCTATCCTTCAGTTCCACTCCGAACCGCTCGCGTCCCAGCGCGGGTGACGCCGACACCATGCCCCAGCATGGCCCGATGGCAGGTGCGTTCTCGGCCGGCCATCCTTTCAATTGCGGGTTGTTTCGAAGCTGGGAGTTTTTGTGTTGCGACCTATCGCCGTTGCCGTGATGGTTGCCCTGAGTCCGATGACGCAGGGTGCGGTCGGCAAGCAGAAGTCACCACAAGTCGTCGCCGCTGTCACGGTGTACGAGCGCGCGCGGGCCCTCGCCGTGCGGCAGCGCGACGACCGGGCCTACCGTCGCCTGGCGTCGCCGAGCCTGACGATCGTCAACGCGGACGGTACGCGCATCGGCCGGGCCGAGCGCCTCGGCCAGGTCCGGTCGGGTCTGGTTCGGCCGCGTGCTGGCCAGGTCGACGAGCATCTGAATGTCCGGGTATTTGGCAATCTGGCCCTCGTGAGCGGTCGGTCGTCGTGGCGCTATTCGGACAACACGTTGGGCCAGGAATATTTCCTTCGCGTCTGGGAACGTTCCAATGCTGGCTGGCATATGGTCAGCGGCCATTACACCGAGGTCCCGCGCAAAGCCGTGAACCCTTCGCCACTGGTCAAGCCGCCGTTTGCGCCTGACTCGCCAGGGGCGATTGTCGAACGACCTGTCGATCCGGGCCGCGGTTCCGTCGACGAGGTGTTGAAGGCGCTGCACGAGCAGCATCGCCTGTATTGGGAAAAAAACACCCCCGTCTATACACAGTACATCGCCGACGATTTGCTTCGAATCGCGGAGATGGGTGTCCGAACCAAGGCTGATCTCATCGACACCATGGAGGACAAACTCCATCGACCTCGGACGCCGCAGGTCGATGAACGAGTCCACCTGGCCGGCAACGCGGCGACCGTCACGTGGCGGGACGCAGGGGTCGCCGACGATGGCACCCCGACCCAGTCGTGGTTCACGATGGTCTTCGCGAAGCGCAGCGGCCAGTGGCAGGTCGTCCAGATTCACAGCACGCGAATCCCGACGGACCGCGCCGTGTCCGCTCCCTATTGATCGCGGCTGCCAGAGAGGTCTGAACTCCGCAAGGATTTCCTCGGCGGCGACCTTGCTTGCGCGAGCACTCGGATGCCCGTCAAATGGGCTGACCACGATGTCCTTTACGTCGGTGAAGTTCGAGAGGAACGGACCGCGCAGGTCGACGCAGCGGATCTGCTTTTCGACACACACGCCGTGGACGCGATCGTGCAGATAGCCATACGGATAGTTGCCGGCCATAAGTTCCGGGTTCGGGAACATCACCGTTCCGGTGGGCACACCAGCCGTCCGCGCCCGATCGATGAACTCGCGCAGCATGCCAAAGCCGGCGCGGGATTCGGGTGATTGCGGATCCCCGAGGTATCGGTACATGTAATGCTGGTAGCTCTCCGCGAGTCCCAAGCTTTCCTGCACACGCGGCCATTGCGCCGACATCATCGTGTAGACGATCGACGATCGCAGCATCCATCGATCGAGCGCAGACCACGGCAGCAGCGGTCTCGTCCGCGGGCGCACCATCGCCCCGGTCTCGAAATCGTTCGTATACAACTGCAGCAGGACGAAATCGGCGCCCTGCGCCATTGCCAGGTCGAGCACCTGGAGGTGCTCGGGCATGTTGTGACCGGGTATGCCGAAATTCAGGACCTCGTAATCATTGCCCAGCGCATCCTGAAGCAGATTCGAATAGCGCTCGTGCTCGGGCAGGCCGACACCCCATGTGATGGAATCGCCGACGACAGCGATTCGATACCGTTCGCTCTTAGGGCCGACGTCACCGCCTCGATACCCGAGGTTGTTCATGCGCACCGGTTCGGGTCGCTGTGCAAAGAACGTTCTGGCGTCACCACTCGAGCGCACCGACCTGAAGATTGCGCGGGCCGCTATCTCCGCAACGAGGAGTGCCGCGACGAACGATCCGAACAACATCGCAATCCGGAAGACGGTGGCACGACCCGGTAACGGTGGTTGCTTCGCAAGACCGCGTACAGTCCCGGTGACCGAACGTGCTGCAACGCGCCCCCATTCGCGACCCTTGAGCCGCCAGCCGGTCCACGCCGCCACCAGACCCAGCGTGATGAGTGCCGTGAAGAAGACCGCATCGACAATTCGAACAGCCAGCGGCCGCCAGGGGCTTACATGTCTCCTCCACAGCACGGAGGCCGGCACCGGAGTCATGACGGAACCGTTGTACGCCCACGACCAGGACATTTCGTACTCTCCGGCGACCTGGGAATATTCGATGCGGACCAGATGCGCCCCCCGGACAAGCTGGATGCGTCCGGTTCGTGTTTGCGCGCTGTGATCCCCGCTGTTGTCCACGACTCGTTGTCCGTCGATGGTGACGGTGGACCCGTCGTCCGAGGTCGTGGCGAACGTGTAAAGGCCCGGTCGTGTGACGACGAGATATCCGGTCCAGGTCGCGCGGAATTGCGGCGGCGGAGCGCCCGCCCATGCCTCGCTGATCGCGCGCGTAGAGATCTCCGATGCCACGCCGACGTGCGACTGCCTGCTCCACTGCGAGGCGGCTGTATATTCGGCGCGCAAACCCTGGCCATTGTTCAGCGCTGCGCGAGAGATGGCCGCCACGACCGACAAAGCGATCAACGCGATCAACACGCGAGATCGTGTCGCCGGTGCGAATGAAACCACGCCTTATAATATGGCCTTCACTGGCATGTTCAACCGGCCGGCCGCCGATGGCGGCGCCCACACAAACGATCTGCATCCGGTCGCAGTACGGTGGGTGCTCGGATCGCTGCTCCTGTTCGCTGGCATGACCGTGCTTCACACATGGCCGCTTGCGATGGCCCCCGCCACCTGGTCGCGCCACGACACTGGCGATGCGATGCTGAACGAGTGGATCATCGGCTGGATCGCTCATCAGCTGCCGCGGCATCCCCTGCATCTGTTCGACGCGAATATTTTCTTTCCCGAACCGAACACGCTGGCGTTCTCCGAACACATGTTCGTGCAGGCGCTGATGGGCGCTCCGCTGCTGTGGGCCGGCGTCTCTTCGCTCCTCGTCCACAACCTGCTGATCATGGCGGGACTGACGCTGACCGGTTGGACGATGTGCCTGGTGATGTACCGATGGACGGGCGATGTCTGGGCCGCCGTCGTCGCGGGACTACTCATGGCGTTCAACGCGCATTCACTCACGCGGATTGCCAATCTGCAGGCGATGCACGTGGAGTTCTTGCCGGTTGCCGTCTACGCCCTGGATCGCCTGCTGGTCAGACCGAGCGCGACCACGGCGTTCATATTGGGCATCGCCGTCGCCTTGCAGACGCTGACGTCGAACTACCTGCTCGTGATGATGGCGTTCGCGATGGTCGCCGCCGCCTTCGTGCGGCCGAGTGAATGGCTCGGGCGCCAGCGCCGCAGAACGCTCGCGCTGCTCGTGCTGGCCGCTGGTATCGTCTCGGTGATGCTGATTCCGTTTCTGTTGCCGTACCTGCATGCACAGCGCCAGCAGGGACTGACCCGGTCGCTCACCGCGGTTGCTGTCTACGACGGGTCGGTCGCCGACTACCTCACCACCGGAGGACGCATCCATTTCGGCGTCTGGAGCGCGCGCTTCTGGACCAAGATGCGGGCAGCGCTCTTCCCGGGGATCGTCGCGGTTCTGCTGTCGGGCGTGACGGTCGTCGCTGGCCTGGCCTGGCGTGACCGCCGAATGCGGTTGTGGGTGGCGATCGGCGTCGCCGGGTTTGTGTTGTCGTTCGGCACGAAACTGCCCGGCTACGAATTACTCTATCGGGCGGTGCCGCTGCTCCAAGGCATCCGCGCGACAGTGCGCTTCGGATATCTGGCGCTCGTTGCGGTGGCTGCGCTTGCGGGATTCGGGCTTGCACGACTGAATCGTCTCGACGCCATGTCGCAAACGCGGCGAGCGACGCTCGGATTGCTTGCTGCCTTGCTCGTCACCGTCGAAGCAGCGAGACTGCCGCTCGGCTACGTCCATCGTTACGAGGTGCCTCCCGTCTATCGAACGCTGGCGCTCGAGCATCCGGGCGCTGTGATCGAGCTCCCCCTGCCTGCGCCGCCCGCATTCGGGAAAAACGCGCCGTACATGCTGAATTCGATGATCGGCTGGTGGCCGCTCGTCAACGGCTACAGCGGCTTTCTGCCGGACAGCTATTTGCAGCGTCGCATCGATCTCGCTCAGTTTCCCGCGGACGAATCGATCGCAGTGCTCCGACAGCTGAACGTGCGGCACGTCGTGATCCACCGCGAGGAGTTCTCGCGCCGCTGGCCCGACGCGCTCGAGCGCCTCGATCGTGCCCGTGCGCTCCATCCAATCGCGGCCGAGGGCGACGTCGCCATCTACCGCATCGACGACGAGAACGCACGGTGACGGCTTCGACCTGGGGATCCCGAATCCTCCTGGGCGCCATCGTGGCGATCGCCCTTGCCGTGCGCCTGTACGGCCTGACGTTCGGTCTGCCCTTCGTGCATGCGCGGCCCGACGAACTACTGGTGGTCGCAAAGGCACTCGGATTCTTCACGAGCGACTTCAACCCGCGATTCTTCGACTACCCTTCGCTGTATTTTTACCTCGTTGGCGGATTGTTCGCGATTTACTACTGGTGCGGTCGAACCGCAGGTTGGTTCACGAGCGCCGCGCATTTTGCCAGTGGAACGCATGGGCGCTGGCAGGTCCTGTACATCATCGGCCGCAGTGCGACCGCTCTGTTCGGTACGCTCACCGTGGTGTGGGTGTATCGCATCGGCGCGGCGCTCTTCGAGGAATCGGTCGGCGTGCTCGCGGCATTCTTTCTGTCTCTTTCGTTTCTTCACGTGCGGGACTCCCACTACGCCACGACGGACGTCACCCTGACGTTCTTCGCGATGTGGTCGATTCTGTCCCTTGTACGCCTGTATGAGGACCGCCAGTGGCGGCACGCGGGATTTGCCGCGTTCTATGCGGGCCTGGCGGCGGGAACGAAGTACAACGCAGTGCTGCTGGCGCTGCCGATGTTGGTCGTCGAAGGGCTGCACGCCTGGCCCCGCCGGGCGAATTGGCGGGCCACCGTTCGCGGGACATATCTGCCGCTGATGGCGCTGGTGATGGTGGCGACGTTCTTCGTGACGACGCCGTATGTCCTGCTGGACCACAAGCGCGCACTGAACGATTTTCGATTGCTGTTCGACTCGATGAGCGCCGGGATGACGCCGCGCGGATTCCTCGAACCGGGCTGGATCTACCACCTGCGGTTCTCGCTCCTGCACGGCCTCGGGCTGCCGCTGTTGATTGCATCGCTCGCAGGAATCGTCGTGCTGGCACGGCGGCAGCCAGCGGTCGCCCTGCTGCTGAGCTCGTTTCCCGCCGCCTACTACGTCACGGCAGGGGCAAGCGCCAACGTCTTCGTCCGCTACATGATTCCGGCCGTGCCGTTCCTATGCCTGTTTGCGGCAGTCTTCGTAGACGGTCTCGCTCGGGTTGTTGCCTCGCGGATTCCTGTGAATCAGTCTCTCGTTGCCACGGTTTTCGCGCTGCTCGTTATCGCGCCGTCAGCATGGAGCGTCGTGCAGTTCGATGGCCTTCTCGCGCGCGAAGACAGCCGCGTCGTCGCCGCACGCTGGATCGACGAGCACGTGCCGCGTGGCTCGATCGTGTTCGTGACCGGCAATGCCTACGGCCACCCGCCGCTCGAGGATCGGCTCGATCCGAAGTATCGGCTTCTCGCGTTCGATTACAAGGCGAACAACTTTTACGAAAAGAACCACGTGGTCAACGAGCCGCCTGACTGGATCGTCGTGCAGCGCTCGGCTCTTCCCTACAGCCACGTCCCGGATATCGTGGTCGGGATGCTCGCGTCGGATTATCAGCTGGTCTACATCGTGAAAGCCGTGGATCTAGACGCGCCCGGAAACGTCTACGACGTGCAGGATGCGTTTTATCTGCCCTACGGCGGGTTCAATGGCGTTCGGAGACCGGGTCCGAACCTCGAGATGTACCGACGAACGCCCAAGTTGTGAGCTTCGCCACCACGGTGGATACAGACCTGCGTCCTTCGTGGCGAAGAGTTGATCCAGGTTGTCAGGCTTCTGCCAGGGCTCCCTGGTGCCGGTACTTGCGCTTCTCGCGGGTGGCGCGAACGATGAATCGGGCGTACGGACCAATCTGCTTGATGGCCGCCACGTTCATCTGACAGGGACTGAGACAGGTCGGGCACTTTTCGTCGCGGATCATGTTGCGGTGAGCCTGGCTCGCGGCGTTGAAATAGATCTCAGCCGGATCCGTCTCGCGCACGTTGCCCATCACTTCGCTGTTCTCGCAGAAAAAAAGGCCGCCGTCGGGGTTCAGCATCACGCCTTGCGTTTGAAACGGACACGGAGCCAGACGGTGATACCCGTTCTCGATCATGTCGGCGTAGTGCATGTAGACGAGATTCTGGCCGTCGAACACGGAGTCCATGCGGACGCGATCGAGGAAGAACTGGCGCATGCGCTCTTCCTCTTTGCCGACCGGCGTGCACGTCGCTGCAAGGCTGGCGTTTCCGAGCATCGGTTCGGTGAAACGCACCATGTTGAAGACGATGTCCAGCTTCTCCCTTCTCGCCCACGACAGGATGTTCTCGGCGTCGTCGAGGTTCATCGAGAAGATGGTCGTCGAAATACCGAAGTTGAAGCTGTAATTCTTCTGCAACGCCTGCATGGCGCGAATCGTCTCGTTCGCCTTGTCGAATCCGTTCTTGACCTGTCGCACCACGTTGTGCATCTCGCCCACGCCGTCGATCGACACGCGCGTGCTGAAGATGACGTTGCGCTCGTGACACAGCTCGACGATCTTGGTCAGCATCGGGATTGCGCGATGCGGAGTGAGCCCGGTCGTATTCAAACCGAGCTTGCGCAGATGCGGAAAGCGGTCGAGCATCAGCCTGGCGATGTCCACCAGGTCGTTGCGCGTGGTCGGCTCTCCTCCCGAGATGTTGGCATTCTCGATTCGCGACCAGAGCCTGGAGTTGAAAGCCTTGTCGATATCGGCCAGGCTCATGTCGGTGGCCCGATCGCCGCGCTTCCAGTTGAAACACATCTCGCAGCGCGCATCGCACACGAACGTGCAGTGGAAGATCAGCACGGTCGGGTGGATGGGCTTCAGACGGGCGACGTAGCTGTTGACGATATCGCGCGGCGCGCTGGCGGCCGCCTTGGCGAGGTATTTCAGTGCGTAGACTTGCGACACAAGTGCTTCATTATACAGCACTTCCGGCGAACGGCAAACGGCTGGACCGTCTTTTCTGGACGAGATGCGCGGCCTTCAGCCGAATCGCTGCGACAGCGGCACGGAGCCTCGCGCTCGCGCGCCACCCGGCGTCTGCGGCTGTGACCTGCAGCAGGAGCGGGGGCGACAACAGCAGCGGTGCCAGGAGCCATTGCAGATTCAGGTGGGCCGCGTAGAGAAGGAACGCAGCCACTGCCAGGGCCGCTGCATTCCTCGATTTCGCCCGGCTCATCACAACCGTACAGGTGAACGCGACAAGAAACAGAATCCCGGTCAGGGGCTCGCTCAATCGTCCATCGCAGATTCGCCAGAGATGTGACGGGAACGTCGTGAGAAGCAATGTCGCAAACACCACGATCGGCCACCTCCTCAGGACTGCCGCGGCCGGCAACCCTTTCTGGAGAGTCGCGGCAGGCAGTTCCTGTGGCGTAGAACGCGCAGCAGCGCATGTACTGCGGAGCGCTCATAAGGATGGTCGTGTTGGCCCGACGGTCTGACACGCCACGCGCACCGGTTCAACACTACATCACGAATTATCCAGCGATTATAGGCTTCTGACGACAAATTTACCCAAAAAAACCTTACAGATCAGTAGGCCCCGGTCCTGGGATTGCTGGACGGGTGGCCCGTCGTATACCCAGCAGATGCGCAACAACAATGGAGGACGCAGCGGCGCCGATGCCGGCCATCGGCAAGTGATATCGAAGCTCATACGGGGAGAAGACGTTCCCGACGGCCGGCACCACCCACAACGCCGCTGCAAGCGCACACGGCAGGCGTGTCGAGGCGAAGCAGAGTCCGAGGATCAGCAGTGCCCACACGACAATGTCCATCCATCTGATCAGCGTGAGCCATGGCTGGCTGGGAGATTCCAGACGAACGAGTTGACCATGCCGGCGGGTCACGCCCGGCACGGTCGACGCCAGTTGAAAGCCCTCCCATAAGGCGTGCAATGCCGCGCGGTCATGGGTCCAGACATAGTGTTGCGCGTATCGATCGAACGCCTCGTACTCGTCAGGAGTAACATCGGGCCCGACGTAGATGTTCCACCAGTTCAACAAAGGCCGGTGAGCATTCGTGAATGGTGCGTTCGTCCCATCGGGTGCCATCGAATAACGTCGCAGAACGTCACCGCCGGATCGCAGGTTGATGTGAATGCCGATGCCAGGATTCAGCCTCGGCGTTCGCCAACCGATCCAGTTCACGGCGATGACGCTCAGGGGGGCGAGCGCGATCGCGACGCACAGGACTATGCCCGCGCGCCAGCGCGTGCTCCGGTCCGCGTCGCCGCCACGACGACGAAGATCGAACTGCCACAGCATCGCCGGCAGCAAAAGCATCCCCGCCAGACCCCACTGCACTTTCAACTGGGTCGCGCACAGGAACAGACCGGCAACCGCCATCGCCAGCCAATTCCTCGATCGCTCGCCGCTCATCGCAATCGTGCACGCGAACGCGAAGAGAAACAGAATACGGGCGACGGGCTCGGTGATGAAGTCATCACAGAATCGCCAGAGATGCGAGGGGAATGCAGTCGCCACGAGTGAAACAAGCGCGACCACCGTACCCCACCGTCGGCGAATGACGGCAAAGAGCGTGAACAGCGCCGCGGCCAGCAGTGCTTTCTCGATCGTGGCCAGGAGTATCCCCGCAGACTGCACTTCAGTCGTTGTCGCGGGTGCATGCCCCAGTCGCAGCCAGCCAACGAGCAGGTACAGCGTGCCCAGTCCTACGCCCCGAAACGGAACCGTTCTGAGAAACGCTCCCCACCCACTTCTCCAAGGGTCGGCGTACGTGTCCGGTGCGAAGGGCACATGCCAGAAATATTCGGCGACGAACCGATAGTCGGCGGGATCGAAATCGGCCGCTTCCCAGCGGCCGACGGCGCTGAAGCGTGACGCGTACAACGCGAAGGAGATCGCGACGAGGAACAACGCGCACGCGTATGCCGTGCGCGGAGTCAGCCAGGGCGCGCGAACAGCTGCCGGCGCCGCGTTGTCGAGGCGCTCCGCGCGGTTTCTGCGAGGCGTACCGCTGGTGGCAGAAATGGTGGCCTCCGGCGCGCGCATCATCACGCCGCCGGCAACATTACACGCCGGATTGCGGGATTATAAAAGGGGTCGTGGGCAATCTATCAAAACGGCAGTGGCAGCTCCGTCGTAGTCCTTAGCAACACCGATATCACCGCGAGCGTTACAATCAGGACGACGGCATGAACTGCCCGTCCGCTGACGGTACCGCTCGGGGCACGAGGCTCGGCGTCGCCGACGCGATCAAAACGATGCCGGCAGCCAGATTTGCCCACACGAGAAATCGAGAGAGGTCCCACGCAAATAAAAGGATCGTCAGCGGTGAAAGCGTCGCGACGACCAGCACCAGCAATGTCATCCATCGCGCACGCCAACGGTTTCCATAACAGAACACCGCCGCCCAGAGAAGGGCTGCGCTGGGCAAAAGAAAAAAGATCGCCGCGGTTACGATGCGGCTGAAATTCCCGGGAAACTGATAGCGAACCATTTCGTGGAAGCTGCTCTGCAGCGTCTGACCGATCTCATACGCACGCAGCCCGTCTTTGATGCCCTGGCTGACCGGGAGGTCGTTGATCGCACGGGACGCGGCCGCGTCGCTCTGGAAGAACGTAACGGCCACGGTCGACGCGACTGGCAGGGTCGCGGCGAGGAGCTTTTTGCGGATGTCGGTTCTCGTCATCACGCAGGAATACGCGAGCACGAGCGCGACTGGAGACCACAAGAAGAAGAATGCCTCGTGAATCAAAGGGCCGATCATCGCCATCAGCGACGCCGTGACGTATCGCCCCTGGACGATGAGCGTGAAACCGGCAAGGACCAGCGCGACGAGGTATACATCGACATAACCGACGTCGTGCGCCAGTGTTGGCAGCCACTGGCTGCACATCAGGCACAGGTATGCGAACAGCAGCGTGGTCCGTGTATCGAAGGACTCTTCGCGGTTCAAGGCACGGCGAAACAACGCTTGGCACGCGCCGATGATCCCGAAGCAAAGGGCCGCATGCACGGCGGTGATCCAGGGCGCGAGATGCTCGAAAGTCAATCGGCTCAGGAGAGGGTGGACGAGGGTGCCGAGGAGCGCTCGCCTGAGGAAGCCATATTCATAGCTGAACATCCAATAGAATTCGCTCCCGGCCGCCATGCGCGGTGCCAGACCTTTCAGCACGCTGACGGCCCCGCCCAACGAGCAGGCCGTCAGGGCGACACCCCAAGCGGTCCTCGGTCGCGCGCCGGAGACTTGCCGATCGAGCACGGCGACGCGCTGCATGCCCAGGCGATGCTACAACTGATTTTTCCAGCGAAAATCTGATTGTCATCAGTTATCCATAAAATATTCGTGTGGGCCGGACTGGTCGGTGTTCCTGACGATTTCCGGAAACGGCATCCCAATCCGCGCGCAGCGGAACGCGCAAGCGAGCGCGACGAGCCAAGCCACCAAGGCTCCGAGGGCGCAAGCGAGGACTCGCCTCGAGGGCGTTAGAGGACCCTCAGAATCGGCGTCGGATCACCGGGCTCTGCTGTTTAGACATTCGACGTGAATCCAGCGGCGCGCCCTGTGCCGATCTCCCGCGCCGTGAACATCCCAATCAGAAGGAAGGGGTAGGCCCACGCGACGTACGTGCCGGTCGGCTGAATCTTGATAATCGAGAAGCCAAGGGCAATGACGGCCGTCAGAAGCGCCAGACCAGCCGTTGACGTCCGGCGGGCGATCACGAACGTGGCACCCATCAGGACGAAAAACGCCACATACACGGGCGAGGTCAGCCCGGACTCTCCGACCAGTGGCGAGACCAGCCATCGGCGCACGCCTTCGCGCTGTCCCCAGAACCCGAACGGGCTGCGGCCATAACCCGTCGGATCGGTGTGGTGGCCGAACGTATCGTGCAGGATCGTCCCGATGCGGCCTCGGCCATCGGCCGGTCGCGACAGGGCAAACGTCGAGCCGCAAATCACCGCAGCGGCGACGGCGAAACCGGCGAGGAAGCGGACGCAACGCTGCCGGTCGCGCCAGAAGAATCCGGTCCAGGCTGGCAGCATGAAGGCTGGATAAAAGCCGGCGCCAGTCGCCACTGCCAGCAGGCTGCCCGAAAGCGCCGGCGACGACAGGCAGGCGAATGCCACGAGCGTGGCGGCGGCCGGGGCGATGTGCGACACGAACGTCATCCCGCCGATGAACTCCTTCTCCCCGCCCATTCCCAATACGACCGCGCTTCCGGCATACAGCGCGACGAGCGCCCAACCGACGTCCGCTTCGCCGCCCAGGCGCGCACCGATGATGAACAGCGCGAGCAAGCCGGCCAGATGGAACGCGATGCTGCAGAGTTTCGTGGCCAGCGGCGGCGGCAGGTAGTAGGTTGCTTGATCCCCGAGCAGCGGCTTCGCCGGCGACGTGGCGTTTGGGGAGTGTGGCTCGATCAGGAACTGAAACGGCACGTGCGCCACGTAGAGCACGGGGCCATACGCCGCACCCGGAGTGCCGGTCAGCAGCGGATCACCAAACGGCATCTGACCGCGTTCGCGCAGCCGCTGCGCTCCCAGGTTGATGAAATATCCGGCGTCGTCCGGCTCCCGGACGAGCGCAAGGCACACGTTGGACGCAATCAGGACCACTGCGACGGATGCCAGCGCGCGGCCGCGCAGATTTGGCCGCCAGGCGAGCGGTCGATCCGGCCGTCGAGCCCGCAACAGCGCTCGAACGAGCAGCGCGAGGTTCAGGCCGACGATCGCGGTGTACACGGTGTCGAGCAGGCGCCAGTACACCGGCACGAGACGGATTCGAAAGAACCGCATGATGTCGAAGAACATCAATCCGAGCAGCAGCAGCAGGATCAGATCGACGTTCGATCGGCTCCAGGGGCGTCCGAAGTCGAACGCAACCGCCAGCGCGACGATCAGCGTGATCCAAAGGACGCCGCCCTGATCCGGGACCAGGCGCGTAAGAAAGTCCTGGCCGCCACGAGACGCGAGGTCGTTTTTCAGCTGCGCGATCGTGTCGGGAATCGACGCTTCGGAGGGCACGGGGCCGAACGTGGGGCTGTACACCTCGCGCAACAGTTCGCGATACTGCGGTCCGCGGCCCGCGATCAAGGAGAGCGCCACGATGCCGGCGAGCACCGCCAGCGACAGCGATACCATCCGCCGCGTCACGTCAGCGTCCCCACGGTCATGGCCTCCGATGATACATTCCCAGACCGAGCGGGTGCGTTTCGGCGTGGTTTTCGAGCTCTGGGGATTGCCGAATCAGTTCCTGAAGGAGTCCCTTCGCGTCGACACTTCGCGGCGACCGCGATTGACCCAATAACACCGTCTATTACAATCGAAGGACATGACGCGACCTAATAGTCGTCCAGGACGTCCACAGAAGTACGGCCGCGCTGCGCGCGCGATAACGGTCACTTTACCGGAGGACGTGTTGGCACGCCTCGCGGCCGTACACGCGGACCTCGGCCGCGCCATCGTAGCCATGACGGAGCGCGACGGGCGCACGCGTGTCCCCCCGCCCCGCTCGGCGGAGGTTTCGGTTTTTGGGAATCAGGCGGTCATCGTCGTGAATCCGGCCCGTGCGCTGAAGCGTCTGCCGGGCGTCGGTCTCGTGCCATTGGGCAACGGGCGCGCGCTCATCTCACTCGACGACCAATACCCGATCTCGCGGCTCGAGCTGGACGTCCGCGACGCGCTCGATCAGCGCGACCTCACCGCGGTGGATCGCGATCTGCTCGAGTCGATCGGCGCGATTCTGCGCGATGCGCGCCGGTCACCACACATGACCATCAAGCCGCGAACCATCATCGTGCTCGAGCGGAGGCGCCAGCAGCGCCGCCGCTCGCTACGACGCTAACTCGGCCCTGCCGAGGATTGTGACTGGTGCCTCAGGGATCGGCTCCTGACGAAGCTTGAACGTCAGCCGCGGCAGCGCCGGCGACGCGATCGGCAGGTCCTGAAACTGCTCCTCGGTCAGGTCGTTCCACCGCTTCCACTGCGGATTCCGGTATTCCATCTTGCCGCGGATGATGGCAACGAACGTGGTAATCAGATCACGCAGGTGTCGTAGCCGCGTCACGCGCCGCAGGTGGCGCAAGATGATGCGCGGTCTCAGATAGAACGAGCGAAAGGCATGACGCTCGAACGCGTAGATCTGATCGGCGGTGAGGTTGTCGAGTCGAACCAGGACCGTGTGCTGCCCGTACTCGGACCATTTCTTCGAAATCAGCGTGCCCGTCTTCACGGCGTATTCGTAGAGCTGCGTGCCGGGATACGGTGTGCTGATGTTCAGTTGAAACAGATCGAGGTCGAGATCCTTGGCGAAGTCGACGCTGGCCTGCATGGTCTCCCATGTGTCGCCGACGTTGCCGATGATGAAGGAACCGCGCACTTCGATGCCGCACTCGTGCGCAATGCGCACTGCCTCGCGGTACCGTTTCTTGTCGATTGGCTTGCCGATGTTTCGCATGATCTGTTCGTCACCGCTCTCGATCCCGACGAGCACCTGGTGACAGCCTGCGGCCTTCATCAACCGTGCAAGCTCCCGACTGAAACAGTCTCCCCGGATGAAGGCGATCCAGGTGACGTCCACCTTCTCGGCGATCATTCGCTGGCAGAACTCGACGACGGTCTGTTTGGCCACGGTGAACGTATCGTCGTAGAACTGGATCTGTCGGATCCCGTAGCGGTAGCGCAAGCGCTTCACTTCGGCCACCATCTTGGCAGCCGAATGCGACCGCAGCGTCGTGAACGCTGAATTGCAGAACGTGCACTTGCCTGGACAGCCGCGCGTCATCAAGGCGTTCATCGCCGGAAGATTGCGATAGGTGCCAACGGCCGGGAAATAGTGCGCGAAGTTCACCAGGTGGTACGCCGGCATCGGATAGCTGTCCAGGTCCATCCGCAGCGGCCGCGGTCGGTTATGCGTGACCCCATCGGCGGTCGTGCGGTACGTCAGGCCTGGAATATCCTCGAACCGCTTGCCTTCGACGATTTCCAGGGCGGCCTCTTCGCCGTCGCCACGCACCACAGCATCGATCGCGCTGTTGGCCAGCATCGACTCGGGCATGGCTTCGGCGTGCGCGCCGCCGCACACCACGATGCAGCCGGGAACCGTCTGTTTGCAGAGTCGCGCGATGCAATGCGCCGGCACCGCCATGTTGGTCAGGACCGAAATGCCAACGACGCGTGGCCTGGTGGCGCGCAGATGCGCAACGACGTCGGTATCGACCAGTTTTTCGGCGTGCACGTCGAGAACACCGACGTGATAGCCACGAGACTCGACATATGCTGCAATCGAGAGGATGCCGAGCGGCGGCAGACAGTTCATGAGGGAGTTGCCGCGCTCCTCGGAGACCGCCCACGGCGGGTAAATCAACAACAGGTCTAAACAGGCATCAGGGGCGGAGACGTCAACCGACATCGAGTCTGGATAAGGTACCCGATCGTCATCAAGGCTTTATAAGAAACATCTAAACGAAGTGTAAATATCACGCGATAATATCAGATTGTACCAATTTTCTTTGACTAATCAGGCGCGCGCCGCTTCAGCGAGGGCGGCGAGACGACAGAACGACTGCCGCGCCTGGCAGGTTCGCCAGGATGCCGGCGACGACGATGAGCGTGGAGAGCGCGAGGGCATCTGCTGCTGGAACGCCGCGCGGTTTCAAAAGCCAGACGATCAGCCCTTGCGGCGCTCCGAACCCTGCCAGAGAAATCGGCATCATCAGTGCGATCAGCCCGGCGGGCATGAACAGCAGGTAGTACGAGAATGGCACGTCGATGCCGATCGCGAGCCCCAGTACGTAAGCCTGGAGCACACGCAGCAATTGCACGCCGATCGACAACAGCGACACGCTGAAGATCGCTGCGCGATGACCGCGATAGGCTCCGAGCGCATCTGCAACACGAAGCACGCGTGTCCCGAGCGCCGTCTGGTGCCAGCCCTTCGGAATGGCGACGCGGATCCATCGATCCGCAAACATTACCGCCGCTGCTCCACCCACGAGCATCGCCGTGATGATTCCGAAAACCATGGCGTCATTTTCCGACACCCGTGTGCCGGCGATGACGATCCCCATCAGCGCGATCACGAGGATCGCCAGCGACCCGAGCACTCGATCGACGGCAACGGACGCAACGGCCTCGCTGCCCTGCGAGGTGCGCCGCGACAGCGTGTAGGCGCGCGCTGCGTCGCCGGCGAGGGCGGTGTAGCCGCCGACGAAGGAACTCACGAGGTAAATCGAGGCCGCGTGACCGGCCGAGATGCGCGTGCCGCGCGCGCGCAGCAAGATGATCCACCGCCAGATCATGATCGCGCGATCAGCCGCGACCAGCACGACGACCAGGAGCGCCAGCGGAAGGTTCAGACGACTCAGCGCCTCAGCCGTCGCTCGCAGGTCGATTCGGCTTGCGAGCAGGACGAGGACCGCAACGGTCAGGAGCGCCCGCGCCCATACCGAGCCGGTCAGCCTCACTCGACGGGCTTCTGTGCGACGAATTCGAGGGTTTCGAAGAGATTCTTGCGGACCTTGAACAGCAGATCCTCGGTTCGAGTCCAGCGAGACAGCGCGTTCAGTCCGGGCAGGTTTGTGAACGGAGCCGCCGCCGCGAGCAGGTCACGACGCCATCCCGTAGCCGCACCGATGCTGCGCACAACCTGGCGGATATCGAAGCCGCCGTCGTACAGAAGTTGGCGAACGCGGCGTTCCGTCGTCACGAAATTGTGAGTGTAATCCACATCCCAGAAGAAGCCGCGCTCTTTCAGGTAGTCGGGTACAACGACGAAGAAGGTCCCGCCCGGGCGCAGCACGCGACGCGCTTCGGCCACGAAGTCTCTGGCCCCGTCGATGCCTGACATGTGCTCCAGGACCTGATCGGCGTAAACGACGTGTGCGCTGGCGTCCGCCGCCCGGATTGGCGGCGCCCAGCCCTCAATGACCTCGAGGCCTTTGCGCCGCAACTCCTCGATGAGAATCGGGCTGGCTTCCATCGCGCGATACCGCCAGCCGGCATCAAGCGCCCCAAGCGCAAGCGTGCCATGTCCCGGGCCGATCTCGAGCAGATCGCCAGGCGGTTGCGCGAAGCGCATCAGCAGACCCAGTCGCGATCGTTCGGTGCGTCCGCGACGGGCACGCCCGAAGGTCGTCAACTCCTGTTGTCGATCGGAAAACCAGCGGTAAAAGGCCATGCGGGGCGTTGTGCCGCGACGGGCGGGCGGTCAAGCGAGCCATGGGAGTCGATCGACTCCCACGGCTCGCCTTCTCGAGCTAGTAGCGCACAACCCACTGCCACGTTTGGCCGATATTGCCCACATCGACCGTACGGTTGAATGCGCAGGACGGCGGGCTGGGATTGTTGGCCGCGGTCGGATTGCAGCCCGGTACCGGGAGGAACATCCGCGCACGAATATCCCCACGCCAGGCGTTCTGCCAGTCGGCCTCCACGGCGAGCAGGTCGCCACGCGTGGCGTTCAGGCCCGCAACGGAAACGGTTGGACCTACGTTCCGAAGCTGACGGACTGATTCGAACCACATGCGCCACTCTTCGGGCGACGAGGTTCTGACCGGCTTGGGCAACTGCGGAGGCTGCGGCGTAAAGAAACGACCTTGCACTGACCACGGGCCCACGGCTCCATCCAACACCGCGCGGGCCCGCCACCGATACGGAGAGTTGAACCCCAGCGTCGTGGGCAGCGCCCACTGCAATCCATCGATGACATCCGATCGCACCAGGTCGCCGACGTCATTTGTCAGCTGGAACTCGTAGAAGAACGGCCTGTTCGCGAAACTCGCGGACGCCGACGTAATGACAAAGGTTGGCTGCTCGTTGGGCACGACGTCATTGTTGGTTGGCGAAACCAGTCCAGGGGCGCCGGCCTTGAGTGTCGAGCCGTCAGCGGCAGTGCTCACGTTTTTCGGCGTCGCCGGGGCCGGGGTGAGGGGTGTGCTGACATCGCAGGCGAGCGTTGCCAGGAGGAGGCATGCCGGCGCTAACCTCGCAGCAGTCGTCGATATCCTATGCATCAAAACCTCTCTAGATAGAATGGGATACGGGCGGTGACGTCCGCTCGCGGACGCAATTCTACACTAATCCCTTATAAATTCTTCAACAAATTTGTCGGTCGAGCTGTCTCGTTTTATTTACAGAGACCTTCGCAGACCGTGCCACCGCCACGATAGACCCACTGCCAGGGCTTGCCGAAATCGCCAATATCGACCGCGCGGCTGTACAGATTGTTGGGATTTCCGGTCGGCAGGTAGATTCGACCGCGAACCGTGCCACCGCTGGTTTTTTCGAGAATGATGCCTACTGCGACAAGGTCCGGCTCCAACGCCGACAACGCCGCAGCAGACGCAATGGGTCCGACGCCTCTCAGCAAGATGACCGCGTTGAAGTACGCATGAAATTCGGCTTCGGACGAACTGGCCGTCACTTTCGGCAGCGGCACCTTCGACGTATAGAAGCGGCCGGTCGCCGACCACGGTCCTGTCGCGCCACTGAGCGTGGCTCGTGCCCGCCAGCGATATGGGGTGTCGAACGACAAATCACTGGGGTACGTCCAGCTCGTGCCGGCCTGGGTCGTCCCCTGCACGAGCGCGCCCGAATCCGACATCAGCTGGAACTCATACAAGAGCGGGGTCGTTGTGAATTGCCCTGTCGAGGCGCCGATGATCAGCGTTGGCCGCGCGTCGGCGATCGCCACATCACCCGTGGGTGAAACCAGCGCAGGTGCCGTAGCTTTCAGCGTCGACCCGTCTGCCGGCGCCGACGCCTTTGGCGGGGCCGGGGCGGGCGTCAGCGGCGTATCAACGGAGCACGCTACTGTGGCCGAAACTACACATGCACCCGCAAGAATGGCGATCGCCTGGAACGCTTTGTACATCGATCTTTCTCCGATTTAACTGGGACTGGCGGGAACCCGCCGTGAGCGCGATATTTTAGCCTGTGCCCGCTCGCGGACGCAACGTCATCGCAAAGAAAAAACCGCGGCATCGCCCGGTCCATGGTCGAGCGGCAGGCGGTCCTGCCGATTGAGGTAAGCCATCAGATCCGCCCGTTGTGATAGCTGGGTCCAAATCATCGTGACGAAGTAGTGGGCGCCGTAGCGTGATCGCAGCCGCTCGATGACCTGCGGGGTGATCGATTCCCCGTCGAAGCTCCAGCCGTGGCGCCGCGAGTGGTAAAGCAGGATCGGTGAGTTGCCGCCGTACCGGTCGTACTCGACTGTAATGATGAGCGAATCCCCCGGTGTGGAATCACGCAACTGACGGCCCAACGTGAGGGGCCGAACGTCCAGCCGGTCTGGCCGGAACAAGGTCTCGACCACGCGACTCTGCTCGAACCCCCGGACACCGGCGAGCATCAGCAACCCCGCCGAGGCGGCGAACCCCAGGCCGAGCGGCATGACATGGCGCAACACATCCGTATCGAACGCGGCCTGCGCGGCCAACCCAAAATACAGCGCCGCCGGAAGCAGGAGGGGCAGCTGGTGGAACTCGTGATACCGATTCCCTTCGGCGGTGACGAGGATGAACAGCACGACGGTCGCGAACCACACGTCCACCATGCGCCGATGCCGCGCACGCCAGAACAGCACGGCTCCAAGCAACACGACGATGGTGCCAACCGGCGTGAAGTGCATCACCCAGATGCGATTCAGGATCGTGGAGTAGAACTCTGGATTGGTGAGCTGGTTGAAGGTGCTCCAGTGCGAGACGGTCAACGTCGGACCCGCCGCCGCCATGATGTCGGGACTGTAGCCGCCGGACGGATGCCAGATCGCCTCGCCGAGACCGGTCCGGTGAAACAGCACGTCAGCGTGCGCATACCAGGCAACGGTCAACGCCAACACCACCGCAAGTCCGCTCATCAGCCTGCGATCGCGCAGCGCGGACCATCTGTTGCTCTCCCACGCCATGTACGCGATCGGCGCCAGGATCATCACGGCAGGCACTTTGACCATACAGGCCAGCGCCGCGGCGGCCGAACCCCAGACGAGCGGCGCGCGCTTTCCACTCCGGAAGTAGGATGCCAACCCCCAGACGCCGAAGACGGAGAAGCACACCATCGCGGTATCAGAGATGAACGCCCGCCCGAAGAAGATCGCCGACGGTGAGATCCCGTAGAAGAACGCCGCCGCCCGGCCCACCGCAGCGTTCCAGAGGCAGCGTCCTAATCCGTAAAGCCCGACGAGCGTGGCCAAGGAGAATGCGATCGCAATTCCCCGGCAAATCACATCGCTGTCTCCGAACCATCGGAACAGCACGCCGCCGATCCATTGGATCAGCGGGAATTCCATGCCGACGTACGTTTCGCCCGACCCGCCCCAACTGACGCTGGGATACAGGATGTTCAATGAACCCTCGCTGAAGTTGCGCGCGACATCGGCGTTAGTGATCTGCCGCCAGCTGTGCGCTTCGGCAATGGGTAGCGTGACGTACTGAAGGCGAAAGTACGCGGCGAACACGAGGACGAGCAGTAATCCCCAATCAAGGCGCAACGACGCCAAAGCGTCGAACCAACGCATCTGCCACGCGTTCCAAAGCACGATGGCCGCAATCGCCGTGAACGCCAGAAAGGGAACAGGATCGATCGCGCGCGCGGCCACGGCGTGCCAGCGGGACACCGCCGTCGTCCACAGCGCCCACGACGGCACCGGCAACAACGTGGAACCCTCGCGCGCCCAAGACCACGTGATGCTGTAGGGACCGCCGATTTGACCGTAGTCGACCGTAACCTGGTGCGTGCCGGACAGCAGGCGGACGCGGCCGGTCTGTGTCCGGCTGCCCTCGTTGTCTACGACGACCAGTCCGTCGATCGTGACGCGCGAGCTGTCGTCGGACGTCGTCGCAAACGTGTACCAATCGGATGCGCCGACGACGAGAAACCCGGACCACTTGGCTTGGAATTGCGGCGGCGGGGAATCGTCCCACGCGCGGCGGAGTGCAGCTGTCGACACTTCGCGATCGATGCGATGTCGAACGTCGCGTCCCCACCGACGGTCGCCGCTGTAGACCGCGCGGAGACCGTCGCCTGCTTCGAGGGCGCCCCGGGCGACCATCGATGCGGCTGCTATACCGACGAGCGCGATCAGGAGATAAGACCGCCTCAAGGAATCGTGAACTTCAGCGTGGAGGGATCACTGGCGAGCACAGGCCCATTATCGCCGCCGGCGTGACGAATTCAATGTGCCCTTCGACGAGATCGAGGCGCGGTGAGCGGTGTTCGAATGGCGCAAAGCCGATGTTGTCCTGCGCCACTCGACCTATGTCGTTATCGCGGAATCCATTGCCACGGGCCGCCGAAATCGCCGATGTCCACCGTGCGGTCGTACGAACAATCCGGCGCGTTCGCCGTCGGCGGTGGGCAGTTCGGCACCGGCAGGAAGAGGCGCGGACGGTAGTCGCCGCGCCAGCCGTTTTGCCAGTCGGCGCCCCTCGCGACCAGATCCCCACGCAGCGCAGCCATTCCATTGAAAGTGACGGTCGGTCCAACGTTTCGGTCCCTGATCAGGCTGAAGAAGCAGTCGTGCCAGACGCTCGTACTCCAGGTTGAGGGATGGCCGGGGTACGCGCAGCCACCGCCGCTTCCAACCGGCGGCGCCAAGACGGTTTGAAAGCTCGCGGTCGCCGACCATGGGCCCGTCACGATCGAGTCGAACGCACGGACTCGCCAGAACAGCTGCTTGTCACCCGGAAGATCCTGCGGCGGCGTGATGCTCGTCTGACCGGGCTGCTCCGCCACGTTCGCCGTGGCGCTGACGGCGAACGAGTTCGAGTCGGACATTTCGACCGTATAGGCCACGACGTCGGGAGATCCCGTCCGATCGGCGTTCCTGAATGTGAGCCTGGGCCGCAATGACGACACCGTATTGTTATTGACGGGCTCGATCGGTGTGGGAGGCTGGAACACAACGGGGGTGAACAGGTTGAAGTCAGCAGTCGCCGAATTCGGCCCGGTGTTGGCGCCGTCCTCGGCGCGCGCGCGCCAATGATATGACCGGTCTGATGCCAGCGAATCGGTCAGACGGAGCGTGGTCTGCCCGTTGTCGCCCGGCCCGACGAGGCCGCTCTTGTAGACGATGTTCGTGAAACCGGCATCGGCGGCAACTTCGAATACGTACGACAGCGGCCGGACGCCCGACGTGACGGAGTTGCGGATGGTCAACGCAAGCGGCTGCTGATCCGAGCGCATCCGCTGCCCGTTGACCGGTTGGATCGCTGAAGGCGCTGAAATGGTTACGCCGGGAATCGGTCCCTGAACGGTCGGCGTCAACGGGTTCGAACTTTTTTCCGCGCCGACGCACGCAGCAACGGTCGCAGCAAGAGTTGCGGCACCGACGGCGAACGGGATCTTGCGCATTATGAGAAACACCCTGCCCTACCCACCTGTTATCGGACGATCGAGTCGGAGAATTACGGCCAGTCCGGGCGCCTGGGTACCGCGGACCAAAACCGCCTGGGAGCGGAAAGGAGTGCTTGACAGGTTAACATGAACGAGCGAGACATGCCCAGCAGAGGACACTCAGCTCGAGCGGGTCAGCGGACGTGAGCACGTGATGAAGAGCGCCGTCCGCGAGCACGATCCCCGGATCACCGTCATTCAGAAAGAGCTGTTCGACGAGCGCAAGTCGAAGCGCCAGCGGTATGCGGAGCTGATCATCGGCAGGCCGGGCATCTGGCCGCTAATCAAATACGAACTCGTGGTTACCTTCTGCGCATGGGTGCCCGGCGCGCTGGGACTGCTGTTCCGCTCCATCTGCTATCCGTGGCTCCTCGGCAAGACGGGTCGAGGAGTGTCGTTTGGCGTGGGCGTCGTCTTGCGTCACCCTGCCAAGATTCGCCTCGGCGACAACGTGGTGATCGACGACTACTGCTGCCTCGATGCGAAGGGCATCGACAATCGAGGCATCGAGATCGGCGCGCGCGTTTTCATCGGCCGCAACACGATTCTCAGCTGCAAGAACGGTGACATTACGATCGATGACGATGCGAACATCGGATTCAACGCCGAGATTTTTTCCGCCTCGCGAGTGCGCGTTGGCAGAAAGGTGTTGATGGCCGCCTATTCGTATCTGGTGGGCGGCGATCACCTGTACGACAGGACGGATATTCCGGTGCTCGATCAGGGCCGGACGGCGCGCGGGATTGAAGTGGACGATCACGCGTGGCTGGGGGCCCATGTCGTGGTGACTGACGGTTCGCGTATCGGTCGCGATGCGATCGTCGGTGCCGGAGCCGTTGTCGTGGGCGAGATTCCCGACTTCGCCATTGCGACTGGCATTCCGGCAAAGGTCGTGCGCGACCGCCGCGACGGCAGCAGCTGATGTGCGGCATCGCCGCGCTGGCGGCCCGGGACGGCGCGCGATCGATTCCAATGGCCGACCTCGCACCGATGGTCGCCACGCTGGTCCATCGCGGCCCCGACGAGGACGGCGCCGTCACGCCGGCAGGCGCGGCACTGGGGATGCGGCGGCTGTCGATTGTCGACGTCGTACACGGGCACCAGCCATTTTCGAACGAAGACGGCACGATTACGGCGATTGCCAACGGCGAGATCTATAACTTCGAATCCGTCAAGCGCGAGCTTTCGGCGCGCGGCCACGTGTTCCACACACGGTCCGACATCGAAGTCATCCCGCACGCCTACGAGGAGTACGGGACGGCATTCGTCACCCGCCTCCACGGTATGTTCGCCATCGTGCTGTGGGATGCGCGCACCCGCACACTCGTCGCGGCCCGCGACCGCGCCGGTGAGAAACCGCTCTATTACGCTGAAACCTCCGACGGCCTGGCCGTTGGATCCGAGATCAAGGCGTTACTGCGCGCCAGGGGTGTGCCGCGAGGGCTCGATCTCGTGGCGCTGGATCAGTTCCTCACCTACGAGTACGTGATTTCGCCGCGGACGATTTTCTCCGGCATCCGACGCCTCCCCGCCGCACACGTTCTGTTCTACCGTGACGGAGTCGTTACGACCGAGCGCTACTGGGATGCCGCGTCGGTGCCGGTGAAACCATGGCGCGACGAGGATGCGGTCGAGGCGATTCGCGACACGCTAGGTCGCGCCGTGTCCTCCCAGATGATGAGCGACGTGCCGCTTGGCGTCTTTCTTTCGGGAGGCATCGACTCGAGCGCCGTCGTCGCCTTCATGGCGGACGCAGCCCGCCGGAATGGCGCGGTTGTCAACAGCTTCAGCATGGGGTTCGACGACGGCAGCTATAACGAGCTGCCGTACGCGCGTGAGGTCGCCAATCACTTTGCGACGAACCATCGTGAACAGTTGGTTTCGCCGGACATCGCGGGTCTGTTCGATCGGCTCATCGTGCACCTGGACGAGCCATTTGCCGATGTCTCGCTATTCCCCACCTTCATGGTGTCCGAGCTGGCGCGCAGGCACGTGACGGTCGCGCTGGCTGGAGATGGCGGTGACGAGCTCTTTGCAGGGTACGACACATACGAGGCTCACGCGCTCGCCTCCCGGTTCGAGCGTTTCCTGCCGGGAGCCGCGTTGAGCGCCGTGGAGCGGATCGTCTCGCTCTTTCCGCCGAGCGATAAGAAGAAGGGGTTGCTCAACATCTTGCGGCGCTTCTTCGAGGGCGCCGCGCATCGGCCGATGGACATCGAGCAGTATCGCTGGATGACCTTCCTGTCGCCGGCGGCGAAGGCAAGTCTCTACACGCCTGGCCTTCAGAACGCGTTATCGGGGGCTGACGTCTACGGTCCTGTTCGCGATGCGCTGGGCGCGCGGCATGACGATCCGTTGAATCGACAACTGTATGCAGACCTGGTGATCTATCTGGCAGACGACATCCTCACCAAGGTGGACCGCATGAGCATGGCGACGTCGCTCGAAACGCGCGCGCCGTTCCTGGACGTCGAGGTCATGGAACTGGCGTTTTCGATGCCGAGCGACCTCAAGCTGCGCGATGGAAGGCGAAAGTACATTCTCAAGCGCGCGCTCAGCGGCATCCTTCCGGAGAGCATTTTGTCGCGCAGGAAGGAAGGCTTCAGCATTCCGATGAAGCAGTGGCTCAAGCGCGAGCTCTCCGGCCTGATGGAGGATCTGCTCTCTTCCACTCGCATCGCGCGACGCGGGTTATTCGAGCCAGCGACCGTGAGTCGCCTCGTTCGCGAGCATCGGGCGGGCCGCGAGAATCACGCGCATACCCTGTTTCCGCTCATGGTGTTCGAGCGGTGGGCACAGGCGTTCCTGGATTGACCGATTTCGCAGTTCCTGAAAGGGCCGCGACGTGCTGCAGTCTATGGGCCCTACATTTCATCTGGGGCACGCATCGTAGCGCGCGGCGTTCAACGCTACGTTGATTCAGCGTTTGTAGACAACGATTGGCGGATTGAGCTTGGTCAACGTCGAATAGCCGGTCGGTCCAAATACCTCGAACCGCGAGCTCAACGGCATCCCCGCAAAGCTCACCGGAGTATGCACGGCGAAAACGCGCTGGTACTCGAGTCGCCCGTCCGCGAGTTCCCGCAGGCCTTCGCGTTGCAGCCGTTCTGGTCCGAATCGCTCGACCCAGTCCGTATTGACGACCAGATATTCAAATCCGGACAGCTGCAGGTTGTGCGTGGTCGGATCGACGAATTCGGTGAACCAGCTCTCTATGCGCGGGGAGTGCTCGATGACGCCGACTACGCCGATTGTCGCGTCAGGTTCGACATTTGTCCGGAGCCACGCTTCGAGTGCGTACCGTGAATCGCGCAACAGCGCGACATTCACTGCCATTACATACGCGAACGAGTAGGCGAGTACGCTGGCCGTCGCGTATCGCAGCCATTGCCGATCCTGCGATGTCCGCTCGATGCCGGATACGCAGAATCCGCCAGCCAACGCGAGCACGAGAAAGATGGGCATCAGAAAGCGGTCGTACGTGTAGCCGACAACAGCGATGAACGTCAGGTAGTACGACACCGCCGGCAGCAGGAGCCACCAGAGAAGCCGCTGCGACGCGCCCCGTCGCCACAACGAAACGACCAGACCCGACGCGCACAGCAGAAACGCAGGCCATCCCCACGAGACGCGCGCAAGCATCACGTTCGCCTTCCAGAGATGCCACTCCCCTGCCGGCGTCGCGGTGAACATGCGAAACGGTTGGGCGCCTGGGCTCGTGATGTACGTGACGTGCCTGACGAAGCCCGCCCAGTTGAACAGCAGGTTGTGCCCAGCGGCGAACGCGATTGCGCCGGCAGCGCCGGCGAGAAGCAGGAGCTTCGTTCGTCGCGTGATCAGCAGCGCCGCGCCGGGCAGCACATAGAGGCCGTAGGCCTGATCTTTCGTGCAGACTGCCACTGCAGCCGCCAACGCGAACAGGAGGTAGTCGATCGGCGAATCGTCGACGGCAAGCCGCGCAAATGAAACGAGTGAGACGCTGAACCAGAACACGTACGGTGCGTCGAGGTTCGCCATCTTCCCGTAATAGAGCACCGGCAAGGTCAGCGCCGCGAGCGCGGCGGCGACGAAGGACGGCCATTCGCCGTAGAGATAGTTGCCGCAGAGGTACACCATTACCACCGTTGCGACGGCCATTACCACACTGACGGAGCGGAACAAGACCACCAGCAGTTCTGGCGCCAATGACGAGCTGAAGCCGTTCGGATCCAGCCAGCGCCACACGAGAAAAGGCAACGAGAGGACGCTGCAAAGGTAAGAGTGTGCCGGCGGGTACTTCGACCACCACCCGTGCGAAAAGTACTGGTCGATGCCAGCAAACAGGTCCGTCGGCGACAGTTCATCTGGTGCCCAGCCGGGACCCGGCACACCCCATGTGATTCCAATCGCGTACAGCCCGGCCGTGACCGCGAGCAGTCCCCTCATCGCCATCGGCAAGCCCGCGGGCGCATGCCGCCGAACCAGCCACTTCAATGCCGGCACGACGATGTGAAGCGAGATGAGCAGCAAATAGGCGAGCTCTGCCAGAAACGCGATCCACGTCCGCGCCACATCGACAAAGCCCCGAAAAAAGGCCTGCCACCGGGTGAGCGGTCTCGGTGACACGAGAGGCCCTGTCAGCGGCGCCAAACGGTGCAGCGCGCTCGGCGCCCAGGTCAGGTCGATGTCGAGTGGACGTACGGAGGGTGCAGCGGGGACGGAGGGTGCAGCGG
>JBKPDW010000011.1:0-9220 GCA_046728115.1 Acidobacteriota bacterium | reverse complement strand
AGCCACGAGGGATCGTTCGAGGTCGCGCATCAGCTCCGCGATCGCCGGCAGGTGGACCTTGCGGGCGCGATCAATACCGGTGAAACCTACGATCTGGTTGTCGTCGGCGGCGGATTGAGCGGACTCGCTGCGGCGCATTACTTCATCAAGGAAGTCGGCCGCAGCGCAAAAGTTCTCGTGCTCGACAACCACGACGACTTCGGAGGGCACGCCAAGCGCAACGAGTTCCATTACAACGGACGCATGCTCGCGTTGAACGGCGGCACGCTGAACATCGAGTCGCCGCTCCACTACAACCTGCCGGCACGCCAGCTCCTGCAGGACGTCGGCATCGATCTCGATCGGTTCGTGTCGGCCAACGCGAAGAACCGCGAGCTGTACCGCTCGCTTGGTCTCACTGGCTCCGCACTCTTCTTCGACAAGGAGACGTGGGGCGTCGACAAGCTGGTGTTGCGCAGCGCGGGCGGCGGTCGTGGGGCCGCGCCCGCTGCCGGCGGCGGCCGCGGTGGCGGACGCGGCGGCGCGTACACGTCCGAATTTCTGTCCGAGACGCCGCTCTCGGCGAAGGCGCGCGAGGACATGATCCGCTTGAACGGTCCACTCCCGGATTTCATGCCAGGACTGTCGTCGGCTGAAAAGAAAGTGCGCCTCGCGAAGATGAGTTATGAGGATTTCGTCCTCAACGTCGTCAAGGCCGACAAGCAGGTGCTGTGGTTCTATCAGAACACCGGCGCTGGAAACTTCTGCGTGGGGATCGACGCGCTGCCGGCGTTATTCGGCTGGCAGATGGGGCTGCCGGGTTTCAATGGCATGAACCTGGAGCCGACGCCAAACGGCGTGCTCGCGGATTTGCCCGGCGGTCAGCACGGTCGTCAGAACGGCGCGGGCGGCGGAGGCGCGATTCATTTTCCCGACGGCAACGCCACGATCGCGCGCCTGCTCGTGCGCTGGCTGATTCCGGACGCAGTCCCGGGTCAGACCATGGAGGACGTCGGCGCGGCGCACGTCAACTACGCGCTCCTCGATCGATCGGGGCAGCCTGCCCGGATTCGGCTGAACAGCACGGTCGTCAACGTGCGTCACGACGGGGAGCCTTCGAGCGCCAGAGAGACGATCGTCAGCTACGTCAGAGGCGGCAAGACCTATCAGGTGCGCGGACGTGCGTGCGTCATGGCGTGCTGGAATATGTTCATCCCGTTTCTCGTGCCGGATCTCCCGGCGAAGCAGAAGGAAGCCCTCGCGTACGGCGTCAAGGGCCCGCTCGTCTACACGAGTGTGGCCGTACGCAACTGGACGGCCTTCCAGAAGATCGGTGTCGGCAGCGTGAACTCGCCGACGATGTACCACACCGGCGTGTCGCTGGCGGAAGCGGTGAGCCTCGGCGACCTGCAGCATCCACAGTCGCCCGACGAGCCGATCGTCCTCCACCTGACACGCTATCACTGTGCGCCTGGAAAGCCGCGCAAAGAACAGCATCGTATCGGCCGCGCTGACTTGCTGAGCACGTCATTCGAGACCTTCGAACGCAAGATCCGTGATCAACTCGCGCGGACGCTGGGAAGCGGAGGGTTCGACGCCGCTCGCGACATCATCGCGATCACGGTGAACCGGTGGCCGCACGGGTACGCATACACGTACAACAGTCTGTACGACCCGCTGGAATGGGTATTTACTTCGACAGACTCGAGGCCGTGCGTGATCGGGCGGCAGCCGTTTGGCTCCATCACGATCGCGAACTCCGACGCGGCGGCCAGTCCACACACGGACGCCGCGATGCTCGAGGCGCATCGAGCAGTCCAGGAAGTGCTGCAGCGGCGCGCGATGCCGATGCTGACGGATCCTCAGCGATCCTCGACAGGCTCGTCGAAAGGGTGAATTATGCATCGTCTGATTCGTGTGGGTGCGATCGCCGCCTTCGCGGTCATCGCGGCTGTGGCGCTCCGATCGCAGTCGAAGTCGACGCTCACCGAATGGCGGTACTTCGGCGGCGACAAGGGGTTCACCCGGTACTCCGCGCTCGATCAGATCAACCGCGACAACATCAAGAACCTGCAAATCGTCTGGCGTCGTCCCGCCGTACGAGACAGCCTCATGCAGACGTACCCGGACCTGCGGCCGAACGCATACTTCCGTCCGACGCCGATCGTTGTCGACGGCATCCTGTACACACAGGACGCCCACGGTCTGGTCACCGCCTTCGAAGGCGAGTCCGGCAAGACGATCTGGGAACAGGAACTGTTCGCGCCGACGCTCCAGGAGGCGACGGCGAACACCACGCGCGGAGTCGATTATTGGCGCGGCGGTGAAAACCGCGGCAAGCGAATCTTCGCGATTCGCGGCGAATACTTGTACGCACTCGACGCCGCCACCGGCAAATTGATCGCGGGCTTCGGCGATCAAGGACGCGCGAGCCTCCATTTCGAGCAAAACCAGCCGCTCGCGGGCCGGTTCAGCGATACGACCGGTCCCCTCGTCGTCGGCAACGTCGTCGTGGTGACCGGCAATACGGGTGGCGCCGGCGACACCGGTACCAACAAGAAGGAAGCGGCTCCGGAAGACGTTCGCGGCTTCGATGCCGAGACCGGCAAGCTCCTGTGGACGTTCCACGTCGTGCCGCGCGAAGGCGAATTCGGAAGCGAAACGTGGGGCAACGAGTCGTGGAAGTATGCGGGCGATCTCGGGGCCTGGAACCAGATGACCGCCGACGAGGATCTTGGTTACGTTTACATTCCGCTGACGGCGCCGACGGCATCCGCATGGGGAGTCTGGAGGCCCGGCGACAATCTGTTTTCGGATAGCCTCGTGGCGCTCGATGCGAAAAGCGGCAGGCGCGTGTGGCACTTCCAGACCGTTCATCACGATCTGTGGGAGATGGATCTGGTCGGTCCGGCAATGCTCGCCGACATCACGGTCGACGGCAAGCGAATCAAGGCCGTCATGCAAGCCAGCAAAACGGGCTTTCTCTTCGTTCTCGATCGCACCAACGGCAAGCCGGTGTGGCCCATCGAAGAGCGACCGGTGCCGCAATCAACCGTCCCGGGCGAGCGGACGTCCCCGACGCAGCCATTCCCGACAAAACCGCCGGCCTTCGATCGTCAGGGCGTCGCAGACGATGATTTGATCGATTACACGCCTGAGCTGAAGGCGCGCGCGCGCGAAATTGCGAAGGAGTACGTCACCGGTCCGCTGTTCACACCGCCGTCCATCGTCGACGAGCCGGGCGCGAAAAAGGGGACGCTCATGCAGCCAGGCTCGTGGGGATCGGCCAACTGGAATACGGGCGCCTTCGATCCCGACACCAGCATCTACTACGCCGTCTCGAGTTCCTTGCCGGGTCCGTCCAATCGCGCCATCAAGAAGCAGACCGACCCGAAGGCGACGATGGAGTACGCGAGCGTTGGATCGCCACCCGACATCGACGGTCTACCGATCATCAAAGGCCCGTACGGCCGGATTACGGCGCTCGACCTCGGGAACGGGACCGTGCGGTGGATGGTTCCGAATGGAGACGGGCCGCGCAACCACCCGTTGTTGAAGGATCTGAAGCTGCCGCCGCTGGGGACCCCGAATCGGCCGGCGCCTCTCGTCACGAAAACGCTCCTGTTCCTCGGCGAAGGCAGCGACGCAATCAGCGGCATCCCGCGCGCCGATTGGACCTGGGGCAAGAAGTTCCGCGCCTATGACAAGGCAACGGGCAGCGTGATCTGGGAAACGGAATTGCCGTCCGGGACGACCGCTGGGCCCATGACGTACATGATCGGCCGGAAGCAGTACATCGTCGTGGGGATCGGATCGCGGGATCACGCGCCCGAGTACGTGGCGCTGGCGCTCCCATAGGAGCCTTGATGGCCAAGAATCTTTGCGAATGAGTCAAGTTTTTCTCCGTCAAGGCGACTGCCCCGCAGGAGGCGGGCAAAAAACATAGCGGCTAGCGAGGCGGAGCGGCGTGACATGCTGGCGCGTCTGAGGCTCCGCCTTGCCAGCCGTTCCGAGGCTCAGAACGTTGGCGGCGTGTTGATCCAGAGGAGCACGGCTTCTTCGGTGGAGGGGTTGTACCAGCGATGACCGAGGGTGCTCTCGAACCAGAAGCTGTCGCCCTCTCGCAGGGTGTGACACTGGAGTTCGTCGAGCCAGATTTCGAGCGTCCCGGCCATCATATGGATGAATTCCTCTCCCTGATGGGAATAGGCTCCATCGCTGCCGGCGCCGGGCGGGACGCGGAAGATCTGGCTCTCGAGCTGGCGGGCACCGATCGACAGCAACTCGATCCGGACGCCGGACTGAGTCTGGATCACGCGCCGGTCTCGTGGCCGAATCAGATGGTTGGACTTTCTCGGCAGGTCGTAAAAGTCCAGCACCGTCGTGCCATAGGTTGCGGACAGGCGCTGCAATGTCGCCACGGAGGGATTCGCGCGCGACAACTCGATCGCGCTGAGAAACCCGGCCGAAATCTTCGCGCGTCGAGCGGCTTCGACGACGCCCAGGCCGCACTTTTTTCGAAGACGGCGCAGTTTTCGCCCGAGGTCGGTGGGTTCGGTTCCACGACGAGGTTTTTGCGGCGCCGCAGAGCCGAGCGCCTGGCGAATGCCAGGAAGATTCAACAGCTTCACGTCGCGCAGGTACTTGATGCGTTTGAGGACTTCGAGCAGTTCCGGGCTGTAGAGTCGATAGCGTCCATTGCCACGCGTGGGCGAGATCAAGCCCACATTCTCCCAGAGCCGTAACGTGGATGGACTGACGCCGAGGATTCTCGCGGTTTCGCCGACGGTCAGGAGTCCGACGCGGGACGCCAGCGGCCGCCGCCGGCCCGCCGAGCGGCCGGTCCGTTTCATCGCCTGGATGATAACATCTGGCCCCGACGACGGTTTGCCGCGGTCACTTCGATTCATCACTCGGACACCGTGATGGCGACCATTCAGATTCGCACGGCTATTCCGGGCCCTCGATCGCTCGCGCTGATGCGACGCCGGCAGGCGGCGGTCCCTCGAGGAATCTCACATTCGACGTCGGTGTTCGCGGCATCCGCCTCTGGCGCGCATGTGACGGATATCGACGGCAACGTGTTCCTCGACTTCGCCGGAGGCATCGGCGTGATGAATGTGGGTCACTCCGATCGCAGAGTTATCGATGCGATCAAGGAGCAGGCCGATCACTTCGTTCACACGTGTTTTTCAGTATCACCTTACGAAGGGTACGTCGCGCTGGCCGAGCGATTGGCCGCGATCACGCCGGGATCCTTCCCGAAGAAAACATTGCTGGTCAACAGCGGCGCCGAGGCGATCGAAAACGCCGTGAAGATTGCGCGGCACGCAACACGCCGGCCCGGCATCCTCTGTTTCGAGGACGCGTTCCATGGCCGGACGCTGTATGCCTTGTCGATGACCAGCAAAGTCTCGCCCTACAAGCTCGGCTTCGGTCCGTACGCCGCCGATGTACTACGCGTGCCGTATGCCTATTGTTACCGGTGTGCGTACGGACGAACATTTCCCGAATGCTCTTTTGCATGCGTCGATGCGCTCGAGGATCACTTCAAGCGATACGCCGATCCGCGGACGATAGCCGCGGTTGTCGTCGAGCCGGTGCTGGGAGAAGGCGGCTTCGTCGTGCCTCCGGTCGGGTTCCTGTCCCAACTCGCGGGCGTCTGCCGCAAGCACGGGATCCTTCTCATAGCCGACGAAGTGCAAACCGGCTTCGGACGAACGGGCCGGATGTTCGCGTGCGAGCACGAAGACGTCGAACCGGATCTGCTGGTCGCCGCGAAGTCACTGGCGGCGGGCCTTCCATTGGCTGCCGTTGTCGGCCGCGCCGAGCTGATGGATGGGCCTGTCGAAGGCGGCCTCGGAGGTACCTACATCGGCAATCCGGTGGCGTGCGCCGCCGCGCTTGCCGTCCTGGACCGTTTCGAATCGGGCGAACTGTTGCGCCGGAGCGAAGCGATCGGCGTGCGAATCGAGGCGCGCGCGCGATCCTGGTCGAAACAGTTCGCCATCATCGGTGATATTCGCCGGCGCGGCGCGATGATCGGGGTCGAGCTCGTCCGGAACCGGACGACGAAAGAGCCGGCGAAGCAGGAGACCGACGAGATCATCCGCATGGCGTGCGAACGCGGCGTGCTCCTGGTCGCGGCCGGCACCTTCGGAAACGTGATCCGGTTTCTCACGCCGCTCGTCATTTCCGACGAAGACCTTGACGAAGGCCTGGAAGTGATGACGAGCTGTCTGGCCGCGGTCGCTTCAGAGGTCCGGATCAAATCGCCCGGATAGCCCGGACTCGTCGCAGCGGTGCTGGCGATTTCGCCACACGTATTCGTCACCGCCGCGCACGCCATCATCGCCGGCGCGGTCTTCAGAAAATCCCGGCGAGCGATTCTGCGCATCACCCGCGAGGATATCGCTCCAGCTTGCGAGCGGCAGCGATCATCCAACGCCTCGGATCGCGCACTGGCCAGATGAATCCCGACCGTCTTTCCGTCTTGATTTGTCTTGACTTGTAACGAGAGGCGAGCGTAAGTTACCGCTCGACTCAAACTCACCTTACATTCGTTTGGCAAGGTTCGCATCTCCGCGGCGGTTCCCAGCGAGTCTTACGGCGTCCCGAGGATGACGCCAATCTGGAGGGAGGGAACACACAATGCGGCGACGTTTTCTGGCGGGGTTGATATCGCTTGCGCTGACGCTCGCAGCCCATCAAGCCTGGGCCCAACGCACGACCGGTGAAATTATCGGCAAAGTCACTGATGAGTCCGGAGCCATTCTGCCCGGTGTGACCGTAACGTTGCGGGGCGCCGGCGTGGCCGGCGCGCCCACGGAAACGACGAGCGAAACAGGCGTGTACCGGTTTCCCGTGCTGCCTCCGGGCATCTATGACGTCGAGTACGTGCTTCCGGGTTTCACGACGGTGAAACGGGAAGCTGTTCAGGTTGCCGTCGGCAGCACGGTCGAACTCGACATCGTGTTGAACGTCAGCTCCCTCAGCGAAACCGTGACGGTCACCGGCGAATCGCCTGTCGTCAACCTGGCATCCGCGCAGGTGAGCACGAGCTACAACCGCGAGTGGTTGTGGAACGCGCCCGTGCGGCGCTTCTCCTATTTTGATCTGATCAACGAAGCGCCGGGCGTCAGCCAGACGTCGCAGGTCGGCTCGACGACGAGCGCGACGTCCCTCGGCTCGAGCACCAACGAGAACCAATATCAAATCGACGGCACCGAGACCAGTTCCACGCCGTGGCCCAACACCGACGTCGTGGAAGAAGTCGAGGTGCTGCAGCTCGGCGCGTCGGCGGAATATGGCAACGTGCAGGGCGCCGTCTTCAACATCGTGACCCGCATGGGCGGCAACGCGTTGCACGGCGACGGCAACGTGTACTTTCAGCACGACAACCTGACAAGTCGAAACACGACCGACGCGATCGACAAGTGTCCCGCGTCGGCGGCTCCGTTGACATCGTGTCCGTATAACCTGGCCGAGCACCGGGACGCCACAATCCAGGTGTCGGGTCCCTTCATCCGAGACAAGTTCTGGTTCTTCGGTTCGTTGCAGTACCACCGAATCTACGATTCGCAGCCGGGCGTGGACCCGAAGTACCCGGCAAAGTCCGACGCGCGGCGTGTGTTCTGGAAGTTCAACTACAACATCACGCCGAATCATCGCCTGCTGCACGGCTATCATGACGACTTCTACTGGATTCCCACCATCGCCACGCCATTCACCGCGCCGAGCACGATCAATATGGAGCACGGGCACAACCCGACGCCGAACGTCGTCTACACGGGCGTGTTGTCGAAGAACACGTTCATCGAAGGCCGGTTCGCCGGATTCTGGCTGCAGGAGACCAACGAGCCACTCGATGAATCGACGCCGCGTGTGCAGATGCAGTATTCGGATCGCGATACGGGGTACATGACGGGCGGTCTCGACCAGTGGAGCGAAGTCCGCAGCTGGCGGTACGGGCCTCAGTTCAAGCTCTCTCATTATGCAGACCACTTCCTTGGAGGCAGCCACGACCTCAAGATGGGTGTCCAGGCGAGCACGAACGGGAGCGTCACGCTGACCGGGCCGAATGATGTCATCACGACGTACGGCTTGACGGGAAAGTTGGGGAACGGGACGACGCAGCTGCCCTATTACCGGGGCACAAACGCGAGGTGGCTCGGGACTTATGTGGACGACACTTTCCGTTGGGGCGATCGGACGACGATCAACCTCGGCATACGATACGATTACAGCAAGGGCTACTATCCGGCATTCCCGTTCCTCGACATCAGCCTCAACGCGACGGGGCAGTTGTCCAAGCCCAACGACGATGTCTACAGCTACAACGTGGTGTCGCCGCGCATCGGCATCAATTACAGACTGAGCCACAACACCGTCGTCAAAGCCCACTATGGCCGGTACTACAGTGCGCTCGAACGCGACTTCGCGGCGATTGTCCCGTCCAACACGACGATCTTCAACTTCGACTGCCTGACAGCCAGCTGCCTGCCGGGGCAGCGCACGAACTTCACTACGACGGTGGCGACGAACCTGCAGGTGGACCCGAACCGCAAGGATCCCTATTCGAACCAGTACATCGTGCAGTTCGAGCGCGAGCTGATGACGAACCTCGGGCTGCAGGTGAACTACGTTCGCAAGGACGGCAGCGACTACGCCGGCTGGCAGGACATTGCGGGCCAGTATCAGGCAGCGACGTACATCGATAACGCTGGTACCGATGCCACCAACACGCCGGTGCAGGTCTGGAGGCTTCTGACGCCTGCCAGCGACCGCGTCTTCCTGCTCACGACGCCAACCGGGCCGAACGGCGAACGGCTGTTCACCCGCTACAACGGCGCGACGTTCATGGTGACCAAGCGAATGTCGCAAAACTGGCAGGGCGTTCTCTCGCTCGTGTGGTCGAAGTCCGAGGGTCGGATCGCAACGAGCGCCCGAACAGGTCCCTCGTCGGCACAGACGAGCGCCGTAGGCACATTTGCACAGACGGCGGCCGGCCCGAACGATTACGTGAACACCGAGGGCCTCCTGATTGGCGACCGGCCGATCGTGGCCAAGGCGCAAGTCATCTACCGCTTCCCCTGGGGCATCATGGCGGCCGTCAACGCACAGCATCAGACCGGCCGTCTCTGGTCTCGCCGGATCGCGGTCAGCGCCCCGGTCGCCCGGCTCGGTTTTCCAAGCGCGCCTCAGATCAACATGGAAGCCAACACCGGAGACCGACGTGTCG
>JBKPDW010000010.1:0-4704 GCA_046728115.1 Acidobacteriota bacterium | reverse complement strand
GTACCGTTTTCGCAATTCCACGACCCGGCCGAAGTACTCCGGCTTCGGGAATTCGCGACGGATCAGCCGATCGCGCAGACGACGGATTTCGTATCGATACAGGTCGCTCACGTACTCGTGGACGAGATGCGGGGACGTGCGACGGGTCGGCCGCACCCCGTGCCGCACGAGCGCTTCGAGGACATCGGAACGATACGCGTAGCTACAATACACGCTTCACGGCCTCGAGCGTCGCGTCGATACGGATGATGTGTCGCGGCCGGCTCAACGCCCGCGCGAGCGGCTCGGGCTTGTGCACGGCCCGCCCGACGATCGGTTCGACGATCTCGGAAAATTTTGCCGGGTGCGCCGTCGCCAGCAGAATTCCTGCCTCTCCTGGCTGCCCTACCCGCCCGCTGAGTCCGAGATACGCAATCGCCGAATGCGGATCGAGAAGATATCCGCGCGTTTCGTACACCTTTCGGATCGTTTCGCGCACTTCGTCATCGCCGTGCCGGCTGCCGATGACGTCGCGCCGCATCGCATCGGGGTCGCCGGCGTAGAACCAGCACATGCGTTCGAAGTTGCTCGGGTGCCCGACATCCATGGCATTGGCGAGTGTGCGAATCGATGCGCGCGGCTCGAATCGGCCGGTTTCGAGATAGTTCGGCACGACGTCGTTGGCGTTGGTCGCTGCGACGAACCGATCGACGGGCATTCCGGATCGCTTCGCCATCAAACCGGCCGTCAAGTTCCCGAAGTTCCCGCTAGGGGTGCAGAATGTGATCGATGCGCCGGCATGCCGTGTGCGAAGCTGCGCCACTGCGTGGAAGTAGTACACCATCTGCGGCAGCAGGCGGCCGACGTTGACCGAATTAGCCGATGTCAGCCGCATCCGCGCGCGCAGATCGTCGTCTGCGAACGCTTGACGCGTGAGCCGGTGACAGTCGTCGAAGCTCCCGGCGACCGCGTACGCGCGGACGTTCGTCCACGCGCCGTTGAACGCGGTCAGCTGCGCCTCTTGTGTCGGGCTCACGCGTCCATCCGGGTAGAGAATCACGACGCGTGTATGCGGCACGCGATGGAACGCGTGGGCCACGGCGCTGCCAGTATCGCCTGAGGTTGCCGCGAGCACGGTCAACGGCTCGTCACCCTGATGCAGCGACGCCATCAGCCTGGCCATCACGCGCGCGCCAACATCCTTGAACGCGAGCGTCGGTCCATGGAACAGCTCGAGCGCATGGACGCCAGGTTGCAGTTCTACGAGCGGAATCGGAAAGTTGAGTGCCTCCACGACAACCGCTTCGAGCGTTGCCGCATCGAGCTCGCCCCGTGTGAACGGTCGGAGCGCGCGCAGGGCGATTTCGGTAAGCGTTCGATTCGGCAGCCGTTCAATCTCGTGATCCGCCCAGGGCTCGAGGGTTTCCGGAACGTAGAGGCCACCGTTCGGCGCGATTCCCTCGAAGAGCGCCGTCGTGAACGTTGCGGGTGGACCGGCTCGCGTGCTTACGAAACGCATGTTGATACGACGCGCGCGCCCTCCGCGACGATCGGCGAGACGTAGGTTTCCGGCGCGTCGCCGATGTGTTCCACAACAGACGCAGTCATGACAGAGGCCACGTGTGCCGCTGTGCGGTCGCCCAGGCACAGAGCAAACATCGACGGCCCGGAACCCGACAGGCTGCAGCCGAGGGCGCCGGCATCGATCGCCGCCTGCTTGATCGCGGCAAAGCCGGGTACGAGCGGCGCCCGTCGAGGCTCGGCTACACGGTCTTCCAGCGTTCGCGACAGCAGGGCGAAGTCGCTGCGATGGAGCGCGTCGACGAACGCACCGAGGTTCGCCCACTGCTGAATGGCATCGGCCAGCGCGACAGAGTCTCCGAGCAGCGCTCGCGCCCGGGCGGTCTCGATCTCGAGGTGCGGGTGCACGACGACCGCGACCAGGCCGTCCGGCACCGGCAGACGGACGATGTCGGGCGGTTCCGCGCGGCGGACGAGCACGAAGCCGCCGTACAGGCAAGGCGCGATGTTGTCGCCGTGCGCGGACCCGGCGCCAATCCGCTCGCCCTCGAATGCGCACGTCATCAGCGTCTCCAGCGGCGTTCGAGCCTCCAGCAAGCCGTCGACTGCAACGACGGCCGCGACGGCGCTCGCGGCGCTGCCTCCGAGACCGCTCGAGAGCGGCAGGCCTTTGCGAATCGTCAGCGACACACCGCGACGCTCGCCGAGCTTGGTCAGCAGCGCCCGCGCGGCGACTCCAGCCGTATTCCTCTCCGCCTCTCGAGGCAGGCGGTTGCGGTCGCCGACGATGCTCTCGATGTGCACACCGCTCGGCGCGAACGAAGCGGTGACCTCGTCGCCCGGCGATCCGAGTGCAAACCCGAGCACGTCGAAGCCGCAGGCGACATTCGATACGGTGGCCGGCGCAAAGGCAGTGACGCTACCCATCGCAAACAATCTTAACGTGATGCTCCGTGTGGAGTGCGGCGCCTTCGCGCCAAAGACGTTCGGCGAGCTTCGAACAACCAGCGCGGATCGTGCGCGGGCGGGGCCGGCAGTTGTCAGGCGAGCGTCTGATAACGCTGCCGAATAGTTGGAATCAGGTATTCGCGAAACGCGCGTTCGAAATCGTACTTCGGGCTGAATCCCCAATCCGCACGCGCGGCCGAATCATCGACGTCCGCGGGCCACGAGTCCACGATCCGTTGCCGTTTTTCGTCTACGTGGAAGCCGATGTTCGCGGCCGGAAAGTTGCGGACTACGATGTCCCGAATCGCCCCCGCCGACGGATTGAACGACGTGACGTTATAAGCGGTGCGCGAGAGACGATCCCTGGGAGCGGCCGCCAGAGCGAGCAGCGTGTCGACGCCGTCGGGCATCACCATGAACGGAATGGTCGTGTCCGGTCGCACGAAGCAGTCGTACGGCTCGCCCTTCGCCGCCGCATGGATCATGTCCGGCGCGTAATCGGAGGTGCCGCCGGAAGGAAGCGTGATCGCCGAGATCAGACCGGGGAATCGCACCGCTCGAAAGTCCACGTGCGAAGTCGCATCCGCAGACAACTGCTTGTAGTGCCTCGCGTAGTACCGACCGAGCTGCTCGCAGTACAGCTTGTTGCACCCGTACATCGTGGTCGGCAGCGCGTGTTCGTCCTCCCGAACGCGTCCGGCCAGACGCTTGGCGTCGAGACTCGGAACGCCGTACGCGGCGATCGACGATGGATAGACGAACACGACGGACCTGCCGTGCGACTCGCCCTGGCGCTGGGCGAACTCGAGCAGATTGAGCGTGCCTTCGACGTTGACGTGATGGGCCGTGACCGGCGTGAACTCGGAGCGCGTCGACAGTAGCGCCGCGAGGTGGAAGATGCGATCGACCTCGAACTCCGCAAGGATGCGCTCGAGAAGGCTGGCGTCGGTAATCGAGCCTGTGAACTCTCGGGCGACGAGCGGCGCCAGCGACGCGTCGAGTCTGCTGACGTCGAGTGTGATGAGTGGCGCGCCGCTCGACGCCAGCCGCGTAACCAGACCGTGTCCGATCTCGCCCTCGGCGCCAGTGATGAGGATGACCGCTTTACGCACGGGACGCAGCCTTGGCCTCCCGCCCTTCCTCCCGTTCCAGTTCCCGCTTTTCCTGGCCTTCCAACGCTTCCGGCCCTGTTCTCGCTGTCAGCAACATGTTCAGCGACGTCCACAGGACGACGACGATCACGAGCCACCGAACAGCACCGATCGGCAACGACACGACCAGGTACGCGGCAACCAGCACCGCAGGCACGCCCCCGAGCAGCAATCCCAGGGCGGCTCTGACGTCGTAGGTACGCGTGCGCACGAACCGTACGCAGGCGACCGGCATCAGAAACGCGCACGACCCCATCATGATCGGAAACGCGGCCGTCGGATTCATCCCCAGCAGGCTCACCAGGATCATGCAGGGCGCATACAAGCCAATGCCCAGCATCATCAGCACGCCGAGGACGAAATTGCCGGCGAGTCCTAGCCCGAGTCGCACGCCGCTCAACCCCAGGGTGTCGCCGCCGCCAGGAACGAGATTGAGCGCCTGAACCATGAACACCGCCGCCGCGCCGAGCAAGGCGATGCCCATTCCGATTTGAATCTTGCGCCGGGGCCATTGGATCACGACACCCACGCCCAGCCACGCTCCGGCACAGGCAGCCGCAATCATCAGGACGAGCGTCTTCGATTCGACGGGAACGATTCGCGTGTAGATGAACGCCTGCGTGACCGTCGCAAGCGTGTGTCCGACGTTCAAGGTTCCGGGAATCAGCTTCACCGGCACCATGCTCCGCAGCTTGTAGATTGACGTCGTCGTCGCGAACGAACCGATCCCCAGCGTGTCGAAGAACGCGGTGACAGCACCGACGGCAATCTGGAACAGGCTCGGGACGGCCAAACCGCCGCGCAGCACCGCGAGGCCGTACACCACGAGCACGAGCCCGAGACCGACAAAAAGGAACTGTTTAGCGTCCATTGATGAATTCGTTGGTGTAGGTTTTCGACACGTCGACGTTGGCGCTTCGCACTCTGTCCATGGAGGCTGCGAGCAGCGTGTGCACGGCCTGCGCTCCATCCAGGCTCATCACTCCGTCGGGTGAAAACATCGGCATCGAGTTCTTCAGCGACGCCGCGTACAACGCGTCGTCGTCGCCTTTGAACGATGCAGGCATGTGCTTCGCGATCTCTTCCGCCTCGTGCGTCTGAATCC
>JBKPDW010000009.1:0-17533 GCA_046728115.1 Acidobacteriota bacterium | reverse complement strand
GGACATAGCCGAATTGCGCGGTCGTCTGGGTCTGGATCGCCCTCTGCTGGTTCAGTACGGAGTGTTCCTTCGAAATCTCGCGAAGGGCGACCTCGGTGCGTCGTTGCGGACGAATCAGGGTGTTGCGTCCGCCATAGCCGAGCGGATGCCGGCCACGTTCGAGCTGGCATTCGCCTCCATGCTCCTGGCCATCTTGGTCGGCATTCCGCTGGGCATTCTCGCGGCGGTTCGTGCAGGCAGCCGCGTCGACATTGCTGCGACCACGGTATCGCTGATTGGAATATCGATGCCGAACTTCTGGCTCGGACCGCTGCTGGCAATCGTGTTCTCTGTCGAACTCGGATGGCTGCCGGTGTCGGGCCGCGGCACAGTGGCGAATCTCGTGCTGCCCGCCATCACGCTGGGCGCTCCGCTGACCGCGGTTCTGGCGCGCATGACGCGCGCGAGCGTCATCGAGGAACTGCGCGAATTGTACGTGCTCGCGGCGCGGGCTCGCGGCCTGTCGTTCGCCCGCGCGGTGCTGCGTCATGCATTTCGCAACAGTCTCATCCCCGTGGTCACGGTCCTGGGTCTGCAGTTTGGCGCCGTGTTGACGGGCGCCGTGATCACCGAAACGATTTTTGCGTGGCCGGGCGTCGGCCGCCTGCTGATTCAGTCGATCAGCTTCCGCGACTACCCCCTCGTCCAGGGGTGCATTCTGCTGATCGCGACGACCTACGTGGCGATGAACCTGCTGACGGATCTTGCGTACGGTCTGCTGGATCCCCGAATTCGGTTCGACTGACCCATGCTGCGAACAGGCGCGGCCATCGTCGTGTTCGCCGCCGTTGCGGCACTCGCAGGCCCGTCGATCGCCCGGGGCGATCCGGCGGCACAGGATCTCGCGCTTCGACTCGAGGGACCGACAAGTGGCCATCCGCTCGGGCTCGACGAACTGGGCCGCGACGTGCTCGCGCGTGTTCTGGCGGGAGCGCGAATCTCGTTTCTGGTCGGTCTGACGGTGGTGTCCGTGTCGGCTTCAGTCGGGACGTTGCTCGGTGCGCTCGCCGGCTACTTCGGTGGATTGGTTGACGATGTCATCAGTCGGGTGATTGACGTGCTGTTAGCGTTTCCTGGGCTGCTGCTGGCGATCGCGCTCGTTGCCGTTCTCGGTCCGAGCCTGAGCAATGTGCTGTTTGCGTTGACCATCATCGGTTGGGTGGGGTACGCGCGAGTTGTGCGCGGACAGGTGCTGCGCGCGCGCGAGTTCGAGTACGTCTTCGCCGCACGCGCGCTCGGAGCGGGTGCGCCGCGCATTCTTTGGCGGCACGTCGTACCGACCGCCATCCCAGCCGTTGTCGTTCAAGCCACGCTGGGGATGGCAGCCGCCATCATCGGCGAGGCAGCGCTCAGTTTCCTGGGGCTGGGTGTCCAGCCTCCGACGCCGAGCTGGGGCACGATGCTCAACGGCGGGCGCGCGCACTTGCTGGACGCGCCGCACCTGACGATTTTCCCAGGCCTTGCGATTGCTCTGCTGGTGCTGGGTTTCAATTTCCTGGGCGATGGGTTGCGAGACGTGATGGATCCGAAGGCTGCGCGGCGGTAGAACGCTCCTCCGTGCGGTCGTGGCCGATCGCTGCGTTCAACGTCGGTCCGATAATTTACGCGACAGCTCTAGAAGCACGTCGTTCTCGGGGTCCTTCTCGAGTCCACGGGCTATCGTTGCCTGCGCGCCGTCTGTGTCTCCCGCCTTGAGTTGGGCTTCGGCAAGTTCTGAGGTAATTCGCAGGTCGTTCGGGCTTGCGGCCAGTGCGCGCCGGAGCCACAGAACGGCGGTGTGTGGCTCGTTCAGACGAAGCGAGAGCATTGCGATTCGACTCGCCCGCGACGTGAATTCGGGATCAGTGGTGACCAATGCGCCGTACTGGATCAGGGCGCCGCGTGCCGTCCCGAAGTGATTCTGACGTTCGGCGGCAATCGCGTACTGGAGCAGAGCATTTGGGTCGATCGGATAACGGTTGACGGCGTCGTGGAGCGTCTGCTCCGCGCGTTCCGTGTCGCCCTCCTGCAGCAGCGTCCGTCCGTACAGTCCCACAATTTCGCTGGTCGCGTCCTGGCTCGACACGATTCGTTCCAGCGCCTCGCGCGCCTTGGTCAACTCCGCACGGTCGCCACGCGCCTGGGCACTCTCGAGCCAGACGCGGCCAAGCGCTCCGTAGATGACTGGACTGTCGGGAGCGCGGTCGAGTGCACCGCTCAGGGTCAATACCGCCAGCTCCCAGCGATGTGCCCTGGCCTGTGCAAGACCGAGCGCGACCTGACGCTCCACATGGGCTCGATCGAGTCCGGCCAGCAGCTGCAGCTGTACGAGCGCGTCCGGCTGGCGGTCGAGCGATCCGTATAAGTCCGCGAGCTCTTCCCGCACGGGGATCGACCCAGGGGCGAGCGCCGCCGCCTTCTCGAGTGCCGCCAGAGCCTCCGCGGGCCGACCCTTTTCGCGGAAACAAAGGCCCAGCAAGTAATGGGCGTCCGCCAGCTTCTCGTCGAGTCGCAGCGCCTGGTTCGCGGTGCTCATCGCCGCGTCCAGGTCGCCCTCGCGGTAATGGGCAAGCGCCAGCTTGTGGCTGAGCCTCGCGGAGCGGTCGTCGATCTTCGCCGCGCGGTCGAATGCCTCGGCAGCACCGCCATATTGGCGCAGCTGGTAGAGGACGTCACCAAGCTCCTCCAGCGGCCGCGTCGCCGTGGGGTCGAGAGAGGCTGCCTTGCGGAAATCGCGTGCGGCCAGATCGAGGTCGCCCGTGTCGCCGCGACGCTGATAGGTCTCGCCGCGGCGCAGATAGGCCAGCATCGAATCCGGCCGCAGCGCGATAGCGCCGCTGTACGCCTCCATGGCCGCAAAGGGCTGGTCGTCGCGCAGCGCCGTGTCGCCGCGGGCAATTATGCTCCGATACGCGCGCTGCCGCGCCGCGGCCTGATAGATCGCCGCAGCGACTGCAACCGCCGCCAACACCGAGAGCACCAGGACCGTACGCTTCACGGGTTCCATATGTTAGCAAGCCCGATGAGGGCTGAAAGACAGGAAACAGGGGAAGGTCAGGGGGCAGGACGGCCTGTCCGTGACCCCGGCGGTAGCGGTTTCGCAGCCAGGATCGGAACTCCCGGGGCGGGTCGGGGTCTAACTTGGTATAGTGGACGACGTAGTGAAGCAGGCGCGGGTCGTTGGTTGGTCCGACGTCAGCGGCCGTGAGGCTGCGCTGGTCGAACGCTGTGCGCAGGGCGACGAGGCGGCCTGCGCGGATCTTGTGGGCGAGCATCAGCGGATGGTGGTTCAACTGGCCATCAACCTGCTGGGTGATCGCGACGAGGCCCTGGATCTCTCCCAGGAAGTCTTCCTGCGGGTCTTTCGCACCATCAATCGCTTCCGGGGGCAGTCCAGCCTGCGTACCTGGATCTATCGCATCGCCGTCAACCAGGCCAGGAATCGTCATCGCTTCTGGCGGCGGCGGCACCGCGCCGACCAGGTTTCCCTCGATCAGCACATTGCCGCGCACGGCGAGTTCCAATCGCGAGGCGAGCTGACGCCAGACCGGATTCTCGCGCAAAAAGAGCTCGCCGAACGGCTCGAATACGCGCTCGATCATCTGCCGTTCGACCAACGAATGGTGATCGTCCTGCGCGAGATCGACGGACTCAGCTACGAGGAAATTGCGTTCTCGCTCGGCGTGGCGATAGGTACGGTCAAATCGCGGCTGACGCGCGCGCGGCAAACACTGCGTCTCGAACTGCGGGAGGAGCGGTCGTCGTGAAGGTTCTGACCTGCGCGGCCACGCGACGACGACTACAGGCGTACCACGATCGGGAGCTCGGCGTGTCCGACCAGATCAGCGTGGCGTCACACCTCGAATGGTGCGATCAGTGCGCGGCGATGCTGGCTGATTTGCAGACCATTCGTGCAACGCTCACCGCGCTGGGTCCCCGACGTACTGCGCTGTCCCACGACGAGGCCGCCGCGTTTAACCGTGCGGTCGTGAATCGACTGAAGGCCGAGCACGATGTCTCGTTCTTCGTGCGGGCCCGGACGATCTTCGATGATATGCATGTGGTGTATGCGGCACTGGGCGCGGCCATCGCGACAGTCATCTGCGTCGCAGTGACGCTCAGCATGATGCGATTTGCCACGACCAACGAGCGGCCCGATTCGCTCGCCGCCATCGTGAGCATGATGGCGACGCCGCTCGAGTGCCAGGTCGGCAACGATCTCCTGGAGCCGTCCGTTTGCCGGGAACGATGGGTGGAGCGTTTTCAGCGCGCAAACGAAGCGGCGGAGCAGGAAGCCGTGTTTTCTCTCGAGGCCGTGCTGACGAAGGATAGCCGTTTTGCCTGGCTCTCGGCCACGCATGCAGGCAGCCGCCGCGCCGCCGCGGGCCAGCTCAAGCTGATTGAAGGCCTGCTCGACTCGGTGAGCCGTTCGCGCCTCGAAACTGGTCAGTCTCCGCAAGCCCCCGCATCCCCGGCGATGCTCTGGCTCGTCGCGCGCGAAACCGTCCGCGCCACGAAGCCGCCATCGCTGGACGTGCAATTGCCCGCGAAAAAGCGCGCCGCCTCACTGGGCGCGCCCACTCGAACCACGCGGGCGTAGAACGCGCCCATACAGCAACCGCCGAGATCGGAGGATTCGCAGAGAAGGTCTTGCTCTCTGTAGGCCCGAGAGAACTGCGAGTTTTGTCACCTCTGCGGCTGCGTCGTGCTGCGCGTGCTATCGCCGACCCGGCGCGTCCACGTGCGCGGTCGCGAGGTTGTTCATCGAGTCGCTCGCGCGAATGGTGAGGCCGCGCTCGCCGAGTTCCCCGTCCACCGCCAGCTCGTAGTGCTCGCTGCGTGAGTCGGCGATGCCGTCAACGGGGAACACGCCGCGCCACCGCTGACCGTCCTGAGAGTACTCGACGCGCTGGATCGGCGAATGATCGTCCTTGACGTCGAAGGTGATGATCGTCCGGCCGCGATCGACTCTGACGTTCGACACCACGATGTCGGGAGGAGTGTTGTCGACTTCGAACGAAGAACTGTCGAGCTCTCCCGTGAGCGCCGATCCAATCGGATTGGACGGCGAATCGGACGCGACAATTCTCATGAAATACGTACCGTTCGGCAGCGTCGTCGTGTCGAAGACCAGAATCGTGTCGGGTGTAGCCTTGCGGAGCACCTTCCACGTGGTCTCGCCCTCCCGGCGATACAGCACGTCGTACACCAGATCGTCATCGTTCTCGTCGTCGGCCTTCCATGCGAGCGTCTCCAGCCCTTTTTGATAGGTCCGGCGGCCCAGCGACGGCGCGGCACCTTGTTGCGCGGCCGCAGCAGCCGCCAGTTTGCGGTCGGGAGTGGATTGATCCTCGAAGCCCGCGAGCTCCGGTTCGCCGGTCGAGAATGGCTTCTGAAACACGATGCCAGGCGGATGAACGGTGATCGAACGAACCACCGGTCGCAGATTCCGCTGGAGGTACGCCGCCGTGACGGACGTCAGCACGGGACTGTCGCTCTTCCCTATCAGCACCGCGCGCCATTGCAGGTAGCGGGCCTTGGGGCTGGTGATCTCCGAACCGCTGGCATTCGTATACGCGGCCGACCAGGCGCTCCACGTGTCGTCCGGGGTTTCGGTGTTGCCGGCTCTCGTGTAGAGCTCGATGCGCGAGCCATTTGGAGTCGAACCACGCCAGCTGATGGCGCCCCACGTGGCGAGCGTCTGCGCATCGCGCGTCTCGGATTCGTAGGTCCCGCGCGAGGCGCGCTCGGATGTGAGTCGGAAGACCTTGCCGGGATTGGCGGTGGCGTAATAGAGGCGACCGGCCGGATCCCGGTAGAACGCGGTCAGCTGTTGGGCGCTCGCGCGCGCCAGCAGCGTTGGACGCAGCGGCTCGCCGTCGAGCCGATACAGCTTGCCCTTGTTGCCGGTGGCAACGACGAGGGCATTGTTGTGATCGAAGGTGAGATCGTAGGGCGAATCGTCACGCGATTCCCACAGCTGATCCCACACGCCGTCGGGCGCGATTCGGTACACGGCCCCTTTCGGCGCGCGGCGATCGTCGCGCGCCGGCGCGGACGATCCCGGGCCGCCGCCGGCATCCACGATGGAAATCGACGTGATTTCGGCCGACACTGATGGCACCGGCTGCCGGGGTGGCTCCGCCGGAGGCGATGGCGTCCGGTCCTCGGTGACCGTTGGCCCACCACTGGATCCGCCGCGGCCGTTGAGCGCGGCGACATACAGCGTGCCCTTGTCGTCGAACCGCAGCGCCCGCACCTCCTGGAAGGACGAATCCAGCAACATGAACGGCTTTCCGTCGGGATCGACGCGCAGGACATTCCCTGGCGTCCCGGTGCCGACGAGCAGATTGCCGGCCTTGTCGAACGCCAGCGACATGGCGTGGGTCGCGTTCGTCTTGTAGAACTGCGTTCCCTTTCCGTCGGGCGCGATCTTGTAGATCACACCCTTGTCGCCGGTTCCAGCGAACACGTTGCCCTTGCCGTCCACGGCAAGCGCCCAGATGTACTTCTCGTCCGGGCTGAAGAAGGGCGTCGCCGACCCGTTGCGATCGACCTTGTAAATCTTGCCGTCGGGCGACGTTCCGACGTACAGGCCGCCATTGGGTGCGAGCGCCAGCGCGTGAGCCTCGAGCTCTGCGCTGTCGAAGAAGAGCGAGCCGTGGCCTTGCGGGTCTATCCTGAAAACCTTGCCCTCGTTGCCGGTGCCGATGAAGAGCGTGCCGTCGGGCTGCGCCACCATGGACCAGAGAAACGGCGCCGCGGTCTCATAAACGAGCTCCGTCGCCGGGCCGAGCGTCAGCCGCCCGTTGCTGTCGATGGTCAGGTTCTCGACGTCACCCTTGAGGAAATCGGTCTGCGTGGCCGCCTGAAAGAACTTCGGTGACGAACCTGAAACCACCGACAGGAATATCGCGGCCACCACGGCTCCGCGCAAGAATGGACCACAAAGGCCGCCGAGGACGCCAAGCCAGGAGGTTTCTGCGGGCTTAGCGTTCAACGATGACTGAACGCGAGTAGTCACTCGTTCTGGGAAATGGTGATGGTCAGCGTGCGCGAACCCGAGACCGCATGGTCGGTCGGCAGTTCCCATTCGCCGAGAGTGGCGTTGTGGAGCGGATTGAAGGTCCCGCCGTTGCGATCCGACTCGAGAACGCCCAGGATGGACGGCGGCAGCGACGACAACGGTTCGCCGTTGATCACGGCGCCGGCATCCGAACCGAGCAGCTTGACGTAGAGCGTGTTGTTGCGCCGGGCCTTGTTGAGCGACTTGATCACCTGATCGACGCTGCGCGGCTGCGTCGAACGCGATTCGCGCTGTTCGGCCTGGCCGAGTCGCGAGCCGTCGGAGACCAGCACCGACAGCGTGCCCGACGCGTTTGCCGGGATGTTGATCGGCAGCGTGCGAACGATGTCGTCGCCCCGGTAGGTGCGGAAAAGCATTTTCAGCGAAACGCTGCGGCCGGCACGCGGGCGCGGATCGTCGAGCCACACGCGCTCGAGCGTCGCCGTTTTCGGCTCCTCAACGGTGCCGATCGTCAGATCGAGGCCTTCGAGATCGACTTTTTCGTAGTCGTTGCCCATGAGATACGTGATGGGCGCCACGAGGTAGGCCGCTGCTCCCATGGCGGCCTGCTCGCCGGCAAACAGGTTGTCGAACGTAATCGCTTCGTGATTCTTCACGCGGGCGCTGCCGCGAACCTGGAATGTCGCCGTCCCGAACTGGCGCGCGTAGCCGTTCAGCGTGTTCAGGACGCTCGCGTACATCATCAGCGGCCCGAGGAGCTGATCGTTGACGACATCGAAGTGAAACGAGCGCTTCGGGGCCCGGAGCGACTCCAGCGTGATCGCCATCGGAATCATGCGCGGCCCGGGGCCAAGCCTGCCGCCAATCGCCGTCGCACGATCCTGGGTAATCGTACCGATGATCTCGCTGGTCGTCGACAACTTGAACGACGAGAAGAGGCTCGGCAACACCGTGTACACGTACGCCCGGGTCATCGGAAATTGGGTTGGTCCGAGGTTGTACATCGGATGACCGAACGCATAAACGCGGTCGCCGTCGACGTGCGTAACGGTGCCGGTGGCACCGAGCTGGAGATCGCCGCCGACCAGCATGACACCAACGGCATCGCCGGGTTTGAGCGGTCCCTCGAACGGCATCTCACCAAGCCGGGCGCCCGCAGCACTCCCGCCGGACGGGATGAACCCCTGGTCGCGGAACGCCCCGCCGAAGAGGTCGGCGACGTCAGGTTCGAAGCCAGACATCACGAGCGGCGTCGCGATCGGACGGAGCAGCGTTCCGACCTGATCGCCATTGATCCCGGCAAATGCGCTGGTGCCGGCAAACTGCGCATCGCCCGGCCGCTCGGCAAAGGGTCGGTTCCAGTACAGTGCCTTGCGAAACGCCGCTGTCAGATTGTCGCGGGTGAGCGGGAATTCGAGATGAACTTTGGCCGCTGCCGGACGCGCCTCGCTCAGCGAGGTCGATTCGGTCATCTCGGCGATCGGCGTGATGCCGGCAATGGGCTCCTTCGGAAAACTGCCGAGCGCGTACGACACCGCTCCGACGAGCTTGCCGTCGATGTAGACGGGACTGCCGCTCATCCCCGCGATGACGCCGGTTTGCGCCAGCGGGCCGCCCTCGAGCCTTGCCAGAATCAGGTTGCGGTGCGCGCCGATGACGTTTTCGAGCACGCCGAGGATGTTGACCTTGAACTCCTCGACGTGCGTTCCATCGAAGACCGTACGGCCGATGCCCGTCATCCCGGATCGGACGTCCGAGACGTTCATGACGGCGGTGTCGCCGGACAGCCTGGGAGAGGCGAGCAACGCCATCCCGACCACTGGCGCGAGGACGGTGACTGCGAGCCGGATTCGCATGGGATCGAATCTCATTGTGCGGGAGAAGTGCTTACGGGTCAAGGAGAAATGGCCGATCACCTTGACACGAATCGTCGGCCTCTGTTATCGTCACGCCTCCGATGGGTTGCCAGTCGTTTTGCCTCGGTCACAACTCCTTCCCGCCAGCCGGTGTGTCGGCGTGGCGGTGGTATTGGAGCACGACTGAAGAGGCATCCGCCTTGGTCTGACCCGCCACTGCGCGATCGTAATTCCAAGCCTCTTCAGCCAATCCGGTTGAAGAGGCTTTTTTTATGTCCGGACCGCTGCTCTGTGTGACCGTGACCGCCGCCACGACGGCCGAGATGCGTCTCCGACGCGACACGATCGTTGACGCGGACATCGTCGAGCTGCGTCTGGACACGGTGCGCGATCCCGACGTGGAGGGCGCGCTTGCGGGCCGTCGAAAACCGGTGATCGTGACATGCAGGCCGACGTGGGAGGGCGGAAACTTCGCCGGTTCGGAAGAAGAGCGACGTCGCATCTTATCGGCCGCGCTTGCGAAGGGCGCCGAATACGTCGATCTCGAGTGGCGGTCGAACCTGGATGAACAGATCGACACGACCAACGGCCGGCGCGTCGTTCTCTCGATGCACGACTACGAAGGCGTGCCTTCCGACCTGGCGGATCGGGCGCGCGCTATGCGGTCCAAGGGTGTTGAAGTGGTCAAGGTAGCGGTGAAGACGCGTTGCCTGGCTGATTGCGTCCCGCTGCTCGACATCGGCAGGCAAATCGGTTCGGACGGCGGGTTGGTTGTGATTGGAATGGGTGACCACGGAATCGCGACTCGCGTGCTCCCCGATCGATTCCGATCGCGGTGGACGTACGCGGGATCCCTCGCCGACGTCGGTCAGCTGGACGCTTCGTCTCTGCTTGGGGAGTACCGGATCCGCAGCAACAGCGATGCAACGGCGATCTACGGGATCGTCGGCGGATCGATTGGCCACTCCGTGTCCCCGGCCATGCAGAACGCCGCGTTCCGCGCTGCTCGCGTGGATGCTGTCTACCTGCCACTTCCAGCCATCGACGCTGATGACGTCTGCACCTTCGGCCGTGCGATTGGGCTGGCAGGTGCCAGCATCACCATTCCACACAAGGTGTCGCTGTTCGACCGTGTCGACGATCTGTCGCCGGCGGCGCGACGCATTGGGGCAATCAACACAATCCGCGTCGAGAACGGGCGATGGATTGGTCGCAATACCGACGTGAACGGCTTTCTGGCGCCGCTGCAGGAAGGGATCGCTCTCCCCGGATTGCGCGCCTCTGTCCTCGGAGCCGGGGGCGCGGCACGTGCGGTCTCAACCGCGCTGGCCGGCTCCGGCTGCTCCGTCCGACTGCACGCGCGAAACCATCGGCAGGCCGAGGAGGTGGCAAAGCTCGCTCAGGTCGAGGTCGGGCCGTGGCCGCCAGAACCGGGCACGTGGGACATGCTCGTCAACTGCACTCCGGTCGGCATGCGTCCGCTCGTGGACCAGACACCCGTCCCTGCGACACAGCTCACCGGCCGGTACGTGTACGACCTCATCTACAACCCACCCATGACGCGCCTGCTGAGCGAGGCCGCCGCTGCGGGTTGTCGGACCATCGGCGGCCTCGAGATGCTGGTGGCACAGGCAGAGGAACAGTTTGAATGGTGGGTGGGCATGAAGCCCCCCAAGAATGTGATGCGTGATGCCGCGGTCAGGCGGTTAGCGGAGCTCGTGCGCCATGAACATTACGTCATTTGAAGAATTCAAAGAGCTGGCAGGACGGGGCACTTTCGTGCCCGTGTGCAAGGAAGTCGTCGCCGATCTGCTGACGCCGGTGTCGGCCTTTCTGAAAATTGCGGAACACGCCGACTACGCCTTCCTGCTCGAGAGCGTCGAGGGTGGTGAGCATGTGGGTCGCTACTCGTTCCTCGGGAAGGACCCGTTCCTGATTCTACGCGCGCGCGACGGGCGCACGACGGTCGAACGGGGCGGCCAGACGAGCGAGAGCGACCGGCCGTTCATTGACACGCTGCGCCGCCTCATGGCGGATTTCCGGTCGCCGTTCGTGCCCGATCTGCCACGGTTCACGGGCGGTGCTGTTGGATATCTCGGCTACGGCGCAGCGTCGTGGTTCGAACCGGTGCTGGGCGATCTGGGGGCCGGCACGGACGGGGCCGATCAGGCCGGATTCATGATCTTCGACACCGTGCTCGCCTTCGATCACGTGCAGCACCGCATTTTGATCATCGCCAACGCGCGCATCACCGCCGACGATGACCTGGAGTCGTTGTATCAGTTTGCGTGCGCGAAAATCGGATTCGTCGAGCGCGAGTTGGAGCGCAATCTCTCGCACGTCCGCAATGGCGCGCGCGAACGGCCCGAATTGCAGTCCAACTACACTCGCGAACGGTTCGAGGAGCACGTGCGGGCCGCGAAAGAGCACATCGCGGCCGGCGACATTTACCAGGTGGTACTTTCGCAGCGCTTCGAGGCGGAGATCTCCGCGGATCCGTTCACCGTGTATCGGGCCCTCCGCCACGTCAATCCGTCGCCCTACATGTACTTCATCCGCATGGGAGGCGTGTCGGTGGTCGGCTCGTCGCCGGAGATGCTGGTGCGCGTCGAGGGATCTCACGTCGAGACACATCCCATCGCCGGCACGCGCCGGCGTGGACGGACGGTTGAAGAGGACATGCGGCTCGCCGAGGAGCTGAAGCGGAACGAAAAAGAGCGCGCCGAACACGTCATGCTCGTCGACCTCGGCAGGAACGACGTCGGCCGCGTGTGCGAGTACGGATCGGTCCGCGTTCCGCAGTTCATGGGACTCGAGCGCTTCTCGCACGTGATGCACCTGACGTCGATCGTCGAGGGCAAGCTTGCTGATGATCGCGATCGACTGGACGCCCTGGTGTCGTGCTTTCCGGCCGGGACCGTGTCGGGCGCGCCGAAGGTCCGCGCGATGCAGATCATCAAGGAGCTGGAACCGTCGGGTCGGGGCCTCTACGCGGGCGCCGTCGGCTATCTCGACTTCGCCGGCAACCTCGATTTTTGCATCGCCATCCGGACCATCATCGTGTCCAACGGCAAGGCATTCGTGCAGGCCGGCGCCGGCATCGTCATCGACTCGCATCCGACGGCTGAGTACGAAGAAACGCGCGACAAAGCCCGCGCGCTTGTGCGCGCGCTGGAGTTGGCGCAAGAAGGGCTTTAGAAGTTTGAAGTGTGAAGTCTGAAGTGTGAAGTTGTGTGAAGTCTGAAATGTGAAATGGTGCTCGTCATCGATAACTACGACTCCTTCACCTACAACCTCGTGCAGTACCTCGGCGAGTTGGGCGCCGACGTGCGCGTGATCCGCAACGACGTGGCGAGGTTGGACGAAGTGTCGGGCGCGAGGGCGGATCGCATCGTGATCTCGCCCGGACCAGGGCGGCCCGAGAGCGCCGGGATCACGATGGACGTGATCCGGCAGTTCGGTGCGATGGTGCCGATCCTGGGCGTCTGCCTGGGACATCAGGCCATCGGCGCGGCGTTCGGGGCCTCGGTGATTCGCGCGGCCGTTCCAATGCACGGTAAGACATCGACGATTGCACACGACGGCCGCGGAGTCTTCCGCGGAATTTCGGGGCCCTTCATCGCGTCCCGATATCACTCGCTGGTCGTCGCCGAAGCTGCGTTACCGACCGAGTTGGAGATTTCCGCGCGGGCCGAGGAGGATGGCACGATCATGGGCCTGCGGCATCGCGTGTGGCCCGTGCACGGGGTGCAGTTCCATCCGGAATCGGTATTGACAGGTGAAGGAAAGAGCATCTTGAGGAATTTCTTGAACGGGTGAGAAGGCCAACGGGCGATGTTTTCAACATTCATCGACAAACTGACCCGGCACGAGGACCTGACGGCCGAGGAAGCCGCCGCGGCGATGACCGAAATCATGGGCGGCCGCGCTGCTCCCGCGCACATCGCTGGCTTTCTGACGGGCCTGGCGATGAAAGGCGAGCGTCCGATCGAAATCGTCGGCCTCGCACGGGCGATGCGCGCGCATGCCGTGCCGCTGTCGAAACCGTACGCGGATACGTTCGACACCTGCGGAACCGGTGGCGATCGCTCCGGCACGTTTAATATCTCCTCCTGCACAGCGGTCGTCGTGGCCGCGTGCGGCGTGCCCGTCGCCAAACACGGCAATCGCTCGGCGTCGAGCGAGGCCGGCGGCGCAGATGTCTACGAGGCGCTGGGCGTCCGCATTACGGCACCGCCGGCAATCGTCGAGCGATGCCTGACGGAAGCGGGTGTGGGCTTTTTCTTCGCGCCGACGTTCCATCCGTCGATGCGTCATGCCGCCTCGGTGCGTCGGGAGCTCGGCGTTCGGACGGCGTTCAACCTGCTCGGACCGCTGACCAATCCCGCCGGCGCCACGCGTCAACTGGTGGGTGTCTCACGCCCCGAGTTCACTGAGCTCCTCGCACGGGCTCTGATGCTGCTCGGCACCAAACGCGCATGGGTCGTCCACGGCGCCGACGGCATCGACGAGCTGACGACCACCGGATACACCAAGATCTCCGAATGCCGCGACGGCGCCGTGAACACGTTTTACCTGCATCCGGCTGACGTCGGCCTCGCCAAGGCACCGGCCGGGGCGCTGCAGGGCGGCGACGCGCAGCAGAACGCGACGATCATCGCGCACGTGCTCGACGGCGACGTTGGTCCGGCACGCGATGTGGTGCTCCTGAATTCCGGAGCAGCGTTGTTCATCGCAGGTGTTGTGCCATCGGTGCAGGCCGGCATCGCGCGGGCGTCGCAAGCCATCGACGGCGGCCACGCGAGACGGACCCTCGAGCGTCTCGTCGAGATTTCCCGGGCGGAAGAACCGGCCGGAGCGAGTGTGTGAGCGAGTTACGAGTTCAGGCGGCCGATTTGCTGGCCACGATCGTTGCCGCAACGCGACGGATTGTCGAGGTCAGGCAGACATCCGAGCCGCTCGCGGCTCTCGCCGAGCGGGCCCGAACCGTACCGCTCGAGCGCGGACGGTTCGAGGCGGCCCTAAGTGCGACGAACGAGATCAACGTCATTGGCGAGTGCAAACGTCGGTCGCCATCCCGCGGCGTGCTCAGACGAGACTACGATCCTGCCGCCATCGCGCGGGCGTACGCAGATGGCGGCGCCGCCGCGATTTCCGTGCTCACTGAGCCAACGTTTTTCGACGGATCGCTGGATCACCTTGCGGCCGTTCGCGCCGCGGTCAGTGTGCCCATCCTGCGCAAAGACTTCATCGTCTCCGAATACCAGCTGCACGAGGCGCGGGCCGCCGGAGCGGATGCCGTGCTGCTGATCGTCGCCGCGCTGCGGCCCGTCGAGCTGAAGGTGTTGCACGATCACGCTCAGGCGCTCGGACTCGATGTACTGGTCGAAGTGCACGAGGAAAAAGAACTGGCGATCGCGATCGACGCGGGCGCTCGCATCATCGGCGTGAACAATCGGAGTCTGCGAACGCTGTCGGTGGATATGCGTGCCTCGGAAGCGCTCGTCGCCAGCATTCCTGGCGATGTGATCGCCATCAGCGAAAGTGGCTTGAGCACGGCCGACGACATCGTTCGATTGCGGCAACTCGGCTATCGTGCGTTTCTCATCGGCGAGCGGTTCATGACGGCCCAGGATCCTGGTGCGGAACTGGCCGCGTTGCTGAAGGTCGCGACCACGGCTGGTCCTGGTGTTTCCAGTGGGGCGCCTCGATGATCGTCAAGGTCTGCGGCATCACCCGGGCCGAAGACGCGAAAGCGGCCGTCGATGCGGGCGCGCGGGCGCTGGGGTTCGTTTTCTGGCCAAAGAGCCCGCGATTCATCGATCCCTATCGCGCCCGGGCCATCATTGCCGCCGTGCCGCCGTTCGTGACGGCCGTCGGGCTCTTCGTAAATCAGCACGCCGAGTACGTCGCCGGCGTAGCCAGCCTGGCGCGGCTTGGCGCGGTTCAACTCCATGGCGACGAGAGCGTCGCATACGCCGAATCGCTTCAGCGTCCGCTGATCAAGGCGTTGACGCTCGGCGATCACATCGAGGATTGGCCGGCGCACACCATCGTTCTCCTCGATGCTCACGATCGCACGCGTCGGGGCGGAACGGGACGAACCATCGATTGGGCAGCGGCGGCAACCGTCGCCAGGAGGCGGCCGATTCTTCTCGCCGGCGGTCTCACACCGGAAAACGTGGGCGAGGCCGTGGCCCGGGTCCGGCCGTTTGGCATCGACGTGTCATCCGGAGTAGAGCGATCGCCCGGAATCAAGGATCACGGAAAAATTCGCGCATTGTTCGAGGCCTTGCATGTCGCCAATCATGACGCGGCGCGATCCTGACGCGCGCGGCTACTTCGGTGAGTATGGCGGGCGCTATGTGCCCGAAACGCTGGTCGAGCCCGTCGAGCAGTTGGAGCGAGCGTATTTCAAGGTCCGTGACGACGCGGCATTCAGCGCCGAGCTGAACCGATTGCTGGCCCACTACGTGGGTCGACCGACGCCGGTGTACGAAGCGACGCGTCTGTCTCGTGCTGCTGGGGGCGCGCGCATCTTCCTCAAGCGTGAAGATCTCACGCATACGGGGGCGCACAAGATCAACAACGCGCTCGGGCAGGCGCTGCTCGCGTCTCGGATGGGAAAGCGTCGAATCGTCGCCGAGACCGGCGCCGGACAACACGGCGTAGCGACGGCGACCGCGTGCGCGCTGCTGGGGATGCAGTGCTGCGTCTACATGGGCGCCGAGGATATGGATCGGCAGGCGCTGAACGTCTTCCGGATGCGCTTGCTCGGCGCCGAGGTGTCCCGCGTCGACGCCGGCAGCCGCACGCTGAAGGATGCGATCAACGAGGCGATGCGTGACTGGGTCACCAACGTGGCGGATACGTACTACCTGCTGGGCTCGGTGCTCGGGCCACATCCGTACCCGCTGATGGTGCGCGAATTTCAATCGGTGATCGGCCGCGAAGCGCGGCAGCAGATCTTCGATCTCACGGGTCGTCTTCCCGATGCCATCGTCGCCTGCGTTGGCGGCGGCAGCAACGCGATGGGCATCTTCGACGCCTTCATCGGCGACCCGAGCGTTCGACTGATCGGCGTCGAGGCCGGCGGCGAGCAGATCGCGCGCGGACGCCACGCCGCGCGATTCGCCGGCGGCAGCACCGGCGTCCTCCAGGGAACGCGCACCTTCGTGCTGCAGGATGACGCTGGCAACATCGAGCTGACGCACTCGATCTCCGCAGGCCTCGACTACGCAGCTGTCGGACCCGAGCACGCGTGGCTTCGCGCGATCGGTCGCGCCGATTACGGATACGTGACCGACGATGAGGCCGTCGCGGCGTTCCAGACTCTGGCGGAGCTCGAAGGGATTCTGCCGGCGCTCGAGTCGGCGCATGCGATCGCGTATGCACAACGACTCGCGCGTGACCTCGGAAAGGACGAGATGCTGCTCGTGAACCTGTCAGGCCGTGGTGATAAGGATGTGCAGAGCGTGGAGAAATACCTGGCGACAACGCCGGCCACCACGGAGGCCACGGACATCAGCAGGAGGGTACGGTTCTCATGAGAACAAACATGACTGGGCTCTCCTGTTGACCGAATTCATATCCGTGACATCGGTTGAGTGCGAATCCCCGCCCGCAACCTCCGTCGTGGAGCAGTAAACGCACGTATGGCGTCACGTCTCGAACAAACGTTTGCGCGTCTACGCAGGGAGCATCGTCCTGGCCTCGTCACCTACACGACGGCAGGCGATCCGGATCTCGCGAGATCGATCGAAATCCTGCAGGTGCTCGATCGTGCCGGCGCCGACGTGCTCGAGGTCGGCGTGCCATTCTCCGATCCGCTGGCGGACGGTCCAGTGATCCAGCGCGCGACGGAACGGGCGCTGGCTGGCGGCACGAATCTGCGCGGTGTGCTCGACGCTCTCGCGCGTGTGCGGTCGTCGATAGCGGCGCCCATTGTCGTTTTCAGTTACGCGAACCCGTTGCTTCGGATGGGGATCGACACGTTTGCCGGCCGGGCGGCGGACGCGGGCGTCGATGGCGTGCTGGCCCTCGATCTACCGATAGAGGAAGCAGGCGGATTTCGCGAAACTATGCGGACCAACGGGCTTCACACCATCTTTCTGCTCAGCCCGACCACGACCGACACGCGAATCCGCTCGGCAGCCGAGCTCGGGAGCGGCTTTCTGTACGGCATATCGCGCCTGGGTGTGACCGGTGCTCGCGATCGCGTCGCGAGCGGCGCCGAGGCGCTGGTGCAGCGAATCCGCTCGCACACGACCTTGCCGATCGCGCTTGGATTCGGCATCTCACGTCCCGAGCACGTCACGGAAGTCTGCAGGTACGCCGATGCGGCGGTCGTGGGCAGCGCCTTGGTGTCGGTGATCGCGGAATCCGGCGCGGGCGGCAACGTAACACACCGGGTCGACGAATACGTCCGGTGGTTGAAAAGCGGAGCGCCGGCAACGGCGCCGCGGGCGTGAGGTATGTCGACGCTGGATGATCTGCGGAACGACATCAATCGTGTTGACGAGGTGCTCGTGCGTCTGCTGAACGAGCGCGCGCGTGTCGCCTGCGAGATCGGGCGCATCAAGAAGGAGCAGGGCATCGAGGTGTACCAGCCCGAGCGCGAGAAGCAGGTCAT
>JBKPDW010000008.1:0-39356 GCA_046728115.1 Acidobacteriota bacterium | reverse complement strand
TCCGGAGCGCATAGATCAGATCGGCGCGGAGCGACTCGATGGCCGGGAACACTTGCATGTCCCTCCGGTCTTCCTCCAGCAACGTGGTATTGCCGAATTGCCGCCGCGCCGCGCGCATGGCGACGTCCGCCGTCATGCCTTCCCGCCGATAGCGCTCCGTCAGCAATCTGATGTGTTCCTCGATCTCGTCTTGAAACTCGAGGTCGCGCTGTTCATTGCGAACCGTGCCACGGATCCGCGTCCACAGCTTGCGCCGCCGGCCGATCATGACTTTTCGCTCGCCAACCGCAGTACGCGGCCGATCACAGCAGAGATCCGCTCCCAGTCTTCGGTCTCCTTCGCCAGTTGTTTCAGGCCGCTCTTCGTAATCGAGTAGAACTTTGCTTTACGGTTGTTCTCCGAAGCACCCCACTCCGCGACAATCCACCCCTCCTGCTGCAGCCTCAACAGGGACGTATAAACCGTGCCTTCGTTCAGACGGAGCACTTCTTCGCTCAACTGCTCGAGCCGACGGGCGATTCCGAATCCGTGCAATGGCCCCATCCCCTGGAGTGTTTTCAGGATCATCAGATCGAGCGTGTCCTGCAGCACTTCAGATTTCTTGCGGGCGTCGACGCTTCCTTTGGACATCAAAAAGAAGATTACCAAGACTCCTTTGGAATGTCCATAGGTGAGCGGTCGTAAGGGGGTTTTTAGACTTTCCGCCGCCTCACGCGCCGGCGCCGACAAGCACGAATGGGCCGACAATCAGGCCTTCTTCGAACTCTTTGAACAAGTCGTTTTTTCTGGCGCAATCCGTCGCGCGCTTATCTGAGCTCGGACCGCAAGCGCAATAGATCCTCTGCAGGGCCGCAGGGTCGATCGACTCCGGGCCCCGGCTCCGGAAGCCCCAGAGCAGCGGCGGACGCCACTACCGCAAACGGCGACCTGGCGATGGGAGCTAGAGAAAGCGGATCTGCTCAGTCGGTCCTCCACGTCCTGTGCAGCGACTGCCAACAAATCAGCGCACAGCCGAGCGAGAGGAACGCTTCGTGGATGTCGGCCCGCTTGTCGTAGCGGACACCGGAGGCGTCGAAACTGATTGAGCCAGCCAAATGTCCGCTCGACGACCCAGCGCCAAGTTCCCAAACCGCTGCCGTGCTTGGTGCGGCGCATCGCCAACAGCGGCAGGATGCCGCGAGTTCGCAACCCGGATCGGATTGCCTCTGCATCGTAGCCGCGGCCTCCCACCACACAATCTGGACGACACCGCGGCCGTCCCCGCTCGCCCTGGAGTGGAAGAATCGCATCCACCAGCGCCAGTGCCTCCTGCGAGTCGTTTCGGTTGGCGCCGGTCAGGCGAACCGCGAGCGGCACGCCCCGCCCGTCGCAGATCAGATGACGCTTGCTCCCGCGCTTGGCCCGATCAGTCGGATTTGGACCGGTCTGGTCACCGCCGTAGACCGCGCGGATGGAACTGTCCACGACGGCCCGCGACCAATCAATCTGGTCGGAGCGTGCGAGCCAGTCCAGCAGCGCAAAGTGCATCAGATCCCAAACGCCCGCCCGTTGCCAATCGCGCAGGCGCCGCCAGCACGTCATCCCCGACCCGCACCCGAGTTCCTGCGGGAGCATTTGCCAGGGAATGCCGCCGCGAAGGACGAAGACGATGCCCGTCAGGCACGCGCGATCCGAAACGCGTGGTCGGCCACCTTGTGGCCGTCGTGGAAGAATCGGCAAGAAGGATTCGACAAGATCCCACAACCGATCTGGAAGCAACGCCGCGGCCATACGCCGTTCACGCTACTTCGCCGACGAGGATCAGGTTCGGGAGGTTTTGTTACGCGTACTTAGTACAATGCGGGCCGTGCAAATGTCGCTGCCCGCGGTTCTCTTGGCGCTGCAAACAGCAGTCACGGCGCCGCAGGATTTCCGTGTGCGGCTGGAGACCAGCAAGGGCTTTATCGTCATCGCGGTCCACCGCGACTGGGCGCCGAGAGGCGCCGACCGATTCTATGAGCTGGTGACGTCTGTCTATTACGACGACATCCGCTTTTTTCGAGTGGTCAAAGGACAATGGGCGCAGTTCGGCATCAACGGCAACCCCGCTGTGTCGGCGCGTTGGCGGACGGCCACGATCCCCGACGATCCCGTGAAGCAGTCCAACATCCGTGGCCGCGTCTCGTTCGCGTTCAAAGATCCGAACGGCCGCACGACACAGGTCTATATCAGCCTTCGCGACAACTCGGCGCAGGACACGCAGGGGTTCGCGCCGTTCGGCGAGGTGATCGACGGGATGGACGTTGCCGACGCGCTGAACAGCGAATATGGAGAGAGTTCGGGGGGCGGCATTCGGGCCGGCAGACAGCAGCCTCTGTTCGACGGCGGCAATGCGTATCTGGATCGCGAATTTCCACGGCTGGATCGAATCATCCGCGCGAGAATCGTGCCCTAGCGACGGAGTGTCGCCGATGAATTCGTCTTCTGGGAACGCACTGCGTCCTCTGTGTCCGCCGTGGTGGCGTGTTGCGATGCAATAATTCGCACTGTGCTCCACGTACCGCAAAGATCGCACGGATCGGGAAGAACTGGTGGATCGTTCCGAGGCGTAATGAGGTATCCATGAATCATCAGGACTTGCAGACGCTCCTCGACTACCACTACTGGGCGCGCGATCGACTGCTCACAGCGCTCGAACCACTCACGCCTGAACAGTTCACACGCGATCTCGGGAGCAGCTTCAAGTCCATTCGCGATACGGTTGCGCACGTCTACGCTGCGGAATGGGCCTGGTTCATGCGCTGGCAGGGCCAGTCGCCGACCGCGCTGCTGCCGGCCGAGCAGTTTCCCGACCTCGCGTCAATCCTTTCCGCCTGGACAGCACTCGAAGCGAAGATGCGAGCGTTTGTGGAAGGATTTGGCGACGCCGACGTGACTCGCGTGATCGACTACAAACTGTTGTCGGGTGAGGCCGGCTCGTCGCCTCTCTGGCAGATGCTGCAGCACGTCGTCAACCACGCGAGCTACCACCGCGGGCAGGTGACAACAATGCTCAGACAGATTGGCGCGTCGCCTGCCAAGTCGATGGATATGATTGCCTTCTATAGAACAAGGGTTAAGGGATAGGGGACAGGGGATACGGGATAGGGGTTGGGGATTTGAGAGTGGGATACGGAACGGGTTGTGGGTTCGCGATTCGCACAAGGCGCAGAGCGGAGGGCTCGATATGAAACCTGGAGGTCGGTTTGCGGCCATCACGGTCGTCGCTGTTGCAGTCATTGTCGGCACGTCTGTTCCAAGGGCCGCGTCGCCTGTTGCGCCGACCATCGAAGCGTTTCTGACACCGGGGTACCCGACCGAGCTCGTATCGGCGAAGCGTGCCGATCGCATTGCATGGACTGCGTACGAGCACGGACAGCGGAACGTCTATACGGCGGCGGCGCCAGACTTCAAGCCGGTGCGTCTTACCAGCTTCCTCAAAGACGACGGCGTAGAACTGAGCGACATCAGGATCTCGGACGATGGGACAACTGTCGTCTTCGTGCGGGGCACGCAGTCGAATCGGGAAGGCTGGGTGGCGAATCCGACCGGGAATCCCTCTGGCGCCGATCGAACGATTTGGGCGGCCAAGACAATCGGAGGCACGCCATGGAAACTTGGCGAGGGGACGACGCCGGAGTTAGCGCCCGATGGACGGAATGTGGCCTTCGCGAATGACGGACAGATTTATCGGCTCGCTGTCGCGCGGCCCATCCAGGGCCGCGAAGGCAGGCCTGAAAGATCCGCCCCACAGCCATTCATCAAAGCCTGGGGTTCGAACAGCGCCCCGAAGTGGTCGCCGGATGGAACCAAGCTGGCGTTCGTAAGCGATCGGGTCGATCACAGCTTCATCGGCGTGTATGACGTCGCGCAGAAGTCGGTCACGTTCATGACGCCGAGCGTCGATCACGACACCAGCCCGACGTGGTCCGCCGACAGCAAGCGCGTCGCCTTCATCCGTCGTCCCGGCACGCCCTTTGGCCAGCAGGCACATCAAGGGTCCGGCAGTCTCGGCAATCCGAATGGTCCGGCGTTCAATCCGCTGGCGGCGGCGACCGGGCGGGGAGGTCGAGGAGGTGGTGGTGGACGGGGAGCTGGCCGAGGCGCCCGCGGCGACAGCGAACCAGCGTCCAGCGATCCGAGGGCCGGCTTGATGTCGTCGGCGTTTGCCGGAGGGTACACGCTCTCGTTCTGGGTTGCCGACGCAACGACCGGCGAAGGTCATGAGTTCTGGCACGCCCCGAAAGACGACAAGGACTTCACCGCGGTGAACGCAATTCAATGGGCGGACGCCGATCACGTGGTCTTTCAGGCCGAGCCCGAGGAGTGGACACGCTGGTACTCCGTGGCCATCTCGAAGAACGAGCCGACGCCGACGCTGCTCACGCCGGGGGAGGGCGCCGTAGAGCAAACCGCGCTCTCCGTAGATCGCACGCAGCTGTTCTACACGACGAACGCCGGCGACATCGAACGGCGCCACGTGTGGAAGGTACCCACGGCCGGCGGCCGCGCGCAGCAACTGACCATGGGCGACACCATCGAGACGTACCCGGCTGTGCTCGCCTCAGGGAAACAAGTGGCCGTGCTCGGCGGTGATGCCAGGCGTCCATTCGGCGTAGGAATCGTCGCGGCTGATGGAGGCTCGGCCAGGTACGTGTACCCGTCGCTCGCCGGATTTCCGCTCGACGCCGAAGTCGTGCCGCAGCTGATTCTCACCAAAGCCGCCGACGGCCTCGAGATACACAATCAACTGTTTCTTCCGAAAGATCTCAGGCCCGACGAGCGGCGGCCGGCGATCGTGTTCGTCCATGGCGGACCCGTGCGGCAGATGCTGCTCGGCTACCACTACATGCATTTCTACCACATCGCGTACGCGGTCAATCAGTGGCTCGCGAGCCGCGGTTATGTGGTGATGTCGGTGAACTACCGCAGCGGCATCGGGTACGGCAAGTCGTTTCGCATGGCGCCGAACACCGGCGGACGTGGGAACGCCGAGTATCAGGACGTGCTGGCCGGCGGCAAGTATCTCCAATCGCGGCCGGACGTCGATCCCAACCGCGTCGGCATCTGGGGATTGTCGTACGGCGGCGTGCTGACGGGACAGGCGCTGGCGCGCAACTCCGATGTCTTCAAAGTCGGCGTCGATCTGGCCGGCGTGCATCTATGGGGAAGCTCGCTCGATCCGGACAACGTCTCGTACCAGTCGTCGGTCATCTCTGCCATCGACGGCTGGAAGTCGCCGGTGCTGCTGGTGCACGGCGACGACGATCGCAACGTGCAGTTCTCGCAGACGACCGGTCTGGTGCAGTTGTTGCGCGCGCACAACGTGTACCACGAGCTGATCGTGTTCACTGACGACACGCACGAGCCGTTGCTGCACAAACGGTATCTGTACGCGTTCAACCGCCTCGAGGAGTTCACCGGTCGATTCCTGAAGCCTGAGGCGGCCCGAACGACCGCCGGCGGACGGTAAACTCCAATTACTCGAACGATCCGCCAACGACGCCTCGCTCCTGTCCGCGTTTTGCGCGTTCGTGGTTTCGTGGCTGAATCGCGCGCCCGGTGCCGCGCATGAGCGCGCTTCGTGCGTTCTGGCTGACGCTGTTCGCCATCGGCGCTGCAGGCGTGCTGGTTCTCGGCTGGTCCGGCGGCGAGCCGTGGACCGCAGCTGCGTTTGTGATGTTTTTCACCTCGCGCGTGGTGCGATCCGAAATCAAACGGCGGCAGCCGCTTGGGGGATCAGCTGCGGGCCATGCACACGCCCGTCGATTCATTCTGGTAACGGCAGCGGGCTGGCTGGGAGCCGGTGCGCTGGCGGTGGCCGCGACCCTGGCCGGCGAGGGGCAGGAGTGGCTGTTCGTGGCGCCGCTGTTCGTCGTGATGGGCGCGCTCAATCTCTACGTCGCCTTCAATTGAGCCGTTATCCGCGGATTTCAGTTTCGTGTAGCGACAGCGATCGCGCGTAAGACGCGCCGCTATTCAATGTGATCCATTTCCAGTATGGTGCGAAGAAGGACGTTCGCGCCGTTCGCACAGTCCTGCCAATGGGTCAGCTCCTTCGGCGAGTGGCTGACGCCCCCGACGCTGGGGACGAAGATCATGCCCATCGGTCCCAGGCGCGCCATCATCTGCGCATCGTGACCCGCGCCGCTCGGCAGCCGCGAGGTTCGAAGGCTCAGCGATTCCGCGGCGTGTTCGATTGCCGCCTGCACCTCGGGCGTGGCCGTCGCTGAGGCGGTTCGTGCTGATGGTCTGAACTCGATCGTCGTGGACGTGGTCGCGGCGATGTCGCGCGCGCGGGCTCGAATATCGTCCATGAGCGCCTCCAGCTTCTGCGCGGACAGATCGCGCAGTTCGATGGACAGGCGCACGAGTCCGGGGATCACGTTCGGCGAGTTCGGCTGCACCTCGATGTGGCCGACGGTTCCCACCTGTCGCCCCGGCACGCGGGTGACGGCGTCGCGCACTGCAACAGTGAGATGGGCGCCCGCCAGCAGCGCATCGTGCCGTTCGGCAATCGGCGTGGTGCCGGCATGGTTGGCGACGCCGGAGATGATCGCGTCGTAGCGATCGATCGCGACGATGCCTTCGACGACACCCACGGGAACGCCGCCGCGTTCGAGCGTACCACCCTGCTCGATGTGCAGCTCGAGGTAGCAGTGGTGCGATCCCTTCGGGCGGCGGGCCTCGAGGATTCGATCCGGATCGCCGCCGATCTTACGAATGGCGTCGCCGCGCCGCAGACCGTTCCACATTTCGTCCATGTCGGCAGGCATGATCTCGCCGGCCGCGATGCGGCTGCAGGCGAGGCCGCGTCCGAAGGCGTAGCTTTCTTCATGGGCCCAGACGACCATTTCGAGCGGGTGCCGCGTGCGGATTCGTGCGGCCGCGCAGGCCTCGATTGCGCCAAGCGCCGACAGCGAGCCAAGGTCGCCGTCGAAGTTGCCGCCGCTCGGAACGGAATCGATGTGCGAGCCGAAGAGAATCGGGGCGAGGCGCGGCTCGTCGCCGCCGCGCGTCGCAAAGATGTTTCCAGCCGGATCGATGCGAGGCGTCACGCCGGCGGCTCGCATTTCGGCCATCACGTAGGCGCGTCCTTCGACGTCCGCGTCCGAATACGCGGTGCGGCTCACGCCGTCGCCGAAACCGCCGCCGCGGGGTCGTCCGAAGACGCTCAGCGCCTCGATTCGCTCGCGCAGCTTTCCAGCACCGACCGTCGGGACGGCTCCCGGCGTCGCCCGGCCGGATTGACGCGCGCGCAGATCGATTCTCATGGCCGCCGCGCCGGCGGCGGCGGAGATCCCGCCCAGGAACGCACGTCTCGAAATCAGTGCTGCTCGCTCCGGTTTACACGCCCGATGCGCTCCAGCTTCGTGAGGTCGTATCGTTCACCGGCCGCCATGAAGAAATACTTCTTGCCGTTGCGTTGCTGGCGCTCGCCGGGGACCGTCCGGCCGTCGTGGATCGCCACCTTGCTCGCGCCCGTGATCTCGAACTGCTGGCCGCGTACGATGATGGCCGTGCTCTCGTCGATGCCGATCCCGAGGATCTCGGGGTGCTTGGCGACGACTTCCTCGAGATCGTCCTGGCGGTTGCGCGTCAGCATGTGCTGATCGATCGCGACGCCCTTGATGAGCCCGAAGCCTTCCTCGTAGCCCGGCGCCATCAGGATGTAGTTGTTCTCGTGCGCGCCGCGGACCATGTAGGACGCAAGGATCGATGCGCCGGCGGACGATCCTCCCACGACGCCGCCGCGCTCGAGGACGCGTTCGACCTCGCGCTGCGTGCGCGTGTGGAGGTACGAGTCGGCGAGATGCCACTGGCGTCCGCCCGAAAACCATACCGCGCGGGCGGTTGTGATCGGCCGGACGAATTCCTCCGAGTCCGCCACCTTGCGATCGGTCGTGTGCAGCACTGTGATCCTCGTTGCGCCGAAATCCTTGAACATCTTCAGCCCGGACCAGTCGGCCGCGTACGTCTCGGCGCCGCCTGCGGTGGGGATCACGACAAGCGACGCGTCGCGCCCGCCGGCGAGATCGAAGAACCGCGTCAGGATATCGGTCCCGACGCGGCCCCCGCCGACGATGACCAGCGCGCCGTGCTCGGGTCCTTTCACGACGGGGTCGGCCAGCAGCGCAGGCCAGACAGATAGCGCAGGCAGGGCCGGCAGGACGATCAGTGCACCAATCGCCACAGATTTCCGAACTCGACTGAGTTTGCGCATGCCTGTCACTCCATGTGCGTCGGACCCTGCACGTGCCACTCTCCAGGCGTTCCCGCCCTCACTGCTGCGAAGTGACCCGCACGGCACCCTGGCCCTGAATGAATTTCGCGATGTCGTTCTTGAGCGCGCGATGGGTTGACGGACGAATGTAGATCATGTGGCCGGCCTCGTAGTAGCCGAACGATACCCGGTCGGTGAACGTCTTGTCGTAGCCCAGATGCGCGAAGTTGAATTCCATGCCGCCCATCACGGTTGCCATGTCGTAGTAGCCCTGCGCGACGAAGATCCTGAGAAACGGATTGTGGGACATCGCCGAGCGCAGAGGCTCGGTCATGTCCATGTAGCCGTTCTGGAACTCGTCCCAGTTCCACGGCCGCACGTTGCCCGATGTCGGATAGTGCAGGTCCGACTCCCACTTCAGGTCGTTCTTCAGGTACTCCTGGAACATCGCGGTGTACGGACCCTGGAGCGCGCTGTTCGACAAATCGAATTCATCGGTTTCGCCGGCGGCGTCGCGCTCGACTGCCGTGAATCGGCTGTCGAGCCGTCCGACAACGAGCCGCCTGTCGCGCAGGAGCTCCTTTCTGAAGCGGCCGGGATCGATCCGCAGGTTGGCGCGCTCGACGTACTCCGTGGCAAGACCGGTCAACCGCGCCAGCTTTTGCGCGACGGCGCGCCGTTCCGCGTCGCTCAGCCGATTGCCTTTCGCCAGAGCCGTCAGGTACTCCCCGAATGCGAACGCGCGCGATTCATCGACGGCCTTCTTCAGGTCGCCCGCGAGCTCCGGCGGCAGCTTCTTGTGGAACCAGGCCGTCGCAGTGTAGGTCTCGACGTGGGCCGCGTAAGCCGTATCGTTCTGCGGTGACGGCGACAGCGTCTGATAAGTGAGCAGCGACGACACGAGCGCGATGCCATTCAATTCGATCCCGTGGCGGTTCTGGAGTTCCTGCGCCAACCCGGCCGACCGAATCGTTCCGTAGCTCTCGCCGATCAGATATTTCGGCGACGGGAATCGGCTGTATGTCTTCAGGTAGTTGTTGATGAACTCGCCGAACGCGCGCAGATCCCCGCGCACGCCGTGGAACTGCTGGTTGTTGACGCCGGTGACTACACGGCTGAAGCCGGTGTCGACCGCGTCGACGAACACCAGGTCCGATACGTCGAGCAGGGTGTTGTCGTTGTCGACGAGCTTGTAGGGCGGCGCCGGCTGGAATCCTTCGTCTGCCATCTGCACGTGCTTGGGCGCGAACGATCCCATGTGGAGCCAGATCGTCGCGGCGCCGGGACCGCCGTTGTACAGGAAGGAGATGGGCCGCGTTTTGACGTCCTCACCGTCTTTCGTATACGCGACGAAGAACATGCGCGCGGCAACCTGGCCGTTGTCGAGACGAATGGGAAGCGTGCCGGCCGTCGCCGAGTACTTGATTTCGCGGCCGTCCACGCGGATCGAGTGCGACGTCTGCGAGATCCTTTCCTCCGCGGCGCCGGCGGTCTCGACGCGCGGTGTCGAGTCGGGAGCCGCGGGCGCGGTCGGGGGGGCTTGTGGCGGCTGCCCGCCGCGGCCCTGCGCAAACGCTGGTGAGAGCGACATCGCGCAGACGAACGTCAACGCGATTTTCAATCCTGCCATTCTGCAATCCTGCCTTCCTGCGATTGCGATCATTTTAGAGCACGGGTCAGAACCAAGTGGTCCGTCTCGTCGGTTCGTGCAGTGGCTTCCGTGGTTGCTACTCTTCGTCCGGAGCCCCGCCACCCGCCCTGACGATGTCTTCCTGCTTCACGCGATCGACGTTGAACTTCTGCGCGCTTGCGATGATCTTGTCGAGCGCCTCGTCGAAGTCGAATGACGTCGCCTTCGAGAAGCGCGTGTAGTTGACGCGCGCCACGACGAAGGCCTTCAGGTACGGGCTCGTCAGCCCTTTCGCCTTCAGCTTCTCGACCGCGGCGCTGACGGCATCGTCCAGCTTCAGGATCTTGCGGCCGCGCCGATCGCGCTCTTTGACGGCCTTGTCGATGGGCATGTCCAGGAATTCGTCCACACGACGCAGAATCGACTGATACGCGCCGCCGCTCAGTCGCGGGCGTTCCTCGTAGCAGGTGCCCAGCGTGAGGAACGCCGGCTGTTCGAACTCGAACGAGAAATCCTTCTCAGGCGCCTTGGACATGTCGGCGAGCGCCCGCGCCATGCGGATGGTTTCGAGCGATTTCTCGCGCAGGTTGTGCGCCTTTTCGGTGTTGAGCGCCAGGATCTTGAAGGCGACGTTCGGATCCGGCACGACGAGACCGACCACGGTTCGCACACCCAGCTTCTTGAGCGCCTGCAGTCGATGATTGCCGTTCGGCGTCAGATATCCGCCGTCGTTGCGGACGATAACAATCGGATCGAGGAAGCGGCCGATCGATTCGATGACTCCCATCAGCCGCTTGACATGCGTGTCCGAGGCGTCGCGCTGATAGGGCGTCGGTTCCACGCGCTCGACCGGCAACGCGGCCAGCAGCAGCGGCGTGCCCCCGAATGGGTCGCGATATCTCGCGAGCACGGCTCCATTGTCCTGCTCGACGTGTTTCGCGAGTTCCTCCAGACCTGCGTCCGAGGGCGCACGTGTTTCAGCGGCCGTCAGCCCGACCGATGCGGGTGCGGCCTTCTTGCGGCGAACGGGCTTTTTGCGTGGCGCCATGCTCTGAATCATATGGCAGTCGCGTTGCAAGCATGATGCGGCAGAGGTGGGTTATGCAGAGGCTCCTTGTCGCGGCCATCGTGCTTCCGGCCGTTGTCGGCGGAGCGATGGGCCCCAACGAAAGCGCCCGGCTGGCGGCAGCCGCGCGAGTCGTTCACGACCTGCGGACCACGATTTCCGACGAATACTGGAGCGCGGCGCGATGTGTCGCCGTGATTCCAGAGCTCAAGAAGGCGGCGTTTATCGTCGGCGGCGAGTACGGTAAAGGCGTTATGAGCTGCCGGGCGGGCGACCGTTGGAGTGCCCCCGCCTTCATGCAACTCGCCAAGGGCAGCTGGGGCTTTCAGGCGGGTGCCGAGCAGATCGACCTTGTACTCCTGGTGATGAACGAGCAGGGCGTGCAGAAACTTCTGCAAAACCAGATGACCCTGGGTGTGGATGCGTCCGTGGCAGCCGGGCCGATTGGACGACAGGGACAGGTCGGGACGGACGTCGCGCTCGCGGCAGAAATCGTGGCGTACTCTCGCGCGACGGGACTGTTTGCAGGCATCAACGTATCCGGCGGCATCTTCCGGTCGGACGAACAAGCGGATCGGGCCGTGTACGGCGCTGGTGCGTCGACCAAAACGATTCTTGCGAGCCGCGAGATTTCGGCACCGACCGAGGCGCATGCGCTGATTGTGGCTTTGAACGATCGGTGGTCCACGACATCGCCCACACCGCCCCCTCAGCCGCAGGCGACGATGACGCGTGGGAATCCCCAGACGGGTGCGGCGAGCGCCGACGATCTGCGTGCGCATGTCGTGGCCGTCCAGCAGACCCTGGATCGCATTCTCGCCGAAACGACGCCAAGTCCCGTTGGGACGTCCGGCACGTCTCCGGGGACGGCCGCCACGGTGACGGTCGACCGTGCGCGCTTGCTGCAGATGCGCGATCAGCTCGGTGCCGTCCTTGCGGCGATTGATCGGCGGTGACCGAGGAGCATTGACGGCCAAGCGAGAGCAAAGGACAGGCGATTACAACAATGTGAAAACCGCGCCTGTAGCGGTTTTCACGATCGGTGTAGCAGGCGGTGATGGCGACAGTCCTTGGTACCTGGTGCAGGACCTGAACCAGGTGAAGCAGACACTGCCGGCGGCGATCGCGTGGTGTTGACCGCAGTGGGCCATGGACCGACACCGCCCAATGCGCCCCAAGCCGAAGGGCTGACGCTACACGGAATTGAAATACGCCATAGCCCGTTCAATCGGACCCGACTCTCAGGTCGAGTAGGATCGTTCGAACAGGACGCTGCAGCATGAAGAGCGATACAAGCAAGCGACTCGAGGACTACGTGGCCGCGGTGATGAAGCAGGGCGCCCGGTTGTCTGCCGCCGCGAAACAATTCCCCCGGACGCCCGAGGGCATCGCGGAGCAGGCCGCGGCCATTCAAGAGGAAGTCCAGCAACGTGGGAATTGGAACTGACCCAATACACGCGAATGAGAGCCATTGCGCCCATGCTCGCATTGCCGGCGTCCACGCTGCCTCAAGGCGACGAGTGGACCTATGAGGTCAAGTGGGACGGGTACCGCGCCCAGGCGTTGAAGAGTGGCAGCACGGTCTCCCTTGCCTCTCGAAATCTGAAGAACATCACACGGCAATATCCGGACGTTGCGCGGGCCGTGAGGAGCGTGCGCGCGAAGGCCGCGCACCTGGACGGCGAGATCGTCGCGCTCGATGCAGACGGCCGACCCTCATTTCAAGCCCTCCACCACTGGAGTCTCGATGGACTCTCGATCGTTTACTACGCGTTCGATTTGCTGCACCTCGACGGAAAGGATCTCACCGCTGTCCCGCTCGACGAGCGGCGTGCGGCGCTTCGCGAGGCCGTCACGGGATCGCAAGTCATGCTCTCCGAACCCCTGCCGGGCTCGCCAGCGCGCATAGAGTCCGCCGTACGCGAGCTTGGGCTCGAGGGCATCGTGGCCAAGCGCCGGCGTTCGACGTACGCGCCGGGGCGGCAAACTGGCGCATGGGTGAAGGTTCGATTCTCCCGGCGCCAGGAGCTCGTGATCGGTGGATTCAAACCAAATGCGAGCGGGCTCGAAACGCTGGTCGTCGGTCATTTCGAAGGCCAGAAACTCCTGTGCGCGGGCCGGGTTCGCAATGGCCTGACGCCGCATGTTCGTGCGGAGTTGCACGCACGACTAGCGCCACTCGTCACGTCGCGCTGTCCGTTCGTGAATCTGCCCACACAGGGATCGGGTCACTGGGGCGAGGGCATTACGGCCGAAGACATGACGTCGCTCCGCTGGGTCAAGCCTCGACTCGTTGCCGAAGTGTCGTTTGTCGAATGGACGCGCGACGGAAGCCTGCGTCACGCAGCGTTCGTCGCGCTGCGTGACGACAAGCGTGCGCGCGATGTCCGGCGCGAACAGAGCGGCCGCGAAGAACGCTGAGATCGTCGAGCCAGCTGCCCTCTTACAAGGTTTGAGCCGAAACGGGTGTCCGACCGGCTCACTTGCGCGCTGCTGGCGTCAACGTCGTCTCGATGCGTTTTCCATCGCGCATGTAGACGAGCTTTGCCGGCTGGCCAATCTTCAACACATCAAGGGCGTATGTGTAGTCGTAGATATTGGCAATTGTCTGACCGGCGATCTCGACTATGACATCACCCTTCTGCAGACCTGCTTGCTCGGCCGGTCCGCCGCCGATGACGCCGCTCAACAGAAGTCCTTTGACATCGGTCGAGTAGTCGGGAATCGTTCCCGTGAACACCCGCACGCCGGCGCGTCCGCCGCCGGACTGCATTGGCTGATCGACTTTCGTGAACTGCGGAGCGTCGGAAGCATCTTCGAGGCGCCGCACGATTGCCACGGCGAAATCGACCACGCGGTCGAGGTCCTCGTAATCAATCTTGTCCGCCGTGTCCGATGGTTTGTGATAGTCGGCATGCGTCCCGGTGAAGAGGCTCAAACACGGAATGCTCGCCGAATTGAATGTTGCCACGTCGGTCGGTTGATAGGGATCGGTCTGGACCTGCAGGTCGAACCCGGCAGCGACGTTCGCTTGTTCGATGACCTTTGCCCACACAGGGCTCGTACCGGTGGCCTGCACCGTCAGTTTGTTGTCCTGCATTCGACCGACCATGTCGAAGTTCACATACGCCGCGATCTGATCGAGCGGCAGCGGCGGCGTCGTGGCGAACGCGTTCGATCCAATCAGGCCGAGTTCTTCGCCCGACCAGAAGCCGACCAGCACGTTGCGACGACGGGGTTGCGTCGCCAGCATCCCGGCGACTGCGAGAACGGCAGCGGAGCCCGACGCGTTATCGTCCGCCCCCAAATGCGCTTTACCTGCATCGTCCTTGCCGGCCAACGTATTGCCCGCTTCACCGTGTCCGAGATGGTCGTAATGCGCACCGACCGCGACCCACGGCTTACTGACGGCGGCGACCGGCACCGTTGCCGGCAGGTATGCGACGACGTTGTGACCAGTACGCGTCTCCCGCTCGACCGCTGCGCGGATCGTGACCTGCGCCTTGGGGATGGCAAAACCGGTGACATGCGGGTTGCCCGAATCCAACGACTGTTGCGCGGATTCCAACGTCTTGTCGGGAACGGCCGCGAAGATCGCGCGGCCCACGTTTGCGCTGATGCTGGCTGCCGCAATGCCTGATCCTGCGAGCGCCGTGTCAAAGCTCATCGGGATGGTTTCGCCGGCATTCGGCGACCGAGGGCCCGTGACGACGAGGAGCGCCCTGGCGCCGCGCTGCCGCGCCGCCATCGCCTTGTAGCGCAGATCCGCGTAGCGCGCCAGGATCCCCCGTGTCTTCTGATCGGCGTCCTCTGGAAAATAGCGGAGCACGAGCACGATCTTGTCTTTCACCTCGAGGGTCGCGTAGCTGTCGTAGCCAAAGTCCTGGCTGTCGGGGACGACAATTCCGTAGCCGGCAAACACGACGTCGCCCGAGACCTCGACGTTGTCGGAAAACGACAGCGCGCGCACGTCCGCCTGCGTGGCAAACGATTGCGAGCCTACCGTCACTCGCGATCCGCCGTCGCGCGTGCCAGCCGTGAACGAGAACGGCAGCCGGAGATCGCTTTGTCCCGGCAGCGGCTTCGCGCCGATCTTCTGCAGTTCTGAAACCAGATAATCGCTGGCCAGCTTCTCGCCGTTCGATCCGGCGAGCCGCCCCTCGAGACGGGGCGAGGCAAGCGTTTCGACGTGCGCGCGTGTTTTCGATTGCGCTCGAGCATCGGCAGCGAACGCAGCAACCGCACAGCAGGCAAGGATCGCCGCAACGACGTTTGTCTCGGCTCTCCGCGAATTCTGGCGCTCGGTGCTCTTCAGGAATGGCCGGACCGATGTTGAGATCATGATTTCTTACTCGGTTTTTTCGGTGGAGCGTTGTTCAATGCTTCGAGCGCCTTTTCGTGGTTCCACTGAGCGAGGAACAGTTGACCCGCCGATCCGCCGGACCGGCTCGAGGTCCACGCGAGAGTCTTGCCGTCGGGAGAGGGCACCGGCAACCCGTCGAAGCCGTCGGAATACGTGACGCGTACCGGCTCCTTCGTGCCCTGCGCGTCGACCATGAAGAGCTCGAAGTTCTCGAATCCCAGTTTGTTCGATGCAAAGATGATGTATTGCCCTGACGGATGCATATACGGCGCCCAGCTCATCGATCCGAAATCGGTGATCTGTCGCTGATCCGATCCGTCGGGGTTCATCATCCACACGTCTGCAATCAATCCCTGTTCGTCGAAGCGGCGCCAGATGATCCTCTTCCCGTCCTGCGTGAAGAATGGTCCACCGTCGTACCCCCACACGTTCGTCAGTTGTTTCTGACCGGAGCCGTCGGCTTTCATGATGTAGATCTCGGCGAAGTTGCTGGGGTTTTCGTCGAGCGATTTCTTTTCTTTCTCGTTCAGCACATGGTCGTAGCCGCTGCGCATCGACGTGAACACGATCCACTGGCCGTCCGGCGAGTAGCTTCCTTCCGCGTCATAGCCACGCGCGGTCGTGAGGCGTTTCATCTCGCCTGTCTTCTCGTTGTACGAATAGATGTCCATCTCGGGGTCGTAGTCCCAGGCGTAACGCCGCTCTTTGCCCGACGCGCGAATCGCCAACTCTTCTTCCTGCAGCTGTTTCGACTTCGGGTCCGCATGAGTCGAGGCGAACTCGATCTCATCCGTTCCAGGACGGAAGAAGGCGCATGTCGTCTTGCCCATGCCAGGCGAAATGCGCTTGGTATCGCCAGTGCTCAAGTCGACGACGTAGATCTGGTAGAAGGGATTCCCGGGCTCACGTTCGCTCTGGAACACGAGACGCTTGCCGTCGGGAGACCAGTATCCCTCGCCGGCGCGCCGGCCCTCCACGGTGAGACGCCGGATACGACTGAGAAAATCGCGCTCCTGATACGTTGTAGGCGCGGCCTGGCCGGACGGCAGCACAGGAGTGAACAGCACGGCCGACGCGAGCGCGAGACGAAAGAGCTTCATCGGACACCTGTCTGGATGAGATTGTCGAGCGCTCATTATCGCCGGTCACAGGCGCCGCGCGCCACTCGGCTCGGTCCGGCTCGTGCATAATACGTTTCCGTGAAAGCGCACCTGTCCCTGCTAACGGCTGCGGCACTCGCCGCGAGTGTCACGTCCGTCCGCGCCGACGTGACGCGCGTCGACGTAGCGAGGCGAGCTGATATCGGCGCGTCGGGCTACGAGAAAATTGCCGGCACGATCCACTTCGCGGTGGACCCAAAGGATCCACACAACGCCGTCGTCGTCGATCTCGACAAGGCGCCACGCAACGCCAACGGCCGCGTGGAGTTTTCCTCCAGCATCTACATCGTTCGCCCCAAGGATCCGGCGCGCCCGAATGGAAGCGTGCTCGTCGAAGTGTCGAACCGCGGCGGGCGCAGTTCGATCCGGCAGTTCAATCGCGGCGGACCATCTCCCGATCCCGACAGCGACGGAGATCTTGGCGACAAGTTCCTGATGCGGTTTGGATTCACGATCGCGTGGGTTGGATGGGAATTCGATATCGCCGAAGGTCCCAACGTGATGCACATCGATGTGCCGATCGCGACCGAGGGCGGTAAGCCGATCGTCGGCATCGTCCGCGCCGCGTTCACGCCCGGTGCCCGCGCCACCGAGACAACGCTTCGCGATCTGGCGAGGTACGATGCCGTGGATCCAGACGGTCCCGACAGTCGGCTAACCGTTCGGTCGAGTTTCCTGGGGAAGAGCGAACCTGTCGCGCGCGAGCGGTGGCATCTGCACGGTCACACTGTCACCCTCGACGGCGGCTTCGAACCGGGCAAAACTTACGAAGTCTCGTACAAGGCTGCCAATCCGCCGGTGGCCGGTCTGGGCTTTGTTGCGGTCCGGGACTTCGCAACCTGGCTCAAGCATCAGCCCAACGACATCGCGAGCGTGCGCTACGCGTACGGATACGGCTCTTCCCAGAGCGGTCGTTTCCTGCGCGAGTTTCTCTACGAAGGCTTCAACACCGACGAGCACGATCGCCAGGTCTTCGACGGCGTCATCGCGCATACCGCGGGAGCCGGCGGAATCAGTCTGAATGAACGATGGTCGACGCCCGTCGGCCTGGGCGTTCACAACGCGACGGCGTTTCCATTCGCCGATGCAGCGCTCCGCGATCCGGTGAGCGGCGCAACAGAAGGGCTGCTCGACAACCCGCGTGCGCGCGCGCATCAGCCGAAAGTCTTCTACACGAACACGCCCGTCGAGTACTGGGGGCTTGGCCGAGTGGCGGCGCTGGTGCACACCGCGCCGGACGGCAGCGCCGATGTCGAGCTGCCGGATAACGTCCGCGTGTATCTCCTAGCGGGCACGCAGCATGCGCCTGCTCGATTCCCGTCAGCGAAAAGCGCGGGTCAGCAGATCGACAATCCCATCGAGTACGTGTGGGTTCTGCGCGCGCTGCTGCTGTCCATGCACCGGTGGGTGAGCGCCGGCACGCCGCCTCCGGCGAGCGCGTATCCGACGCTCAAGGACGGAACGCTCGTGAAGGTTGATTCGCTGAGATTTCCAGCGATTCCAGGCGTTAGGTCGCCGGCCGGCCTGACGGCTGGGCCGCGAAGAAGCAATCGGTTCATTGCGGGAGGCGCGGGCGCCGGCGCACCGTTGCCGCTGCTCGTTCCCGCAGTCGACGCTGATGGCAACGAGCGCGGCGGTATCCGCCTGCCGGAGATCGCGATGCCCATCGCCACCTACACGGGCTGGAACTTCAGAGACCCCGCGACCGGATCGCCGAACGAGCTCGTGTCGCTCCTTGGTTCGTCAATTCCGTTTCCCGTGACGCGGGCGATTGGCGAGCAGACGATTGACCCGCGGCGTTCGATCGGAGAACGATATCCGTCACGCGATAAGTACCTGGCCGATGTCGAAAAGGCGGCCGACGCGCTCGTGCTCAAGGGATATCTGCTCATCGACGATGTACCGCGCATCGTTCAGCGGGCGACCGACGCGTGGGATCTGCTGATGGATCGTCGTCAGTAGTCGCGCATCGTGTCACCTCGGTCAGGGCCATGATGATCTGCCACGAACACACGGAATCCTTTGGCTTTATCGTGTTTTCGTGGCTTCGTGGCCGATCCCGGTCGTACCGAACCACCGAGCAGTGTCTGCTCGACTCCGACGTGAGGTCCATACGACTCCCAAAACCAATCGTCAAATCCGTCTGAAGCAACGGCCATCGGGTTCGCCGACCATCGACGATTTTCAGATCGTCGACGCCGACGTGCCGCCGCTGGCAGACGGGGAAGTGCTGCGCCGAACACTGTATCTCTCGCTCGATCCCTATATGCGGGGACGGATGAGCGATGCGCCGTCATATGCGGCGCCGGTCGCCATTGGCGGTGTGATGTGCGGGCACACGGTCAGTCAGGTCATCGAGTCTCGACACGATCGCCTCAAGGCCGGCGACATTGTCACGGGATACGACGGCTGGCAGCAGTACGCGGTGTCGAACGGCAAGGACCTGCGCACGATCGACGGCACGGCGGTTCCGATCACCTCGGCGATCGGCGTCCTTGGCGTGCCGGGGTTTACAGCGTACGTCGGGCTGCTCGATATCGGGCAGCCGAAGGCTGGCGAGACCGTGGTCGTCTCCGCCGCGTCGGGCGCAGTCGGATCCGTCGTCGGACAGCTGGCGAAGGCGCGTGGATGCCGTGCGGTCGGCATCGCAGGATCGGCCGACAAATGTCGTTATGTCGTCGAAGACCTCGGCTTCGATGCGTGCGTCAACTACAAGGGCGACGATTTCAAATCGTCGTTGGCCACCGCGTGCCCAAAAGGCGTGGATGTCTACTTCGACAATGTCGGCGGTGCGGTGCTGGCAGCCGTTCTTCGATTGCTCAATCGCGGCGCGCGGATTCCCTTGTGCGGGTTGATCTCGGAGTACAACGCCACTACTAATCCGGGCGGACCCAACCTCCGGCCCCTCATCGTGCATCGCGCGATGATCAAGGGGTTCATCATCAGCGATCACTTCGATCGGTTCGCCGCATTTCTGCAGGAATGCACACCGCTCGTGGCGTCTCGACGCCTGAAGTACCGCGAGGACATCGTCGAGGGCCTCGAGTCGGCCCCCGCGGCGTTGATTGGCCTCTTCAGCGGCCGCAACTTCGGCAAGCTGCTCGTTCGCGTATCCCCTTTGAATCGCTGACGGCTACAGCGTTTTTGGGATCGGCATAGTGCGCCGTGATGGTTGTCAGGGCTTGGTGCGCCGTAGTGAAAAACGCAGGTATGCACAAGGGCACGTAGTGCCGGCATAACCTGGACAATTTGCCATCAGCGGTCAGCATCAGCAATCAAGCCATGTGTCGCATGACCCGAGGCGTATACTGGCTTTCCTTTTGCGTCGTGCTTCCGGGGGCTGCACATGCGATGGCAAACCGGCGATCGCGACAACATCGAAGATAGGCGCGGGGGCGGCGGCATGGCTCGCGTCGGGGGCGTGGGGATCGGCGGCGTCCTGGTCCTGCTCCTGTTGAGCTGGTTGACCGGACAGAACTTCTTCTCCCTGCTCGACACTGGTGGCGGAGTGCCCTCCCAATCGGTCGGGACCTCGGGCGCGGTGCGTGCTTCGCCCGAGGAAGAACGTCTGGTGGACATGATGAACGCCGTCATGGGAAACGCGCAGGACACATGGGCCGAACTGCTTGGCGACCGGTACGAGCAAACCAAGCTCGTGCTGTTTCGTGACGCGACCGAGTCGGGGTGCGGTTCCGCACAGTCTGCAACGGGGCCGTTTTACTGTCCTGCCGATCATCTGGTCTATCTGGATCTTGGATTCTTCCGCGAGTTGTCCGAACGGTTCGGCGCGCCCGGCGATTTCGCGCAAGCCTACGTCGTCACGCACGAAGTCGGGCACCATGTGCAGAATCTTCTCGGGTTGATGGCCAGCGATCGCGGAGCCCGACCGCAGAGCTCGTCGGTTGCGATCGAGCTGCAGGCGGACTGCTTCGCGGGCATCTGGGGCCATGCGGCTTCGCAGGGCGGACGCCTTCGCGCCGGAGGCATCGAGCTCGATCCTGGCGACACCGAAGAAGCCTTGCGCGCTGCCGGGTCGATCGGCGACGACCGGTTGCAAAGGATGGCGACCGGCCGCGTGATGCCGGAGCGCTTCACGCACGGCAGTTCTGCTCAGCGCGTGGAGTGGTTCGGCCGAGGCATGAAGTCGGGCGATCCGCGTGTGTGTTCGACCGGGCAGGCGACCTTACGCTGAGACTGACCACCCTTACTGCCTAACGCACCGCCGCGCGAGCGTGACGGCGAGCTGCCTGTCGCCACGCCGCCTCAACCGCGATCTCGTATCGCCGCAGCACGGCCTCGCGATGGCTGCACGTGTGCAGCTTCAACGCCTCGTCGTTCAGTCGAACCTGCTCGGGCGACGTCCACGAATGGGACCGGCGACGAAGGTGCCATCGGTAGAGACGCCGGCAGGTGGCCTCGACGAGCGGCGCAGGCACGACGAGAGCTGCTTCGAGCGTCCGCTTCAGTGCGTCCAGCACACGGCTTCGAGGCCAGTCAACGACACGGTTGCGCCGCCACGGCAGCGCGTTCGGATACATCCGCCGGACGAACGGGTTCGCCGCGAGAAAATCGTGCATCACCTCAGGTCCAATGAGCGGGTTCAGGTGAATGACCTGGTTCGCCGTGAACAGATCCTGCTGATCGAGCGCCAGCTGCTCGTCCGACACCACGAAATTTGCACACACGACGCGTCGGCGACCGAGGAGCTTCGTCAGGAGCAAGACGCTGACGGCAACGGTCCAGGCGTGCGGACCGCGCGTCACGATGCAGAGATCGAGGTCGCCGCCCCGTTCCAGGTTGAGATGGGCCACGCTGCCCGACAGAGCCACCATGCGGGTGAAGGGCACGGCACAGATCAAGCGCAGTACCTTCCGGTACCGTCGAAGAAACGCATGGCTCCGAGCTTCGCGATGACGGCGTTCCGCTACGAGATCGCTGTGTCCGACCGGAAAGAAAAATCCGTCGCGGTACTCGACGATCGCCTGCAGATCATCGCTGTCGCGATAGACCCGGAGGATTTGCGCCGGCGTCAGGTCGGATTCGACGAGCGAGTAGTGCAGCTGATCGAGCATCAGCGGATAGTCGAACAGCGACGCGTACATCACGCTGCGGGTGATGGCCAGTTCGGGACCGGTCATGTCGTCACCCTGTCGCTGATGATCGGCTGCGCGATCGCCTGCGCGCGGCCAAGCAGCGCGACGAGGCATCCGGCGGTGAGCGCTGCTTCCGTTCCCAACGTGCTCCACGCGGCGCCCTCGATCGACAGCGCCGGTATCAGCTTCGAGTTGAGCGCAAGGTTCACGACGAGCGCGATCGCGCAGAGCGTGGCATAGGCGCGCTGCCGGTCCCACCCGATCAGCTGTTGTGTGAGCGCGTAGTTCAACGACAACAACGGAAGCGAATACAGCAGAATGCGGAATGCGGGCGCCGCCGGCGCGTAGTGCCGGCCGTACACGAGCGGGACGATCCAGTCAGCGTTCCACGCCAGTACAACCGCGGTGACGAGTCCGAATACGGTCAAGCCGACCGACACGGTCGTGACCGCGCGCCAGTCACGCGACCGGCATAGCGACGGCAGGGCGACGGCGAGCACTGCAGCAGGGAAGAGGCGCAGCGCTTCGACCAATCGAAAGACCGCGTTGTACATCGCGACCGATTCGGTGCCGGCCCACCATTGCACCAGCACGATGTCGACGCGGAAGTAGAGCGCGGACAGCAGGATCCCCGCGCCGATCGGGAACACGTCGCGCCAGAAGTCTCCGTGTCCGTGGCGGGCGGCCACCGAGGAATCATCGATGCTCTCCCGCATGGCGGGCGACAGATGGAGTCTATCGAGTCGCAGCGCAATACGCAGGCTGATCAGGAGCGTGATCAGCGCTGGCACCAGCATCGCCAGGGCAAGTGCGCCGACGGTTGGACGCCAGGCGAGCGCCGCGAGGCCCAGCACGAGCGTCGCCGAGCGCTGCGATAACGTCAGCGACGATTCGATGTCGCTGCGCGATAAGCCTCGATAACAATAGTGGAGGAATTCGATAAGGCCGCTCGCGCCGTACACGAGCGCGAGCACGATGATCGGCCCGGCCGATTCGGCGAACGAACTCGCGGCGAGGACACCGGCAGAAACGAGCGCGATAGCGCCGGCCGCTGTCCAGAAACGAACACGTAACCACCCTCTCAACAGCGACTCGGCGTCTGCGGGTGTGCGTGCCACCGCCCGCGCCAGATGCATCTGGATTCCGGAGTCGGCCGCAACCGCCGCAAGCCACCCGACGGTCGATCCGAGCGAGAACACGCCGAAGGCGTGCGGCGACAGTCGCCGCGCTGCGACGACCGTGATGACAAACAGCGACAGTTTTCCGGCAGCGTCTGCGAGAGCCTTGTACGCGACGAGCCATGCCGACTGTTTCGGGTTTGGAAACGAGCTTTCGCCCGCCGTAAGCACGCGCAACACCACCCGAAGTTTCACCGCGACGTCCCAGCACCTATGCAGCAGGCGTGCCCGGCCCTCGAATCCGTTTTGCTCGTGGCAAGGTTCTTGGACACCGTTTAACGTCCTCACGTATCTCCCAATGGGTGGCAGCGCTCTCACCTACACGACACGCGCGTCCGCATCGCCAGACGCATCGTCTCACGTCGTGGAATCGGTTGCGCGCGATCACGTTGCCGCGACAGCCGCATTTGCCGGCGTGGTCTTGCTTCTTGTCGTCGCCCCGTTCGAACGAACTCAGCCGCTCATCCGTTTGCCGGGCCAATCTCTGAGCAACCTCGAAGCGGCGGTGGCAACTGCCTTCGTCGCCTGGCTCGGTGCGATCGTGTGGTCGCGCCGGATGCCGATCTGGCGGACGCCACTCACCTGGCCGTGGGTTGCCTTTGTGGCGACGATGCTGGTCGCTGCACTTGGCGCACCGCTCGAGCGCGTGAACGCGCTGCACATGAGCGGACGGTTCGCGGCAGCGTTCGCGATCTATCTCCTCGCCGTCAACGGCGTGACCACCCGCGACCGGCTGGTGGCAGCGATCTGGTTGATGCTCGCGACCGGGGTGACGATCAGCGTTCTCGCCGTTCTCGAGTATCTGGGCGCGCCGATGGTGCTGCGATGGTTGAAGGAGTTTCGACCTCAAGTGATGACGGTCGGCGCGCTCGTCCGCGCCGGGGGGCCGCTGCAGTACCCAACGATCGCGTCGATGTATCTCGAGATCGTGTTCGCGTGCGGCGTGGGGTTGATGCTCCTGGCCGCCGACGCATCGCGGCGAGGACTGGTGTTCGCAATTGTGGTCGCCCTGTCGATCATCGCCTATGCAATCGCGCTGACGTTCACTCGCGCCGGTGTCGCGACGCTCGCGGCCAGTATCGCGGTCGTGGCGTTCACGCGCATCCGCGCTCGCGGATGGGAGATCGGCGGACGGCTGATCGCGGGGCTTGCCGTGATCGTCGTCACCGTGCTGCTCGCATCGAGGTCCACGGATTCCATCTGGCTGCGCTTGACGACCGAGGGCCAGGAATCGTGGTATCGGGCGGGGGTCGAGGCGCCTGCCGAGCTGTCGTTCGGCACCGGATCGCTGCAGCGCGTGCCTGTTGCGCTGACGAACACGGGCCGCGTTGTCTGGGATTCGCAGGACGATTCGCCATTCCTGCTCTCCTACCACTGGATGGAGCTCGATGGCGATCGCTACATCACCTTCGAGGGACTGCGGACACCGTTCGACTCGCCGGTTGCTCCAGGTGAAAGTGTGACGGTGCGCGCTGCCGTTCGCGCACCACGGCACCCGGGTGTCTACCGGCTCGAATGGGATGTCGTGCAGGAGCGGCGACTCTGGTTCAACGCCGAGCCGGGAGCGCAGCCGGTCCGATCGCGCGCGACGGTCGAAGGTCCTCTGATCGAAGGGCAGTTGTACACGCTCCCGCCCATACGGCCGGCCGTGCGGCCGGGACGCCTCGTTCTCTGGGGCGCCGCCGCCCGGATGCTTCGCGACCATCCTATCCTTGGCATTGGCCCCGACAACTTCCGTTTGACGTACGCGAGCTACGCCGGCCTGCGCCGAAACGACACGCGCGTGCACAGCAACAACATGTACATCGAGGTCCTCGTCGGCGGCGGCATTGTCGCCGCGCTCGTGTTCTTCAATCTGGCAGGGCGTGCGGCGGGCGTGTGCGTCGACGCCTTGCGGCGCTCGGGCACGAGAGGCACCGTGGCGATGGGCGTTGTCGCCGCGTGCCTGGCGATCGCAGTGCATGGATGCGTCGACTCGTTTCTGAGCTTCGCACCGACCTACATCCTGTTCTCGCTTACCGTTGGCCTGGCCGCTGCCTCTGCGCGCGGCGTGGAGACTGGCGCGCATGCGCATCGCGTTTGACGGCATGGCGCTGCGGCCGGGCCGAACCGGTGTCGGCTATTACAGCGAACACCTGTTGCATCACCTTGCCAGGCATGCGGCGCCCGACGACATTGCGGTCATCTCGAACCAACGGATCGAAACGGCTCGCGCGCTGCCGGCCAATGTGCAGGTCGTCGCCGCCACGCACCGTGTCCCGCGGTTAGTGTGGCTTCAGATGTATGCGCCATCGGTTCTCAAAACGATCGGCGCCGACGTCGCCCACTTCACGAACGGAATGCTGCCGATCACCGGTCCGGTGCCCGCCGTGGTCACGATCCACGACGCGAGTCTGCGGCTCTACCCGCGGCACCATCCGCCGCGGCGTGTGCTTCTCAACACACCGCTCATGTACGCAGCGGCACGGCGTGCCGAGGCAATCATCACGGTGTCGGAGAGCTCTCGGAGCGATATCGTCAGGTTCTGCTCGGCGGATCCCTCCCGCGTGCACGTCGTGTACGAGGCCGCGGCGCCTGCCTTTCAGCCGGTCCGCGACGCTTCAGTCCTCGGTCGTGTTCGCAGCCGTTACGGAGTATCAGGGCGAATCATTCTCTACGTCGGCACCATCGAACCGCGGAAGAACCTTCCAAAGCTGATAGACGCATTCGCACAGCGGCTGCTGAGCGGCGAGCTCGAGCATCGGCTGGTCTGCGTCGGTCCGTATGGCTGGAAATCGCGAGGCCTCGATCGACTGATCGCCTCGAGCCGTGTTGCCGAGGCCATCACGTTCACCGGCTATGTGCCGTTCGATGATCTGCCGGCGCTGTACTCGCTCGCCGAAATGTTCGTGTATCCGTCGATGTACGAAGGGTTCGGGCTGCCCGTCGTCGAGGCGATGGCTTGCGGTGTGCCGGTCATCACGGGCCGCACAGCGGCACTGGCGGAGGTTGGCGGATCGGCGGTCGCGCAGGTCGATCGGCTGGACGCCGATGCCCTGGGCGATGCACTCGTCGATCTCGCCAGGGATCGCGGCAAGCGCGAGCGCATGTCGGTCGCGGGCGTTTTGCGCGCGCACGAGTTCTCGTGGGATCGCGCCGCGCGCGAGAGCCTCGAGATTTATCGCGACGTCGCCAGGAAGCGCGTGCCCGCATCACGACAGCCGGCCGCGGTCAATGTCGCGCGGACCCCATCGACGCAGGTGGACGTGCTGTTTGGCCAAGCGTATTTTCTGCGGTTCGATCCGAAGCTGTGGGAGGCGCAGCAGCCGTACGCGCCGCTGGGCGCGCTCTATGCTGCCGCCTTCGTACGGAACCACGGATATCGGGTCGCGTTGTTCGACGCCATGCTCGCCGAGTCGCTCGAGGAGTGGTCGGCTGCGCTCGATTGCCATCGCCCGTGCTTCGCGGTGCTCTACGAAGACAACTTCAACTACCTGACCAAGATGTGCCTGTTGCGGATGCGCACGGCCGCGCTGGCCATGATCGACGCGGCGCAGGCCCGCGGCATCGTCACGATCGTGGCCGGCTCGGACGCGTCCGACCATCCCGAGACATACCTGGCCCGCGGGGCAGACGTGGTGATCACCGGTGAGGGCGAAATTACCCTCGTCGAGGTGTTGCAGACGCTCTCCGAGGGTCGAGCCGCAGCGCTCGAGACCGTCGCCGGCGTGTGCGTGCGTCGCCAGAGCGGATCGGTGGTTCGTACGCCGCCGCGCGACATCATCCGGGATCTGGACTCTCTGCCGCGTCCGGCCTGGGATCTTGTTGACGTCGACCGGTACGAATCGCTGTGGCGCTCGCGTCACGGCTACTTCTCGATGAACATCGCCACGACCCGCGGCTGCCCATACCACTGCAACTGGTGCGCGAAGCCGATCTACGGGCAGCGCTACACGGTGCGGTCGCCCGAGCAGGTGGTGGAGGAGATGGCGTGGCTGAAGCGGACGTACCGCCCGGATCATCTCTGGATTGCCGACGACATCTTCGGGCTGAAGCCCGGTTGGATTGCACGCTTTGCCGACCTCGTGCAGCAGCGCGACGCGACGATTCCATTCAAGTGCCTGCTGCGCGCGGATCAGGTGACGCCGGATATTGCTGCTGCCTTGCGCGCGTCGAAGTGCCGCACGGCGTGGATTGGCGCCGAGTCGGGATCGCAGCGTGTACTTGACGCGATGGAGAAGGGCACGCGGGTCGATCAGATCGTCAGCGCCACACGGCTGCTGCATCACGCGGGCATCGAGGTCGGCTTCTTTCTGCAGTTCGGCTATCCCGGAGAGACCCGCGACGACATCGTACAGACGCTGCAGATGATTCGCACGTGCACGCCCGATGACATCGGCGTGTCGGTGTCGTATCCGCTGCCGGGCACCCGATTCTACGAGCGCGTCAAATCGCAGCTCGGCGACAAGCAGAATTGGCTGGACTCGGACGATCTCGCCATGATGTATCGCGCGACCTACTCGCCAGCGTTCTACCGCGCGCTGTACGCCCGTGTTCACTCCGAGTTCAGGATCCGCAAGTCGATGCGTGCGCTGGGCCGCGCTGCGCTGCAGCCGTGGACCATGGGCCGCCGGCAGCTGCACGATGCGACACGCCTCGTCGTGCACGCGTGCAAACTGCCGACGCTGCGATGGCGGATGGCGCGCGAGTAATGGCTATGCGCAAGCATCGCGTCGTGCTGTACAACCCGCAGGCGCCGTTCTTCACGATGCCGCTGGGACTCGTGGCTGTCGGATCGGCGCTCGCTCGCGCGCAATACGACGTCGTTATCATCGACGGCCGGATCGAGTGCGATCCTCTCGGACGAGTGCTCGAGGCTACGGATGGCGCGTTGTGTCTTAGCGTGGGCGTGCTGACAGGTACGCCCATCGCAGACGCGTTGCGCATGACGCGGGCGGTCCGATCACATCGGCCGGATTGCCGGATCGTGTGGGGCGGGTGGCATCCATCGCTCTTTCCGAACGAAACACTCGACGAAGCCGGCGTTGACGCCGTGGTCGTGGGTCAGGGCGAGCGCACCGTCGTGGAACTGATGGAACAGTACGCCGCCGGTGAGCGGGGATGGGGAATCGCGGGCTGCCAGGGAAAGGGGGCGACCTCCTATCTGGCGCGCGCGACGGCCGATATCAACGAACTGCCAGAGCATGACTACTCGCTCATCGACGTCGAGAAGTATTTCTCGCTGAAACGCGAACGGCAACTCGACTACATCACGTCCCAGGGATGCCGGTTCCGATGCACCTTCTGCGCCGATCCGACCGTGTACGGCCGCGGCTGGTTCGGTCTGGCGCCCGATCGCGTCGGCGCCGAGCTCGAAAAGCTCTGGCGCAAGCACCGCTTCACCGACGTCGGTTTCCAGGACGAGACGTTTTTCACTCACGCCCCCCGTGTCGAGGCCATCGCCGGGGAGATTTTGCGACGCGGTCTCCGCTTCACATGGATGGCCACGATGCGCGCCGATCAGGGCGCCCGGCTGGACGAGGGCGTGCTGCGCGCCTGCCGTGACGCAGGTCTGCGGCGCGTGATGATCGGTCTCGAGTCGGGATCGCAGGCGATGCTCGACTGGATGAAGAAGGACGTCAAGCTCGACCAGGTGTTCGTCACGGCCGAGAAGTGCCGGCGTCTTGGCATCGCCGTCCTCTTCAATCTGATCGTCGGCTTTCCTGACGAACCGCCGGACAGCATCCAGTCGACGCTCAACGTCGCCAAGACGCTGCGCGCGCTCGGACCGGAATTTCAGGTCGCGCTGTTCTACTACCGGCCGTATCCGGGTACCCCCATTACCGACGATCTCACCCGCCGCGGGCAGCCGTTGCCGCGGCGTCTGGGCGAGTGGATCGCGATGGAGAGCGACGCATGGCGGAGTCCGTGGGTGAACGCTGACACGCGCGCGCTCATCGAGCGGTTCCGTTTCTATCAGCGTATTGGATGGTCGAGGCCCTCGATCTGGCGGCTGCCCATTCAGGCCATGGCACGCTGGCGCTGCCGCCGCGACGCGTACGGATATCCGATCGAAAAGGCGATCGCCGAATGGATGCGGCCTTCGCTCGCCTCATGAGCCCGCGCGCTTCTTCCGTGACGACGGCGATGCTGGTGCGACTTGGCCGGGTCACGAATCGCACGCTGGTGCTGCCGCTCTTGATCTTCTATCCGACGAGTCGCTGCAACAGCCGCTGCATCTCGTGCGATTGGTGGAAGCAGAGCGGGGCTGACGATCTGACGCTCGACGAGATCGCGCAGATCGCAGAGGAGCTACCGCCGCTCGGGACTCGCGTGGTGGCCTTTTCGGGCGGTGAGCCGTTACTCCGCCACGATGTCCTTGACGCCGCCTCGATCTTTCGAGCACGCGGCCTGTCGCTGCAGTTGCTGACGAGCGGCGTGTTGCTCGAGCGCCTGGCGGATGGCGTGGCGCGCCATTTTTCCCGCGTCTTCGTTTCCCTCGACGCGGCGAGTGATCGGCTGTACGAAGAGATTCGAGGCATCAACGCGCTGGGAGCGGTCGAACGAGGGATCGCTCGCCTGCGGCGGCTGGCGCCGCACGTGCCCGTCACCGCTCGCGCCACGATTCATCGCGCCAACTTCCGCGAGCTGCCACGGCTTATCGACCACGCCAAGATGCTCGGAATCGACGGCATCTCGTTCCTCGCCGCCGATCTGTCGTCGACCGCATTCGGCCGCGGCTTCGACGACCCGAGCGCACGCCGTCCGGGGTCCGAACCGGGCGCGTCCGAACTCCGCCGTCCGTTCGACCCTGGTCGGTTCTCGAACCTGGCGCTGTCACCGGACGAAGCGTCCGAGTTTGCAGACATCGTCGAACGCACGATCGCGGTGTATCGCGCGGAGCTGGAATCGGGGTTCGTCGCAGAAACGCCCGAACGGCTGCGCCGTCTGCCGCGGTACTACAGAGCGCTGACAGGGAACGGACCGCTGCCGGCCGTGCAGTGCAATGCGCCGTGGGTGTCGGTTGTCCTCGAGGCCAACGGGGCCGTGCGACCGTGCTTCTTCCATCCGCCCGTGGGCAACATCCGCCGCACACCCTTCGAATATCTGCTGAAGCGCAGCCTCCCGGCCTTTCGGGCCGGTCTCGACGTCAGCACCGACCCGACCTGTGCACGCTGCGTTTGCACCTTGAACGCCGGCTGGAGGAACGCACCGTGGGCGTCGTAAGAGAGCAGGCGGGACGTGCGCGTGACCGGGTTGGACAGATGGCGATCGAGACGGTGTTGCTCGACACACAACAGGCGTTCGACGGCGTCGCCGCGCACTACGACCGATCGAATGCAGAGAATCCGTTGTTGTGCGCAATGCGGGACCGTGTGCGGCGCACGGTGGAACGATTCGTAACCTCTGGCGCCAGCATTCTCGATCTTGGATGTGGTCCTGGGTGTGACATCGAATACTTCGCGCGGCGTGGTTATCGCGTCACCGCGCTCGACCGGTCGCCCGCCATGATCCGCGAGGCCCGGCGGCGACTGGATACGGCGCGTCTCGGCGATCGCGCGGTCGTTCATCGCCTCGGCATCGACGAGGTCGATCGGCTCGCGCCCGAGATGTTCGATGCCGCCTACTCCAACTTCGGCCCGCTGAATTGCGTACCGGACCTGGCGGAATCAGCGCGCCGCATTGCCGGCAGACTGCGCTCGGGCGGCACGTTGATCGCATCCGTGATCGGCCGCAGCTGTCCCTGGGAGTTCGCACTGTACATGTCGCGCGGCGACTGGCGTCGAGCCACGATCCGGTATTCACGTGCGCCGGTGCCGGTGCCGCTCGACGGTCGCACAGTCTGGACCCAGTACCGTGCGCCTCGATCATTCGAGCGGATGTTCGCCGCGGCCGGATTCCGCCGCCTGCATCTGCAATCGCTTGGCTTGTTCGCACCGCCGCCGTATGCGCACGCGTTTGCCAGTCGGCACACTCGCCTGATTGCGCTGCTCGAACGCATGGACGACGTCGTGGGCACCTGGCCGCTGGTGCGCGGCCACGGCGACCATTTCCTGATCGTGCTGCAGCGAGCGTGATATGGACCTGTGGATGCCGCGCTTTGCGTGTCCCGAGTGTGGCGTAGCGCTCGACGACGAGCAGGTGGCTGACTGTCGAACGTGCAGGTTCTGCAACCGCACGTACGAGCGTCGTGATGGCGTCTGGCGGTTCCTGACTCCGACGCGCGCGGCAAAGCTGGCGCCGTTTATCCATCAGTATCAGGTCGTGCGGGATCGCGACGGGCATCGGCGCGCCTGGCCGGCCGAGCACTACCGCCTGCTGCCGTCGGTATCGCGCGACGACGCCCAGGCAGCCGAATGGCTCGTCCGCAGAGAGACCTATCACCATCTGCTGCACTGGGTACTCGCGTCATCGTCGCAACCGATGCAGATCCTCGACGTAGGTGCGGGCACCGGTTGGTTGTCGCATCGGCTCGCATCGCTGGGTCAACGCGTCGTCGCCCTGGACGTGCTGGATGACCAGGCCGACGGCCTCGGCGCATGCCGGCACTACATCGTGCCGTTCGTTGCCGTTCAAGCGGACTTCGACGCGCTGCCGTTTGCGCCCGGGCAATTCGATCTGGTGGTGTTCAACGGTTCGTTGCATTACGCGACGGACGCGGCCACCACGCTCGCGCGCGCTCGACGCATGCTCACCGCGGACGGCGTGCTGGCCGTGATGGACTCGCCCATGTTCTCGCGCGATTGCGACGGCGACGCCATGGTGGACGACAAGCACCGCGACTTCCAGGGCGAACTTGGCATCGCGAACACCGTGCGGGCCGGCATCGGCTATCTGACATTTGCGCGGCTCGGAGCGATCGCCGAGTCCATGGACCTGCGCACGCGCTTCGTGCCGACACGCGGTCCGCTGCCGTGGCGTCTGAAGCGTCGCCTCGCGTGGCTGCGCCTGGGCCGCGCGCCGGCCGCATTCGGCCTCTGGATGGCCCGATGATCGTGCTCTACAACCCGCTGTCGACGACACCCGGGAAGCAGCCGCTGCCACTGTCGTTGATGTCGCTCGCCGCTGTTCTTGGCGACGACTACCCGTGGACGCTCGTCGACGCCAACCTCGTCGCCGATCCGGCGAGCGCAATCATTGCGCGGTTGTCAGCAGCGCCCGGCGCGCAGACACCGTTGCTCGCGGTGACCGTGATGCCCGGCCCGCAGCTCACCCAGGCGGTGAGCGTCTGCCGGCGCGTGAAGGCGGCGCTGCCACATGTCCCGATCGTGTGGGGCGGGTACTTCCCGACACAGCATACGGATACCGTACTGACGTCGCCGATCGTCGATTTCGTGATTCGATCGCAGGGCGAACGGCCGCTCCTCGAGCTCGTCCGCGCGCTGCGGTCCGGCGGATCGCTGTCATCGGTGAGCGCGCTGTCGTGGAAGGCCTGCGCGAAGATCGTCCACAATCCCGCGGCGCCATTGATGCCGCTCGACGAGCTGCCCGATCTGCCATACGGCCGCGTCGATATGACGCGCTATCTCCACGACAACTACCTGGGCCGACGGACGATCGCGTACAACTCCTCGTTCGGCTGTCCGTTCGCGTGCAGCTTCTGCGCGGTGGTGGCCATGTCGAATCGCCGATGGATTGCGCAGTCGCCGCAGCGGATGGACCAGACGCTGCGGCATCTGGTGACGATCTACGGCGTCGACGCGGTGCAGATGCACGACATGGACTTTTTCATCTCCGAGGCCCGCACAGCGGAATTCGCCGAGCGCATCCGCCGATTGAACATCAGTTGGTGGGGTCTGGGCCGCGTGGACATGCTGATGCAGTACTCCGACACCACGTGGCAGAAAATGGCGCGGTCGGGACTGAAGATGGTCTTCTCGGGCGCCGAGTCCGCCAGTGACGAGACGCTGAGGGCCATGAACAAGGGAGGCAAGGCCTCGACCAACACCACGCTTGAACTCGCGCGCCGCATGCGAGCCTTCGGCGTGATCCCGGAGTTTTCGTTCGTCCTCGGATCGCCGCCCAACCCGGCTGCAGATGTCGAAACCACGTTTGCCTTCATCAGGCGGTTGAAGCGCATCAATCCGGCGGCGGAAATCGTTCTGTACACCTACACGCCGGTTCCCATGGATGGGCGGCTGTGGCACGAAGCGCAGCGCCTGGGTTTCGCGTTCCCGACCACGCTTGAAGGATGGGCGTCGCCCGACTGGCAGCAGCTCTCGATGCGGCGGGGCGACGGCATCCCGTGGTTTGACGGCAGCATCCGAAAGCGTGTTCGCAATTTCGAGCGCGTGATCAACGCCTACTACCCGACCGCCACGGATCCAGGTCTGACAATCGTTCACCGCGCTGCCTTGAAGGCAGCGAGCGCCTGGAGGTACGCGCTCAAGTGGTACGACGCTCCCTACGAACTTCGTGCGCTCCATCGATTGATTCGCTACCAACGCCCGGAAACGACAGGGTTCTGATGAGCGCGGTGACGTCGGGGTTCGTGCGGTTCGTGAGGTTCGCGGGATTCGCGAGGTTCACAGGGTTCACGAGGGCCGTCACGTTCGCGACGCCGGCCGCGAACCCGTCGAACCCGTCGGTCTCCTCGAACCTCGATCACCGCGTCGTGTACGCGCTCTGGGCCGAAACGTATCCGCCGACGGCGCACAACCCGTTGATGCGGCTGGAACAGAAGATCGTCGAATCGATCCTCGCGACGGTTTCGGCAACGCGCGCACTCGACGTCGGGACCGGATCAGGTCGATATCTGTCCGTGCTTACGAGGACGGGCGCGGCACGTATCGTGGGGGTCGATGTCTCGCTGGCGATGTTGCGGCGTGCGCCAGGCGGGAAGGTCATCTGCGCGGATGCCTCGCACCTGCCAGTGCGCCGATCGTCGTTCGACGTCGTCAACGCGTCATTGATGGTCGGCGATGTCGAGAATCTCGCCGCCTGGACCCGCGAGATGGCACGCGTGCTGGTGCGCGGCGGTCACCTGGTGTATTCCGATTTCCATCCGTCGTGGGCGCAGCACGGCTGGAGGCGCACGTTCCTTGACGCGGACGGCGTAGAGCATCTCCTTGGGTTCGTGCCGCACAGAATCGACGACCATCTGAACGCTATCGAGGCAGCAGGCCTCCGCGTGTGCGCCATCCGCGAACCACGGTTCCACGACGACACCGACCCCGACGTGCGCGCGTTCCGGCACCGGTGGCGGAACCCTCCGGTCGTCGTCGTGTTTCACGCCACGAAAGAAACGTGATCTGGCCGGCTGCCGTCTCGTTCGTCAACGGTCGCGTCGTTACCTCGGATGGCCCTGCGCCGTCCATGCGGTTTTCATCGCGCGTGCTCTCGCTCGGCGACCCACCCCGGCGCGGCGACGTGGTCGTCGATCTCGAGGGCGCATTCGTCCTTCCGGGTCTGGTGAACGCGCACGATCATCTGGAACTCAATCATTACGGCCGCCTCAGGTTTCGCGACCGCTACCGGAACGCCTCGGAGTGGATTGACGACATGCGTCCCCGTTTGTCGTCTGACGCTGCGATCCGGCGCGGGCGATCCTATCCGCTCATTGAGCGCGTGTTCATCGGAGCTCTCAAGAACCTGCTGGCCGGCGTTACACTGGTCGCGCACCATAACCCGTTCTACCGCGAGCTGCGGCGTGCCTTGCCGATCCGCGTCCTGCGACGGTATGGATGGGCGCATTCGTTTGCGCTCGAAGGGCAGCCGGTCGGCGCGCGGGGCGAGCAGGCAGGCAGTGTCGCTGGACGATGGCGGTCGACGCCGGCGTCGCTCCCGTTCTTCGTTCACCTGGCTGAGGGTGTGGATACAGCGGCGCGCGAGGAATTTGCGAAACTCGAGTCGCTCGGGTGCCTTGCGCCGAATACCGTGATCGTTCACGGCGTGGGAATCGATCGCGATGGCTGGCGGCGCATGGCGGGCGCGGGTGCGGGCCTCGCGTGGTGTCCGGCATCAAATCTGTTCCTGTTCGGCGAAACAGCCAACGTGGGCGAATTCGTGATGGCCGCCGACGCCAAGCCGGCGCGGATTGCGCTCTGCACGGATTCGCGTGTGAGCGGCTCGAACGATCTGCTCGACGAGCTGCGTGTCGCGCACGGAACGCGGGCCGTCCAAACGTCCGTGCTGCTGGCGATGGTGACGTCGTCTGCCGCGGATCTGATATGCCAGCCTCGGGCCGGCCGCATCGCCGTCGGCTCTGCGGCCGATCTGCTGGTCATCCCGCCAATCGCCAACACGGTGGCGGACGCGCTCGTCGCAACCCATCGTCGCGATGTTCGCCTCGTGACCGTCGGCGGTCGGCCGCTTGTCGGCGATGCTCGAACCGCCGCACGGGTGTTCGGGGCGCGGCGCGTCGTGGGGCGGCGGTTATGCGTCGACGGAATCATCAAGATCGCAGCCGCTGCGCTCGTGCGGCGCATCGCCGGCTGTCCGATCGAGGAGCCGGGAGTGAGCGTCAGGTGAGCTCTTTTTCGACGGTCGCAGTTCAACCCCGATGAGCCGTGCGTCGCGGGTCGGGATTGTCCTTGCACTCCTTGTCGTCGTAAGCGCGGCGATCCCACCGGTTCGCCGCGCCGGGCTGGCCAGCGTCGGCCGATCGCTTATGGTCACCGATCGCGTCGAGCCTGGCGACATCGTGGTGATCTCCGAGAGTGGCGATCCGGTGGAGCTGCAGGCGGCGATGCTCGAGGCAGCGGACCTGTATCACCGCGGTTTGTTTCCGCGAGTGATGCTGGTTCGCGCCGCCGGAGAGGCCGTCGACGCGGAAATGGCCAGACGCGGAGTGAAGCTCAACAACCCCGTGATCGAAACGCTGCGCCAGCTTGGCGTTCCGCCAGACCGAATCGCGACGATCGATGCCGGTGAAGGTAGCACGACCGACAGCACGAAGGCGCTGGCTGGGTGGGTGCGCGCGCATCCGTCGCGCGTGCTGGTCGTGATCGGCGCTCCGCACTCGCGGCGTTATCGCCGCGCGTTGCTGCGCGTGTGGCCGCCCGAGGCGCCGCCGCCGCAGATCACCTACCCGGAACGCACGCTGTTTCGGCCGCAGGGCTGGTGGATGCTGCGGCGAACGTTGCGAGAGGGGTTATTCGAGTTTCAGAAACTCGTATGGGACTACGCGACGCACCCTTTCTGACGCCTGGACCAGCCGACGCTTTCCGAGGGGTTACAAGCCTTGCTGGGCCGCTTTCTGCGCCGCGAGCACGGCGCGGAACATCGCCTCCGTCAGATCGAGTTCTGCCTTGTAGCCTGCTGGATCGACGAACGGGTTCGGCCCGCTTGTCTGCAGCCTCGCGTACTTGGCCGCCATGTCGTACATCGCTGGATGAGATGCCAGCGGGATGTCGCACGGCAGGGCGCGCAGGACCTTGAAGGCGCGCGTGAACTCATCGGCTATCTGCGGAACATCGGTGTTGTTGACCAGTTTGAACCCTGGGTTCACGCCGACGCTGCCGATGATCACCACGTCGTAGCTCTTTCCATCCTGCGCCACCTTCATCGTCCACGTCGTGCAACCGCGCGTGTGGCCGGGCGTCAGATGCGCGACGAGCGTCGTGCCGCCGAGTGTGACCGATTCGCCGTCGTGCAGGATGCGGTCGACGTTGTGCGCCTTGCCGCCGGGTTTCATCTGCTCGAGCGCCGGCACGTCTTCGGCCATCGCCATCAGCCTGGCGCCTGTCAGTTGCTGAACGAGCGCGTCGCCCTCTTGATGGTCGCCGTGCGCGTGGCTTCCGAGCAGGATCTTGATGTCGGAGAATTTGAACCCGAGCTGCTCGACCGATTTCTGCAACACCGGGACGTTCCGCTCGTACGAGCTGTTGATGAGGATGTTACCTTCAGGTGTCACGATGAGAAACGAGGCGAGGCTGCGCGTGCCAACGTAGTAGATGTTGCCGATGATCCGATGTGGCGGGAACTGCGACGTTTGATCGTCAGCCGCGCCGATGTTTCGCTGAAACAGTTCCTGTTGATTCCACGTGCGGCCGTTTACGGTAACCTGCGGCCAGCCTCCGTCGGGTGGTGTCGCGCCGCGCTGGGCCTTCAATGGGGAAGGGAGCGCAAGAAGCGCTATGAGGCCGCAACCCATTATTGGCCAGCCGCGCATGATTGATCGCATGATGGATTTGCATTCTAACGAAACGGAGTGATGTCGTGAACCGATTTGCCTCATCCGTGGCCGCGCTGGTGGCCGCCGCTGTCGTCACCCTCGCGGCCGCGAAAACCCTCGATATCTATTTCATCGACGTCGAGGGAGGACAGGCGACCTTGATCGTCACGCCCGAAAGCGAATCGCTGCTCGTCGATGCGGGATTTCCGGGCGAGGGAACGTTCGAAGCAAAGCCCGGCGAGGCCGATCGGGGCCGCGACGCAGTCCGGATTGCGGCGGCTGCGCGCGAAGCCGGGCTGTCTCGCATCGACTACCTGCTCATCACGCACTTCCATGCGGATCACGACGGCGGCGTCGTCGAGCTTGCGCGGATGCTGCCGATACGCACGTTCATCGATCACGGAGACGTCCCACCCGAGGCGGAAGAGACGTCTCGCGGCACGCTGAAGATGTTCAGAGCGTACGCGGCCGTCCGGGAGAAGGGACGTCATCTGCAACCCAAGCCCGGGGATCGGCTTCCGCTGAAGGGCGTCGAGGCGACAGTCGTCAGCGCCGCGTGTGAAATTCTCGCCAAACCAATGCCGGGCGCCGGCGCGATAACTCCGGGATGTCCGGCATCAGCGCCCGCAGCGCAGGAGCCGAACGAAAATCCCCGGTCGACGGGCTTCATGCTGCGGTACGGCGCCTTTCGATTCCTGGATGTCGGCGATCTGACCGGGGAGCCGCTCTTCGGGCTGGTCTGTCCCATCGATCGCATCGGTCTGGTGGACGTCTATCTGGTGGCGCACCACGGCGGGGCAGATGCGGCCGATCCGGCGACGTTCGCCGCGTTCAAGCCGCGCGTGGCGGTGATCAACAACGGAGCGAGGAAAGGGGGAGCGCCGAATCTGCTTGCGGCGGTGGCTAAGGCGCCGGGAATCGAGGACGTTTGGCAGTTGCATCGTTCGTTGAACACCGGTGCGCACAACGCGCCGGATGATCGCATCGCAAATCTCGACGAGACCACCGCGCATTGGATCAAGCTGAGCGCGAGCGATAACGGATCCTTCACCATCCAGAACGGACGCACGGGCGCCGCGAAGACATATCCGGCGCGTCGACGATAATTGCGCAAGGTGCGGGGCCGCACGCGTTAGGCGTCTCGCGAGCCGATACTGTTGGGCCCACATCGCGAGCCCGTACCGCTGCGCCGTGGGGCGAGCCCATGCCGCTGGGCCGCAGCGCGAGCCTTTTAGGCGAGCGCCGTCAATGCGTCATCGAATAGATCAGGACATCGATGCCGACGGCGTAACCCGGTCCTGCGAAGCGGTCGAAGTACTCGCGATTGTCGCCTTCGCGCTCGAACGCGTCACCGAAGTCGGTGTTGTGGGTCATCAGCACCATCAGGTTCCCGTTGGCATCGGCGATGCCGCGGGCATGGGGTACGCGGCTATCGAATCGCTCGGACGTGCGGCCGCCGCTGCCGAAGTAATAGTTGATCGACGGGATCTGCGGCAGCTCCGTCACGTCGTAGAGCGTGTGGAAGATCACGTGATCCATCGGCAGATCGACGATCGGATATCCGGACGGCAGCGCCTTCCTCAGTTCGATCACCCAGTGTTCCCAGGCGTACTCGCCCCAGAAATCGTCCGCCCACAGAAACCCGCCGCGCAACAAGTACTCGCGCAGCTGCTTCGCCTCTTCGTCGTCGAAGTACGTGCCGCCCGGCTCCGTCATCATGATGAACGGGCATCGGAACAGCTGCGGATCAGTGAGGCGGATCACGGCGTGGTTGAAGTCGCCAACGGCATCGCGGCTCACGGACGTGCGCGTGAGCTCCGATAAGCGGAACGAGAGATTCACGTCCGCCCGCGGATAATCGACGAACCAGCCGCCGCCGTCGCCGTTCGGGGCATTGCGGAACGCGATACGACAGAACATGAAGGCCCCGTCGTATGCCGGGTTGGCACCGAGTGAGGGTCCATATCCGAACCGGCCGCGACGCCCCTGAAATTGCGCGGACGCCAGGGCTGCGGTCACGATGACCGCAACCACAGCCCCGAGTAGCGTCGTTCGTTTCATGCGTGCCCTGGGACTTCAGACTTCAGACTTCAGACTTCAGACTTTCCTTGTCCAGTCTATCGCCTGTAGTACAGCGCATCGATTGGAATCTTCCCGCCGGAATAGTCGCGATCCTTGAACGGGTACGGCGGTCGAGGTTTGGAGTTGATAAACGCCGCCACGTGCTGTGCGTCTTCGTCGGTCAGGCTGCCGGGATCGAGATACGGCATCGAGTACCGGATGATCCCCGCGAGTGTGTAGACGCGCGCGGCTCCTGCGCCATCGTTCCATGAGTCGGGTCCCCACAAGGGACCGGCTTTCTTGTCGCCGATCTGCACGCCCTGACCGTCTGCGCCATGGCACGACGCGCAGCGCTCGAGATACACCGACTCGCCGCGCTGCCGGTCGAGCGATGCAATCGGAATCAGCTTGTCCGCCGTAATGGTGTTGTGGCCGCGCCACGGGGGATTCGTGCCCACCGCGTAGCCC
>JBKPDW010000007.1:0-5041 GCA_046728115.1 Acidobacteriota bacterium | reverse complement strand
TTTCAGACCCTGCGAGCCGAGGCCACCCTGAGTGGCCCAATCGTGCCCGATAGAATCATGGCGAGCGTCTCGGCTCTTCGGGGCGTCAGCGACGGATTCGTAGAAGACGTCGATCATCCCGCGCACCCGCTCGGGGGCACCGACGTCACGGCGACGCGGGGAACGCTGCGCCTGTTCTTCGGCGACCGGAGCGAGCTTCGCGTCACCGGAGACTTCACGCATCGCGATCCGACGCCGCTCTTCTACCCGAAAGTCCTGGCGGTGAAGCCGGGCTTCACCGTCGATAATCCGCCGGACCTTCATCAGGTGCGGACCTCGACGCCTTCAGAGAGCCGCAACGTGCACTACGGCGGCTCGGCGCAATTCATCTGGAAGCCTGCGCCGAGCACCGTTCTCAGGAGCCTCTTCGCCGCCCGAAAGCTCGATTACGACGTCTTCGTCGACAGCGACAGTACCGAGCTGAATCTGTCCACCTCGCATCCGCATGAAATTCACCATCAGGTCTCGGAGGAGCTCACCATCACCTCCGAGCTCCCGGGATTCACAGCCACGGGCGGCGTTTTCTTGTTCAAAGAGGTCGATCGACAGCCGACCGACGTCGAATTCATCGCCGCTGGCGTCGTGAATCGCCTCAACCCTACCGTCGATACGAAATCCAGTGCGGCGTTCGGGCAGGTGAAAGGCGCTCTCGGATCGCGTCTATCGGGGATCATCGGTGTCCGTTATTCTCACGACGACAAGACGATGGACAACTTCGGCGTCTCCGAAGTCGGTCACACAGCGGTGTCGTCGTTTCGGTACCTCGATTCGATAGCGGCCACGGCCTGGACGCCCAGGTTCGGCCTGGATTTCCGGATCGCGGATGGGGCCCTGGCATACGTGTCGGCCACTCGTGGGTTCAAGACCGGCGGTTTCAACCCGAGTGCAAGAAGTGCCGGCCGCGGCTTTGCGCCGGAGTGGGCATGGGCGTACGAGGCGGGGTTCAAGTCGGCGCTGAGCCAGCGCGTCCATCTGAACGGCGCGGCTTTCTACACGGACTACACCGACCTGCAAGTGCAAACTCCCCTTCGTCCTGGCGTCATCGAAATCACGAACGCGGCGACGGCGACGATCCGCGGTGTCGAGGTGGAGGGCCAGGGTCAACCCGCGCCCGGACTGAGATTGGGTGGACACGTCGCCTGGCTCGACGCCCGATACGATCGATACGCGGCAGTGGGTGCGGGTGGCTCTCCCGTGGACGTGGCCGGACGCAGGCTGTCCAACGTGCCTGAATGGTCTGGACGCATCTGGCTGGAGTATGCCAGGCAACTAGGTCGGTTGGGGGTGCTGTTGCTTTCTCTCGACGTCATCAGGCAAAGCACCGTCTACTTCACGCCGATCAATGACACGATCCAGCGACAGGTCTCATACAGTCTCGTCAACGCGAATATCACCGTTCGGCCACGTCCGTCCTGGTCTGTCGGCCTTTACGCGCGCAACTTGACCGATACCGACTACATCACCGGAAGCAACAGCGTGCCGCCACCCGCGATCGCTGGCCTACCCGGCGAACGGCGGCAGTTCGGCGTCCAGTTCAACCTCACCAGATGAACGCCGACTACACGAGTGCGTGGAGCGGGGAGTGCCGTCTAGGGCGTTTCCGGATGCCATGAGGCGCTGATGGCTACGAGCCATTCGCCGTCCGGGATCGACCTGTCCGACTACGCGCTCGAAACCATTCGCGACGATGGTGCGTTCGTCCTGTACCGGGGCTTCCGAACCGCCACCAGCGGGCATCCCGCCTCCATTCTCGTCGTCACACACAAGGCGGAGCATCCGCGCCTCGAGTCCCTGGAGATGCTCGAACACGAGCACGCGCTCCGCTTCGATCTGGATGCGACGTGGGCGGTTCGGCCCCTCGCGCTCGTCCACCTCCAGTGCCGGACATACCTCGTTCTCGACGATCCCGGCGGCGAGCTGCTGGCGCGAAGACTGGGCACGCAGCCGATGGAGCTCGGGCTGTTCTTGCGGCTCGGCGTCGGTCTGGCCGCGGCGCTCGGCGGACTGCACCGCCGGGGCATCATGCACAAAGACCTGACGCCGGATCACGTCATGATCGACGAGGCGACGGGCCGGGTCTGGCTGACCGGGTTTCGCATCGCGTCTCGCCTGCGGCGCCAGCGGCAGACGCCGGAGCCCCCCGAGGTGATCGCCGGCACGCTGCCCTACATGGCGCCGGAACAGACCGGCCGTATGAACCGCTCGCTCGATTCGCGCAGCGATCTCTACGCGCTCGGCGTCACTCTGTACGAAATGCTGACCGGCAAGCTGCCGTTTACCGCGTCCGATCCGATGGAATGGGCGCACTGCCACGTTGCCCGGCAGCCGATCCCGCCGGCCGAATGCCTAGAGGACCTCCCTCCTCCGGTATCCGCAATCATCATGCGGCTGCTCGCCAAGACGGCAGAGGAGCGCTACCAGACAGCGGGCGGCGTAGGACGCGATCTCCGGCGGTGCCTGACGCAGTGGCAGGCCGAGCGCCGCGTCGATGATTTTCCGCTCGGCGAACACGACACGCCGGATCGATTGTTGATTCCCGAGAGATTGTACGGACGAGAGCGTGAGATCGGGATTCTACTCGCCGCATTCGATCGGGTCGTAACCACCGGCACGCCGGAGTTGGTACTGGTGTCCGGCTATGCGGGCATCGGCAAGACGTCGGTCGTCAACGAGCTGCACAAGGCGCTGATGCCATCCCGTGCCCTGTTCGCGTCCGGCAAGTTCGACCAGTACAAGCGTGGGATTCCCTATGTGACGCTCGCGCAGGCTTTGCAGAGCCTCGTCCGGCGCCTGCTCGTGAAGAGCGACGCCGAGATGGCCGTCTGGCGCGCGGCGTTCGGCGAAGCGCTGAACCCGAACGGACAGTTGATGGTCGACCTCGTCCCGGAACTGAAGCTGATTATCGGAGAACAACCGCCGCTCCCCGATCTGCCGCCCGGAGAGGCGCAGCGCCGGTTTCTAGCGGTCTTCGAGCGGTTCATTCGGGTGTTCGCGCGGCCGGAACATCCGCTCGCGCTGTTCGTCGACGATCTCCAGTGGCTCGATTCGGCCACCCTCGACCTGCTCGAGGAGCTGCTCACGCAGTCGGACGTCCGACATTTGCTGATCATCGGCGCCTATCGGGACAACGAAGTGGATTCCGCCCATCCGCTGGCGCGGAAGCTCCACGCCATTCGCAAAGCCGGAGCGGTCGTGCACGAGATCGCGCTGGCCCCGCTCACACGAAAGGACCTGACGCAGCTCGTCGCCGACGCCCTTCACGCGAAGCCCCACCGCGTCGCGACGCTCGCGCGGCTCGTCGGCGACAAGACCGCCGGAAATCCGTTCTTCACCACTCAGTTCCTGACCGGGCTCGAGGACGAAGGCCTGCTCAGCTTCGATCCTGCGCGCGCGCGCTGGTCCTGGGATCTCGATGGCATCCGGGCCAAACGTTACACCGACAACGTGGCGGACCTGATGTTCGGGAAGCTGGCCCGCCTGCCGCCGGCAACCCAACAGGCCTTGCAGTCGCTCGCGTGCCTCGGTAACAGCGCGGAAATGACGACCCTTGCGCTCGTGCTCGGAGCGTCGGCCGAACGGGTCCACGCCGATCTGTGGGAAGCGGTCCGTTTCGAACTGGTAGAGCTCGTGGGGGGCTCTTATCGGTTCCTTCACGACCGGGTGCAGGAGGCCGCCTATGGTCTCGTTCCAGAAGGGCAGCGGGCCCGCGAACATCTGCGCATCGGCCGGTTGCTCGTGGCGCATACACCACCGGAGAAGCGCGAGGAGGTGATCTTCGAGATCGTCAATCAGCTCAATCGCGGTGCCCCGGTGATGGCCTCCCAGGACGAGCGTGAGCAATTGTCACAGCTGAACCTAGTCGCCGGGAAGCGCGCCAAGGCCTCGGCGGCTTACGCGGTGGCGCTGAAGTACTTCGTTTCGGGCGCCGCGCTGCTGCCGGAAAACCCCTGGGAGAGTTGCTCTCAGCTCACCTTCGCGCTGGAGCTCCATCGCGCCGAATGCGAGTTTCTGTGCGGCGATCTCGTGTCGGCCGAGGAGAGACTCTCGATCCTGGCCGCGCATGCCACGCATCTGGCTGATGGGGCTTCAGTAGCGTGCTTGCGAATCGCCCTCCATACGGTGCTTCGTCGTCCCGACCGTGCGGTCGATATCGGGCTCTCGTACCTGGCGAAGTTGGGGATCACGTGGTCGCCGCATCCGACCGACCAAGAGGTCGGCGAGGCACACGAACTCCTCTGGCGGGAGCTTGGCAGTCGCCCGATCGAATCGCTTCTGGATTTGCCGATGATGTCCGATCGTCGGACTCGATTCATGATCGAGGTGCTGAGCGAGCTTCTCGGGCCGGCGTATTTTACGGAACCGAATCTGCACCAACTGGTTCTGCTCCGGATGGCGATCCTCAGCATCCAGCACGGCAACACCCATGCGTCGGCCGTCGCCTACGGATACCTCAATACCGTGGTGGGAGCGCGCTTCGGCCGGTACGCAGAAGGCTACCGATTTGGCGTGCTCGGCATGGATCTCGTCGACAAGAAAGGCCTCGACCGAGCGAAGCCTCGCGTGTACAAGAACATGGCAGCCTGGGTAGTGCCCTGGGTGCGTCCGCTGCGTGAGGCCCGCGCGCTGCTCCTCCGAGCGCTTGAAGACGTCGAAAACTGGAGACCTCTTCCCTACTACATCACGTGGGTCTACACCGCGCTGCTGACCCACCGTCTCGCCAGCGGAGACCCGCTCCTGGAGGCGCAGCGCGAAGCCGAGGAGGGTCGGCGCAGGCTCGCGCAACGCGCGCGCGTCGGTGTGCCGCTCGATTTCATGACCGGCCAACTCGGTTTGATCCGGACGCTCAGGGGGCTGACACCCGTGTTCGGGTCGTTCGGCAGTGAAGAGCTCGACGAGCACGACTTGGAGCAGCATCTGCAGAATGACCCGGGGCTAGCCCACGCCGCCTGCTGGTACTGGATCCGCAAACTGCAGGCTTATGTCTACTCGGCCGAGCACGATC
>JBKPDW010000006.1:0-12784 GCA_046728115.1 Acidobacteriota bacterium | reverse complement strand
GTCCACGGCTCTGCCGGAAGCACGGCGCTCGGCATCAGGAAGAACCTGTGGGCGCCAGCCGCAGTGGGTAGCAGCTTCGATCTGAGTCCGACGAGCCTGACGTCCCTCGAACCGTTCCGGGGCCACGTGACGATCATCAGCAACACCGACGTGCGCAACGCCGAGGCGTTCACGGCGCCGGAAATCGGCGGCGATCATTTCCGGTCGAGCTCGGTGTTCCTGACGCAGTCGCATCCCAAGCAGACGCAGGGGTCGGATGTCCACGCCGGCACGTCGTTCGATCAGATCTACGCGGCTCGCTTCGGCCAGGACACGCCGATTCCATCGATGCAGCTGTGCATCGAGAACGTCGATCAGGCGGGGGGATGCTCCTACGGGTACTCGTGCACGTACACCGATTCGATCAGCTGGTTGTCGCCGACGCAGCCGCTGCCGATGACGCGCGATCCGCGGACGGTGTTCGATCAGTTGTTCGGCGTGGGCGCGAACCCGCAGGAACGGGCGGAGCGGCGCGCAGAAGATCGCAGCATTCTCGACTGGCTTGGCACCGCGACGGCGCGTCTAAAGAGAGAGCTCGGTGGCGCCGACCGGGCGCGACTGAGCTCGTATCTCGACGAGGTCCGCGAAATCGAACGCCGGATTCAGAAGGTCGAGGCGCACAACGCCAGCGGCGAAGCGCGCGAGCTGCCGGAAGCACCAATCGGCGTGCCCGATTCCTTCTCGGAACACGTAAAGCTGATGTTCGACCTGCAGGCGCTGGCTTTCGCATCCGACATCACGCGCGTATTCGCATTCAAGCTGGGACGCGATGCATCGAATCGTGTGTATCCGGAAAGCGGGTTCAAGGGCGCCTTCCATTCGTCATCGCACCATGGCGAGCGCGAAGAGCGCATCATGGATTTCCAGAAGATCAACACGTATCACGTCAGCATGGTGCCGTACCTGCTCGAGAAGCTGAAGAACACTCCGGATGGCGACGGCACGCTGCTCGACAACTCGCTGGTTCTGTACGGCTCGCCGATGGGAGACTCGAACCTGCACAATCACAAGCGATGCCCGCTGTTTCTGGCCGGCCACGCGGGTGGGCAGATCAAAGGCGGACTGCACCTGCGGGCTGCGGACGGGACGCCCATGGCGAACGTCATGCTGTCGGTTCTGCACAGCCTCGGCATCGACGACATGGCGGCCTTCGGCGACAGCACGGGCGCGTTCGATTTGAATGCAGTTGCGACAGATGCGACGACGGACAAGGCGTAGTGCAGGCTTCCGGGCCCGCGCGCGAGACGACGCGGAGATGAAAATGCTTCGACACGGGTGGACGCGGCCGCTTGCCATTGGCGTCGTCATCGGCGTCCTCGGATGGTCCGGTTTGCTCAAGGCAGCGCCGGACAGATCCGCTCTCGCCGATGCCGCCATGCATGGCGACAAAGACACCGTTCGCGCACTGCTCAAGGAGGCAGCCGACGTCAACGCCGCGCAAGGCGACGGGATGACCGCGCTGCACTGGGCCGCGACGAAGAACGACGCGGATCTGGCGCAGATGCTGTTGTACGCGGGCGCGAACGTGAAGGCCACGACACGCATCGGGGCATACACACCGCTGATCCTGGCCGCACGCGAAGGCTACGCGGTCGTGATGGAGCCGCTCCTTGCAGCGGGAGCCGACGCCAATACTAAGACAGCGAATGGAACGACGGCGCTCATGCTTGCGGCGCAGTCTGGCAACACCGATGCGGTTACGCTGCTCCTCGATCGCGGCGCGGATATCAACGCCAGGGAACCCGTGCGGGGTCTGACCGCAATCATGTTTGCAGCGGCGTCTGATCGTTCGCCCGTTGTGACACTGCTCGCGCGCCGTGGCGCCGATCTCGAGCTCACATCGTCAGTGATCGATTTGAACGCAGCCGGCCGCGGCAACCCTGCATTCGCCGGTGTGCTGTTCGGCAATCCCGCGCCGCCGCCCGCCGCCGCGAACGGTCGCGGCTCGACAGCCTCGGGACGAGCGGGCGGCTCGGCCGAAGGCCGCGGCGGGCCGGAAGTGCCGGCCGTTCCCGCGGCGCAGCAGCAGGGCCGCTTCAACCCCGGTGCGCAGGGGAAGGCGGGTGTCGACCGGCAATATCAGCTGAACGAGTTGATCTATGCGCAGGGCGGCCTCGCGCCAATCCACCTGGCGGCCCGTCAGGGATTTGCGGCCACCGTCGATGCGCTCCTCGACGCCGGAGCCGATATCAATCAAGTGACCGCGGGCGACAAGACGACGCCGCTGTTGATCGCGACAATCAACGGTCACTTCGATCTCGCGAAAGCGCTGCTCGATCGTGGCGCCAATCCGAATCTCGCGGCCGAAAACGGCGCGACGCCGCTGTTCGGCGCGCTCAATTGCGAGTGGGCGCCCAAGTCGTTGTATCCGCAGCCGCGCGCGTACCTCAATCAGAAGGTGAGCTATCTGGAGTTCGTGACCGCGCTCCTCGACAAAGGCGCCGATCCGAACGCGCGGCTCAGGAAGAAAGTCTGGTACTCAGGCTACAGTTTCGATCTGTCCGGCGTGGACGAAATCGGCGCGACCCCGTTCTGGCGAGCGGCATATGCCAGCGACATCGACGCGATGAAACTGCTGGTGGTGCGCGGAGCGGATCCGAATATCCCGACAATGAAGCCGGCTGGGCGGCCGCGAACCGCGGACGTCGAGCGCGACGTGCAGGACGTGTCGAAGGCGCCTCCGATTCCAGTCGGCGGTCCTGGCGTGCCGCCGATCGTTGCCGCCGCTGGCACGGGTTACGGCGAGGGCTTTGCAGCGAACTCGCATCGGTACGCACCGACGGGGATGTTGGCCGCCGTGAAGTACCTCGTCGAAGAGCTGCACGCTGACGTGAACGCGGCGGATCACGAAGGCAACACCGCGCTGCACAACGCCGCTGCGCGCGGCGACGTCGAGATGATTCAGTATCTCGTCTCGAAAGGCGCGGATGTAAAAGTCGTCAATCGCGAAGGCAAGACGACGGCCGACATGGCCAACGGGCCCGTCCAGCGGATCCAGCCATGGCCCGAGGCGCTCGCGCTCCTCGAGAAGCTGGGCGCCAAGAACAACCATAAGTGCGTCTCGTGTTGAGCCCGTCGCCATCTCGCATCTGACGTCGGCCCCCTCCGACAAATCTTGCGCGGCGCGCACGGTTCTGCGCGTTGCCGACCAATGTCAAAACTGTAAGGTGATGAGTCGCTTGGAGATGTGATGACGGCCTGACCGGTACGGCCATTGCGCCGCCCCGGCCCATGCTCAGGCGCGCTTTTGCCGCAGCTGTCGTAGCCGGAATCGTGGTGCTGTCGCGGACCGGTGCCGGTCAAGCGCCGATCCAGACGCCGCCGGTCATGAGGCCGACTGTATTCCCTGCAGACCACCACGACGTGTCGCCGCCGCTGGGTTCGAATCCACCCGCCGTGCCGGCAGCATCGGTACCGCGTGAAGTACGCGAGCCGGGCCCGATGCGGCGGATCGTCAAACGCCCAGGTTCAGGCGCTCCCAGCGTTGTCGATACGCCCGTTCAGAATTTTCCGAGCGCTCCGCTCATCCCGCTGCCGTCACAGAACTTCGAGGGTAACAGCAACACCAACGCCGTGCTGCCGCCCGACACCAATGGCGACGTCGGGCCCAATCACTACGTGCAGTGGGTGAATCTCTCGTTCGCGGTCTGGAGCAAAGGTACCGCGACGACCCCGCCGCAATTGCTGTACGGGCCTGCGGCAGCCAACACGCTCTGGCGCGGCTTCGGCGGTCCATGCGAAACCCGCAACGACGGCGATCCCGTGGTCATGTACGACCATCTGGCCGATCGCTGGTTCATGAGCCAGCTCGCGATTCCCAACAATTACCTCGGCTTCCTGTTCGCCCCGTTCTACGAGTGCATTGCCGTCTCTGCGACACCCGATCCCACCGGGCCGTACTATCGCTATCAGTTCTCGTTCAACAAGTTGAACGATTACCCCAAGTTCGGACTCTGGCCCGACGGCTATTACATGGCCATCAACCAGTATTCGCCGTTCTACTTGAGCTATGCAGGGCAGGGCGTTGCCGTGTTCGATCGCGATCGGATGCTGAGCGGGCAGCCCGCGTCGATGGTGTACTTCGATCTCGCCTCGGTCGACATGAATCTGGGCGGCATGCTGCCAAGCCATCTCATTGGTCCGCCCCCGCCCGCGGGATCGCCGAACTATTACGTGCAGGTGGACGACGACGCGTGGGGATACTCGCCCGACCAACTGCAGATCGCAAAGTTCCACGTCGACTGGGCCAATCCGTCCTCATCCACTTTCTCCACTCCCGTACGGCTTCCCGTTGCACCGTTCGAGTCGGACCTCTGTGCGGCGGAGCCGTGTGTGCCGCAGCCCGCTACGACCGCCAGGCTGGACCCGCTGTCCGATCGGTTGATGTACCGGCTGCAGTACCGGAACTTCGGCGCGCATGAATCGCTGGTCGTCAACCACACGGTTGACGTCGACGGTTCGGATCATGCCGGCATCCGGTGGTACGAGATCCAATCGCCGAGCAATGCGCCCATCATTTACCAGCAGGGAACCTATGCGCCGGACGCCGATCATCGCTGGATGGGCAGCCTGGCGATGGATCGCGTCGGGAACATGGCCCTGGGATTCAGCGTGTCCGGTGCGACGACGTTTCCGTCAATTCGGTACACGGGGCGATTGGTATCCGATCCGCCGGGCATCATGACGCAAGGCGAGGCCGACGTTATCGTCGGTTCCGGCTCCCAGTTGCACAGCCCTGGCCGTTGGGGCGACTACAGCCTGCTCGCGGTGGATCCAGTCGATCAATGCACGTTCTGGTACACGCAGGAGTATCTCGCCTCGACGAGCGACGCCGGTTGGCAGACCCGCGTCGCGTCGTTTGCGTTTCCCTCGTGCACCGGCTCCGAGGAGCAGGTTGGTCCACGCGTATCAATCGCCGCCACCACCGCGACAGCGACCGAAGCTGGTTCCACCAGCGGTGCGTTTACCGTCACGCGCACGGGCGATCTCACGTCGCCGCTGGAAGTGCATTACGCAGCATCCGGAACGGCGACCCCCGGTGTCGACTACGTCGCGCTCCCCGGGTCGATCACGCTGGCTCCGGGCGAGGCGACGGCGACGATTCCCGTGACGCCGATCGACGATCCCCTGGTGGAGCCGAACGAGACCGTCGCCGTCACCCTGACATGGGATTCCGCCTATCTGGTCAGCGCGCCGAGCGGTGGAACGGTGACGATCGTCAGCGACGACGTGCCGCCGGATCTGGTCGTGTCGGCGGTGGGAGGCCCAACCGTCGCCGGCGCGGGCACCACGATCACCATCACCGACACGACGAAGAATCAGGGCGGCGGTCCCGCAGTCCCATCGACGACGACGTTCTACCTGTCGACTAATGCCGTCCTGGACGCGCCGGACCAGGCACTCGCCAGCCGCGACGTCGCCGCGCTTGCGGCGGGTGCATCCAACTCGGGCTCTACGTTTGTAACGATTCCTGCGGGCACTGTCACCGGTACGTATTACATAGTAGTGAAGGCGGATGCCAACAATACGAATACCGAGACACAGGAGACGAACAACACGAGACCCAGCGGCGTCATCCGGATCGGACCCGATCTCGCGATTCCCAGTCTGAGCGTGCCGGCGGCGGCCGCCCCAGGCGACACGATATCGGTCTCGGACACGACGCTCAACCAGGGAGGCGGGGACGCGGGACCGTCTCGGACTGGTTTCTATCTGTCGACGAACGGAGCGATCAGCGGTGCAACACCGCTTGGCGGTCGTGATGTCGGTGCGCTCGCGGCCGGAATTTCGAGTTCTACGTCCACCTATTTGGTCATACCGTCCGACAAGCCTGCCGGCTTGTACTATCTCGTCGCCAGCGCCGATCAGAACAACGCGGTGGTGGAGAGTCAGGAAGCCAACAATGTTCGGTCCAGCGCCGCCATCCGGATCGGCCCAGACCTTTACGTTTCGTCAGTGACGGTGTCCGGGCCCACGGCTGCCGGCGGCACGGTCACGGTCACCGACACGACGAAGAATCAGGGTGCAGCCAGCGCGCCTGCGTCCTCGACTGCGTTTTATCTGTCGACGAACACCGCCCTCGATGCGCCAGACCAGTTGCTAGCCAGCCGTGACGTTCCAGCGCTCCCGCCGGGCGCGTCGAGCGTCGCTTCGACATTGCTCCAGATTCCAGGCAACACCGCCACAGGCACCTATTTCATTCTCGCAAAGGCCGACGGGAATAACGCCGTCCCCGAAAGCTTCGAGACGAACAACGTGTCGCTCGTCCAGTTGAAGGTCGGTCCCGACCTGACGTTGACCATCAGCGTTTCGGGCTCGCCCGTGGCTGCGGGCGGATCAATCACAATCACGGACACAACGAAAAACGCCGGCGCCGGCAATGCGGGCGCATCAACGACCCGGTTCTACTTATCCACCAACGCAACATACGAGGCGACTGACACGTTCCTGGGGAGCCGCGATGTCCCGCCGCTGCCCGGCGGCGGTACGACAAATGGAGGGACGACGATCTGCGTGATTCCGACGGGAACGGCCGCGGGCACGTACTATGTGATCGGTGTGGCGGACAGCGCGAACGCGGTCACGGAGACCACCGAGACGAACAACAACGCCGTAACCATCGTCCGAATCAGCTGACGCGCTACTGCTTCGATTTCTTCGCTTCGTCCGCCTCCTTCAGCCTGGCGCCGCGGAGGATGTTGCCGAGGGCGTAGTTGCCCTCGTGGCAAGCGTACTCGTAGATCTTCTGGTCGGTCGCCGGCCAGGCGTACTCCGCGGTCCACGGCCTCTCCCACGTCGTCGGATCCTCGATCGTGAACTGGTATCGCAGCGTGTGTGCGTCCACGCGCGTGAAGCGTTCGACGACGTGCAGTTGATCGCTCGATCCGCGGAAGCGCGTGTGCTCCGTGAAGTTCGTCGTATCGACGACGAGTGTGTCGCCTTCCCAACGACCGATCGAATCACCGAGCCACTTCCGGATATGCGGCGGCACGTGGGCCGAGTTCATGCGAATCACGCGCGCGTCGTGCACCATCTCGGTCAGGATCATCACCGTGTCGCGCGTCTGCACGATCTGATGGAGGTTGTTGTAGAAATATGTCGGCAGGATCGGCGGACCCGACGTCGACCCGAAGCCGACGATGCAGCGCTCTCCGAGCGGACGTTGCTCGGGATCGTCGTACGCGTTGGGTCCCTCGAATCCCGGATCGTCCTCGCGAGCCTGCTGATCGGATGTCGTCGTGAGCCGGCGTGCGGCGTTGCGCTTTTGCGCCTCGGCGGTCAGCGGCGGGACGCGGCCGTCCGGCGGATCGATGATGAGCGACGCGCGCTTCTGGCCGTCCACGACGGTGAAACGCGATCCGGGATCGAGCCAGAAATCATTGTAGCCGCCGACGTTGCCGTACGGTCCCGGCGATCCGTCGCCGCCTTTGGGCGGTGCCGACCGATTGCCATCGATCGGAGCGTCGGACTTGACGTTTCGCTCGGCGACCTGCTGCTCGCGTTTCCGGGCTTCCTCGTCCGTGAGGACGAGCGGTTGTCCCGGCCGGCGCTCGACGGGTGTGATCGTGGCCAGATCGTACGTGCCCTGCAGATCCGGATGGCCGTCGGCCAGGCGCGACGCCGGTCTGTTGGCGCCGTTGGACTGACCGGCCAGCATCGCGGGCGCGGCCCAGATCAGCGCGACAGCCGCGGCGTAACCGATCGGGAAGGCGCGGATTCGTTTATGCATCGCGGACCTCGCTGCAGGAATCGGTTGATTCTACCGCTGGTCGCTGAAAGCAGGTCGAAATTACTCTGCGTCCTCGTGTTCGCCCGGGTCAGGGAAGCTTCTCGTAGGTCGCGAACGTCACGTTCGTCGTTTTGCCGTCGGCGTTCATCCGCATGTAGATGATGCCAATCGTGCTGCCGTCCGGCGAGAGTACGTTCGTCAAGACCTGCGATATCTTGCCGTCCTTCTTGTAGATGATCTCGTTGATGCGGTCGTTGATCACGCGCACCGCGCCAGTGTCGGTTCCAGGATTGCCGGTCACCGGTTCGTCTTTTCCATCGAACATGGTGGTGTAGTACCACTGCGATTTCACGCCGTCGCGATTGACGGCATCGATCGTGATCTTCATCCCTTTGCCGCCGAACGGCTCGTACGTCATGATGTTGCTGCTTGGCGGCGGCGCGTCCGACTTCAGCTTCCACCTCCCGAACCGCGGGTTGGGCTGTTGGGCCGAGACGAAGCTCGTCGTCGCACAGAAAATGACGGCCATCGCGCTCGCGCACCGCGCGAATATCGACATGCGCATGGAGTCTCCTCCTCCCGAAAGAGCCCGTCTATCTTAAAGCAGTTGCAGAATCGACCTCTTCAACCCGGCGTCGTTGCTTTTTTCAGCTTGTGGAGCAATGCGCGTTGATGATCTGATCGCGCTTGGTCTTGAACGCGCCTACCCACTCGTCGACGGTCGCGAAACCGGAGAAGACGTCTTTGGGATCGCGGAGGCGCAGCTGCACGCGCGCCGCAGCGAACATGTCGTGCAGCTGGGCGTCTGACAGCTGGGTGAGGAGGTCGGCGAGGAATTGCCGGCCGCCCTCGCTGATTACGGGATTGTCGAGCGTACCGGTCAGCGATTTCGGGAGGTTCCCGACACAGCCCGCTTTATCCTTCCAGACCGGCGTGCTCGACCACGCCGTCAGGTTCATGCTGCCGATGTCGCCGTTGTTCAGCCTGTTGGCGCGTCCGAGCGTCACGCCCACATCGTTGAGGTACATCAGCGGATGGTCGCACCGCAGGGTCTTGTGCGAAGCGTCCTGCTGCTCCTCCTTCGATTCGCCGCGGCAGATCAGACGCTGCTGTTCCGCCTTCGAGTCGCTGTGCTGGATGAACACCGCCAGCAGCTTCAGCGCGTCGCGCTCGGCGCGGGTCGCGCCGCCCGCGCGCTCGTCCACCTGATCGAGTTCTTTCCACGACCACCCTTCGGGATGGTACGAGACGCCCGAAAGCTTCCGTTCGACGGCAGCGGGGTCGAAGATGCTGTCGTCGTTCTCGCCGATCACGCCATTCAGTTTCTTCGGGCATCCGTGACAGACGACCTTGACCGAGTACATGTGGTCGGCCCCGAACCCGAGCGCCCAGAGCAGGCGGGTGGCCGCGACTTCCGCGTACACCTCGCCGTTATTGCCCCCCATCTTCACCTTCAGTTCGTCGCCGTCCATGGTGCAGGCGAATTTCGGCGTCTTGCCGCTCAACTTCCTGTCGACCCACGCGCACGTAACCGTTTCGTCGAACGCAAACGACTTACCCTCTGTAGGGCCCGCCATCAAATCCATGGCGGGGATGTCGGTGCGTTCCCAGACGCGGGCGCGCGCGATCGCCGCGCTGCGATCGATCGCCCCGTTCGTCGGGGCCTTCGTCCCGCCATGCAACGTGACAGCGCTTGGCGACCAGATGAATACGCCGGTCATCGCCACGACCGACAGCGCCAGATCGACACGCATGTGCTGGAATCCCTGCAATAACGCTTCCGATCTACTGCCGAGGCCTGCGGCTCAGCTTACGACGACTTCGGCCTCGTGTGACCTTCACCCTCGAAAAAATGTTTCACGCTGTCGAGCACCAAGTCCGGCGCTTCGATCCAGGCAGGGAATGTGCGCCGCATTCTGGACGATCACCAGTCGCCCATTCGGCCACGTACGTGCCCAGTCTCTTGTGCCGCCGTAGGCCGAACTGCGGTCCAGTACGCCGTGTACGATGAGTGCAGGGACATCGACATGTGCGAGATCAACGCGCTCAGCGGTGGCGGATTTTCGCCGTCGTTCAAGGGCCTTGCGAACGATCTCTCAGATGCGCCGCCAACGTGTGGGATTGCATGGATCGCTCGTCCCGGCAACTGCCCTCCGGCCAGCCGATTGTGAATCGGAGCGAATGGCTCCGCGCTCGGAGGACGAGGTCCGGGTTGCCGCTCAGCGCTTCGATTCGGTTGCCGACGGCGTGCTTTCGTCGGCGCGCCGGCCCGCCGTGTAGAAGCTCGTATCCCACCACGTCGGGGTGCGATAGTGCGCCCACACCTCGAGGCGGGTGACGACCTCGGCCGGTTCGATCACGAGATCCGGGCAGCAGATGCGCGCGATCTCCTCGGCCATCCGGTCGATATCTTCCTCGGTGAGCTTCGAAAACAGATCCATGTCGAAGCCGGGGAACCGTTTTACGCGCTCCTGCGGCACGTCGGCGATGAGCTTCTTCGACTCGATGTCGAGCGCGACGTGGCCGATCGGAGTCAGGACGTGCTTCGAGTGAAACCAGCTGCCGGCGTTGACGACGATGTAATAGGGGATGGCCTTATCGACGTCGATAATGAACCCCTCGAGCTTGCCCAGCTTCTGGCCTCCGGGATCTTCAACCGTAAAGTCCTCAAAGGACGTCTTCGATCGATCGAGATCCTTGACCGACACGTACTTCAAACCGGGACGCGGATGCTTCATTGCTCGTTCCTCACTAACGGCGGACGTGCAGCAAGAATCGCACCCGGTGATCTGAGCCCTGCTAGGGTTGGATCGGAATGAGACGCGGTCCGGCTCAGCCGCTTGCCTCTTCGATCGCGCGTTCGCCGGCGAGAATCTTGATCGGCAGGCGATTCTCTCTGAGCGGAATCGGACACGTCGTGTGCGGATTGAAAAAGCAGGGCGGGTTGTAGGCTTCGTTGAAATCGAGGACGGTCGTCCCGTCGTCCTTCAGGTCCGAGTACAGAAATCGCGCGGTTTCATAGGTTTCCTGACCGCTCGACGCATCGCGGAACACGAAGTAGAAGCGCTTCGGGCGGGTCGTGAACGGCCGCAGCCGCAGCGTCTGGCCCTGCAGCGTGAACTCGACCACGCCTTCTGTCGTGTAGGTGTCGATGTCGCCCATGGTGTTCACCACCTGCATCGACGCCGGCTTCTCGTCCCTGATGAACTGCCCGGCCGCCCGGTAGCTGTCGTCGATCGGAAACCAGGTGAACCCCCTGAAGTTGCGTGCCCAGTCGCTGTTCGGATCGCGCACGCGCAGCGTGCGGCGCGGTCCGCTGCGGTGAATGACGAGCCGCACGTCCCCGGAGACGAGCTCGTCGGCGGCATCGGTGCTGTCGTCGCGCAGTTCCATCGGCCCCGTGACCGGCTTGCCGTTCAGCGTGACGCCGCCCGCTGGATCCGGTTCGAACGTGACGTTCTCGCCGTTCAGCACGAAGCGGCCGATCGTCGGAGTCACGTGCTCGAGCACGATGTCGTTGCCCGGCGCGCTGCCGGCCGTGTTCGTGCCGGTTTTCAGGAAGTGCAGCCCCGCGATGGTGACCCACTCACGCCGGTAATCGCGCTCGTGTTTCGCGCGCCAGGCTTCCACCTTCTCACGCGCCGAGATCTTCGCCATGTCACTCCGGCTGCATGCGCCGGCTGCCCGCGCCCCGCACGGAAGGGCCAATTGGGGTCCGGATCATGACTCCTCAGCGTGCTGCCATGGGTGAGCCCGCCGTGCTGCAGGCATTGGTTTCGCTCGGTTGAAATCCTGACGGGGAGTATCACCCAGGTCGGTCGAGCGAGTCACGGCAACCCCATCCCTTTCCTTGCCAGCTTAGGGGAACATCCGTACACTCCTTATCGTCTTAGGAGAGAAACGATGGCCCCGCATGCCCGGCTACTGCCCGGAACGCTCGACCTTCTGATCCTGAAAGCGGCTTCGCTCGGGCCGCTCCACGGCTACGGCATCCTGCTCCGCATCGCGCAGATCTCCGGCAAAGCGCTGCTGGTCGAGCAGGGCGCGCTCTATCCGGCGCTCTTCCGGCTCGTCCGCCAGGGGCTGTTGAAGGCGAACTGGGGCACATCGGAGAACAACCGCCGCGCCAAGTTCTACGAGCTGACCGCAGCCGGCCGCAAGCGCCTGCAGGAAGAGACCAACGACTGGAACCGCCTCGCCGCGGCGATCGCATCCGCGCTCAACGCCAAGCCCGAGGAAGTATGAAGCTGTTCTCCCGCTCCCGAATGGACCGCGACATCGACGACGAGCTGCGTTCGCATATCGAGCTGCGCGCGGACGATCTCGTCAACTCAGGACTTGATCGCGCAGCGGCGGAACGTCGGGCGCGCATCGAGTTCGGCGGCCATCTGCGCTACAGGGAAGAGTCGCGCGAGGCGGCCGGCATCGCGTTCTTCGATTCGGTGCGTCAGGATCTGCGCTTCAGCACTCGAGTGCTCCGCAAAGCGCCGGCATTCGCGGTCACGGCCATCGTGACGCTCGCGCTCGGCATCGGCGCCAGTGCCGTCGTGTTCAGCGTGTTCAACGCGTTCATCCTGCGGCCACTGAACGTGCCCGACGCGGCGACGCTGTACCAGATCGAGCGGGGGAAAACCAAAGAAGGCGCCCAGTCGTATCCGGACTATCGCGATCTGCGCGATCGAAACCACAGCTTCGACGATCTCGCCGCGTACGACATCACCCTTGCGGGGTTAGACACCGGCGACAACAACCCGACACGCGTGTGGGTCGATCTCGTCACCGGAAACTATTTCGACGCCCTGCACGTGCAGCCGTATCTCGGCCGGTTTTTCCACGGCTCGGACGAGCACGGACCGAACAGCGCGCCCTACGTCGTGCTCACGTACGAGTACTGGCACGCCCGATTTCACGACGATCCGGCCGTTGTCGGACGTGTCGTCCGGCTGAACAAGCATCAGATGACGATTCTCGGCGTTGCACCGCCGGAGTTTCACGGGACCATGCTGTTCTTTGGAC
>JBKPDW010000005.1:0-20756 GCA_046728115.1 Acidobacteriota bacterium | reverse complement strand
GTCGTCTTTGAGCGCGACCACGGCGTGCTTCACGGTGATGAAGTACCCCTTCCCGAGATATCCCGCGGTGCCGTAGCTGGTACTCCCGAGATTGTCGAACGAATACAGCTCGACGAAGCTCGTTCGCCGATCGCGCAGCAGATGCACCGGCATGAGACCCATCTCGCTCTGCAGCTGCTGTTTGATCTCGGCCACGATCTTCGCGCGTGCGCTCATGCGCGATGCGTCTTCGGCGGCCGCCTCCGTCGGCGGCGTCGAGCCGGTCGTACCGGCCGGCAGAACGCCGTCTCCCGTCCGCGCGCGTCCGAGCTGCATGCTCATTTCAGTGCGCAATTTCTTGATCTCGTCGTGATAAAGCGTTTGTTCGAGCGCGTCGGCACGACGTGTCTGAAAGACGCCGAGCGCGAACGACCAAGCCGCGGTCGCGACGATTGAGGTGACGAAGGCGAGGCGCCGGTTCATCATATGAGCTTGATCGCGTCGGTCGACCCGTCCGCTGCCGCGGTAACGACCCTTCGGCGCAGTAGCCACTCGTAGTACCAGTATTCAAGGCTGTTCATTGACATCCACCCTTCCATCCATCTCTCTGATCAGACCGGGTTACGCGTCTGCGCTGACGGCATCGAGCTCGATGCCGTATTTGTGCAAGCGGCCGTAGAGCTGCGTGCGAGTCACGCCCAGTCGTTTCGCCGCCTGCGCTTTGTTCCCCTCGCAGTCCTGCAGGACCCGCAGGATCGTGTCGCGCTCGAGGCTGCGCAGGTCCGTCGCCGCATCCCCGCACGGCTTCGCGGTCGGTTCGAGCGCGAGATGCCTGGCGTCGATGAGCGAGTCGTCGCACCGGATGGCCGCGCGCTCGAGCGCGTTGCGCAGCTCGCGGATGTTGCCGGGCCAGTTGTATCGGAGCAACGCCTCGCGCGCCTTTGCCGTCAGGGTCGCCGGCGGCCGCCCGAAAGATCGCCCGATGTCCTGAAGCATCATTTCGCTGATCGGCAGGATGTCGTCGCGACGTTCCCGCAGCGGCGCGATCGCGATGTCGAAGACCTGGAGCCGGTAGAAGAGATCCTCACGGAACGTCCCGCGCGCGACTGCCTTCCGGAGATCGCGATTGGTGGCGGCGATGACGCGGATGTTGGCTTTGATCGTCCGCGTCCCGCCGAGGCGCTGGAATTCCCGTTCCTGCAGCACACGCAGGAACTTGGCCTGCGCCGCCAGGCTCATCTCGCTGACTTCGTCGAGAAACAGGACGCCGCCGGCGGCGAGTTCGATCTGACCGGGCTTGGCGATTTGCGCGCTGGTGAAGGCGCCGCGCTCGTAGCCGAACAGCTCCGACTCGAGCAACTGCTCCGGCAGCGCGGCGCAGTTGATCGCCACGAACGGTCCCTTGCTGCGCGCGGAGGCGTGATGAATGAATCGGGCGACCACTTCCTTGCCCGTACCGGATTCACCCGTAACCAGCACAGTCGTGTCGGTTTTCGCGACACGGGTCGCCTGGCTCAACACCTCCTGCCACTGCTCGGAGTTCCCCGCGATGCCGCGGTGCGTCCGGCTGCCCGCGTCCTGCGCGATCGTCCGCGCGCGGCTTTCGACGCGGTGCATGCAGTCGCGCTCAGGCTCGCCCGCGACCGCGACTTTCGCCAGCCGTTCGTGCGACACACCGAGGGCGAGGTGGTCGACGATCCGCCGCGCCAGCGGCAAATGCCGGGAGTCGTACGCGTTCGCCTTCTTGGACCAGAAGCCGACGCCGACCCGGCAGTCGCGTGCCTGGATCGCGACGCGCAGGAGCGAGCGATATCCGCCCGCGCGAACGCGCTGCTGCATGTCGGGCCATTCGGCGAACGGCAGCGTGTCGGCCGCCAGGTCGCCGACGACCACCTCTGCCGTCATCGGCAGGCCGCGGGAGTCGAGCGTCAGGCCGCGGAAGTCGTCACTGGAGGTCGCTTCCAGCTGGATGTTCAGGTCCTCGTCCTGCGACGCCATCGTGAGCGCGTCGTGCGGCAGCATTCGACCCGCGATCTCCGACACGCGCGGGAACACGCTGCGGACGTCGAGCACGTCGGCGATTGTCTGGAGCAGTTCCTGCGAGCCCTCGAAATAGGCGTTCACCGATCCGAGGTCACTCGCCAGCGATTCTGTGGTAGCGAACATGCGCACCTCACTGCGTCTTGCGGATTCTCGGCGGTGCCGATTCCCGGCAACGTGTTAGGGATTCTCGGCGACGCACGCGTCGTGAACAACCTCAGTCGAGGACTCAGATGAGCGGGGTCGAGTGAATCTGACACGTCAACCGGGCGGCGGATCGTGCTCGATTGGTGGGCGGAACAGCCTCGAACGAGGAAACGGCCAGGCTAGCCGAGGATTCGCGGCGACCACGCGTGGCTCGCCGCGCGGGCGCGTGCTTCACCGCGTTGCGTGGCCGCGCCAGCGATCCGGCATGTTTCGTCGCGCACCAGCGGATTCAGATCGCGCGAGGCCGCCGGCGACGTCCACGTCGATCGCCGACGCGTGCAGCCCGTGCACGGCGGTGCGCCCTTCGGTGCCGGTGACCGCCGCTTCCGCCTAGTCGAGCGCGCGCTCCAGCCGCTCGTTCGCTTCGGTCGCCGTCGGCGGAATGCGAGAGGACTGTCGATGCGCGGCCTCTTCGCTTCATCGTCCGGCTGCTAATCGAGCAAAGGGGTTGATGCGAACTAAGCCTGGGATTTTACGTCTCGATGAGGCCGTTCCTGATCCCGATGACCGCTGCGTGGGTACGATCGCGGGCGTCCAGCTTCGACAGAATGTTCTTCACCTGTCCTTTCACGGCTTCTTCGGAGATGGACAGCGCCGCCGCAATCTGTTTGTTCGACATGCCCTCGGCGATCAGGCGAAGGACGCGGGTTTCCGACGGTGACAGCGCGTCGCTGCCGACATGGCCAGCGATGGCAAAGGTGATCTCCGGCGAGAGCACTTTGCGGCCGGCGTGGACGGCGCGAATCGTCTTCAGCAGCTCGGTCCGAATGGTGTTCTTCAACAGGTATCCGCTTGCCCCGGCCTTGAGCGCGAGGGCCACCTGCACGTCGCTGGTATACGTGGTGAGCACGACGATGCGCGCATCCGGAAACTCCAGGCGGATGGCCGTCGTGGCGTCCACGCCGTTCATGTCGGGCATCTGCAAATCCATCAACGTGACGTCCGGATGATGCGTCCGAAACTGCTCGATCGCTTCGCGGCCGCTGGCGGCCTCGGCGACGAGTGTCATGTCCGGTTCGTCGGCGATCAGACCTGCAACCCCTTCACGCATAAGGGGATGGTCGTCGACCGCGAGAACGCGAATTCGGCCGGAATCGGGGCTCATGTCGGCAGGGCAGCGCGCCGGCTGCAATCCCCGGATGTTATCTCAGCCCGGATTCCGTCTGACGCCGAATTAATAACGGAATTGCGCGGTCCCTGGCCCTCCCCGATCGGTCGAAACATCGGCCTCGAACGAGGGGATTTCGACCCTCAGTTGGGGATGTCCGGTGGCGGGTAGTTGTGCAAATCTACGTGTATAGGCCACCGTGACGAGCGATTCCGCCCCGATTCGGATCCTCACCGTCGACGATCATCCCCTGCTCCGCGCGGGCATCGCCGGATTGATCGCCGACGAGCCCGACATGGTGCTCGTCGCCGAGGCTGAAAACGGGCGCGACGCTATCGAAAAGTTCGGCCGACACCGACCGGACGTCACGTTGATGGACCTCCAGATGCCGGAGATGGACGGTCTCGATGCGTTGGAGGCGATTCGCTCGCGTCATCCGGATGCGCGCGTTGTCGTGCTGACGACCTACCCCGGCGACGCGCAGGTGGTGCGGGCGCTGAAGGCCGGTGCGTCAGGCTATCTGCTGAAGAGCACGCTTCGCAAGGAGCTGCTCTCGACCATCCGTGCAGTGCACGCCGGGCGGAAGGTGCTGTCTCCCGAGATCACCTACGAGGTCGCCGAGCACGTCGGGCAGGAGTCGCTGTCGCCGATGGAAGTCCGCGTCCTGCAGATGATCGCGGACGGCAACTCGAACAAGGACGTCGCGGCGAAGCTGGCGGTCACCGAGGACGCGGTCAAGGGCCAGGTGCGCAACATCCTGGCCAAACTGGGCGCGAACGATCGCACACAGGCGGCCGTCCTCGGCATCAAGCGGGGCGTTATTTCATAGCTCCGCATCCGGACAGACGGTCCGCTGTCTCCGGTTTGTTCACGCCGCGACCAACCGCGCCACGTCGACATCGACCGCAATCCCCTGTCCTGCTCGGCGCACCCGGAAATGCGACCCGTCGTTCCACCGCATCGTGATCGGCAGCTTGATGCGCTCGTCGATGACGCGCTTGAGAAATCGCGCGCCGAACGCCACGCTGTACCCCTCGGCCACGACCAGCTCCAGCGCGTCGTCCTCGATCTCGATGGTCTTGCCGGCCTTCGCGAAGACAGGCTCGAGTTCCAGCAGATACGCCTTGGCGATCGCGCGCACGTCGCCGGTCGTCAGCGGCGTGAAGAGCACCACTTCGTCAATCCGGTTGCGGAATTCCGGCGACAACCGTCGCTCGAGTTCGCGGGCCACGGCGCCTTGCACCTGATCAACCCCTGCGCGCTGGGTGAGGAAGCCGAGCGGGTTCGTCAGCTTACGGAAGTGCTCGGATCCGAGGTTCGACGTCATGATGACGATCGCATCACTCAGGTAGACGCGCTTGCCGCGGCCGTCTGTCAGCCATCCCTCGTCAAACGCCTGGAGAAAGACGTTCAGCAGGGACGGACTCGCCTTCTCGATTTCGTCGAGGAGCACCACCGTGTGCGGGTTGTCCTTGAGCTGATTGGTCAGCAACCCGCCGCGCTCGCTGCCGACGACACCTCTTGGCGCTCCGATCAGCTTGTCGACGGCGGTCGCGCCGTCCTGATACTCAGACATGTCGATGCGCAGCATCTTCTTTTCATCGCCGAAGAGAAATGCGGCGACGGCCTTCGCTAGCGCCGTTTTGCCGACACCAGTTGGACCGAGGAACAGCAGGACGCCGTCCGGCCGATCGAAGCCGTCCTTGAGCGGCCCCTTGTTCAGGCGCAGCCGGCGGGCCACGGCGTCCACGGCGGGCCGCTGCCCAACAACACGCTCCTGGAGCCGCCGCTCGATCTCGTCGAACCGATCGGCCACGTCGCGGAACACCATGTCTTCCGGGATCCGCGTCGTGCCCGAAATCACCGCGACCACGTCGTCGCCGGTTACTTCGGTGCGCCGATCCATCTCCGCGCGCACGGCTGCGGTGTCGAGCCATCCGATGACCTTGTCCGGCAATCGAAGATGGCGCATGTAGCGCGGCGACAGGTCGAGCGCGGTCTCAATCGCGTCGCCGAGCAGGCGGACCGAGTAATTGCGCTCGAGCCGTGGACGCAGCGCATGGACGATGGAGCGCGTCTGGTCGATGGTCGGCTCGGCCACATGCACGCACCGGAACCGCCGTGCCAGCGCTTCGTCTTCCTCGATGTGCTCCTTGTATTCGCTGAGCGTTGTCGCGCCAATCATCCGCACTTCGCCGCGCGCGAGGACGGACTTGAGCACCTGTGCGGCATCGGACGGCGCGCCGAGCGCCGAGCCCGCGCCAACGATGGTGTGCGCTTCGTCGACGAACAGAATGAGGTCAGGCCGCTCCTTCAGCTCGCGGATGACGTGCTGCAGGCGCTCCTCGAACATGCCCCGGAGCATCGTGCCGGCGACCATCGCGTTCATTTCGATGCTGACGATTTGCGCATCGCGAAGGCGCACCGGAACAGTGTCGGGTTCGAGCTCGATCCGCTGCGCCAGTCCCTCGGCGATGGCCGTCTTGCCGACGCCGGGCTCGCCCACGAGCATCACCGAATTCGACCGCTCGCGGTGGCTCAGAATTTCGAGCACCTGCTGGATTTCCAGGTCGCGGCCAAACACCGGCGCGAGCTTGTCCTGGCACGCGAGCAGATTCAGGTTGGTCCCGATCTGCTTCAGAAACGTCGGCAGCTCGAACTTCTTCTTCAGCCATTCGTTGCGCACCTCCGCTTCGCGCAGATGCGCCTCGAGTCGCGAGACCACCGATTCCGGCTCGGCGCCGAAGTGCCGCAGGATCGTCGCCGAAACCCCTTGCGTCTCCTCGAACAGCGCGAGGAGCAGGTCTGCGGGCTCGATCCCAGGATGGCCGAGGCGGGCCGCGCGTTCCAGCGCCAGCTTGCAGGCGAGCCTGGTCGTCGGCCCGATGCGCAGTACGCACCCGGCGTTCGAGGGCAGCTGGGATAGATGCTCGTTGAGAGCCTGGAGCACCGCGTTCGGGTTCGCCGACGCGTTATGAATTGCCTGCGAGAACAGCTCCCATTGCGACTGTGCGAAGGCAAACAGCAGGTGTTCGCTCGTCACCACCGAGTGTTCGCGGCGGCGCGACTCTTCCACGGCGCGCTCCACGACGCGCTCCGTCCCGCCGGTCAGCTTGTTCGCCGGAATATCGAGCTCGTCGACGTACACGACATCCTCCTTCAGTGCTTGCGCGATGGTCCCGTGGGCTACGCGCCGGTGCGCGGAGAAGCCACGATCGGTAGGCGCTCACCGGGACGCATGCCGGTGGCGAGCGTCCAGTTGCTCACTCGAACTTCGAAGCCATGGTCGTCGTGGCCCATCACTCACCTCGCAGCTGCTACTGAGGCAACGTCAGTGCCACACTCGGCGGCACAATCCGCCGCGTTTTGGGCGCGCGCCGCCGGACGTCTTGAACTGCTCGATGACTGAACGCGAACACGTGTCTTGGATCACGCAATGAACGATCGCCGTGCCCGTCTCACGCGGCCGCGGCAATTCGCGCCTGCACGGTGGTATCGCCGCAACTTTCCACTCGAATCGATCTGGCGTGAACGTTGCCTACTGGTGGGCCATCAAGGGGTGCGCGTCATTCGTGTCAGCCTGAGCGCCGCCCGACCACTCGCCCTTGCCGTCGGCCTGGCAGCCGACGACGATGGCACGCAGGCGGCCGTCCTCGGCATCAAACGGGGCCTTATTTCGTAGCTCCGTACGTCGCGCCCCGTGCGACGTCATTCTCGAGCGACGCGATCAACGCCTCAATGGCGCGCGCCGTCGCCGCAGACAGGCTGCTCACGACACCTGGCACGTCGCGTCTCCGCACCGGCTCGCTCGCCGCTTCCGCATGCTGCCAGACAGTCTTCTGCGTGCGCGTGTCGACGAGCTGCGCCGAGAGCTCGACCACGGCCTGAACCTCGCGGCCGTCGTCAACTTCCTCGAGCCGCTCGATGGCGCCTGTCAACACGTAGTCGGTGTTCGCCGATCTCAGCGCGTCGACGCGCGTGAACGCGGCCATGCCGCGCAGGCGGCCGGCGAACGAGTCGGTGATCATGCGCCGCAGCGACATCGCCCACCGGTGGTACTCGTAATACGCCACTTCGGTCCGCGTGGGCCGGTAGACGATCCGGCCGTCACCGAGGTAATCGGCGCACGCGAAGTCGCGAACGGCCACGGTCCCCGCGCGCACAGGGCGCGCGGGCGCCGCAGCGGCCGCCGGCGCGTCGAGATCCAGCACGTAGGTCCGGGGATACCGAACCCCGGCGCAGCCGGCTTCGACGACGGCGAGTAACGCCATCAGTATCGTGACGAGTTTCATCGCGGCACCTTCCGATCATCTGCCTGGGTTGTGCGTATCAGGTTCCACGGTCGCGCTTTCAATTGTTCGGTCATCGTTTGCAGGTTCTCCGACGTGGTGCGCAGCGCGCGCATCGTTTCGGCAAAGTCGTCCTCGTTGGTCCGCACCACACCCTGGACGCTGGCGATCGCAGTGCGCGCCGCTTCCAGCGTATCGTGCAGCGTCTTCAGATCGTCCACGAGCGGCTCGCGCACCGAATCGACGGTCCCACGCACCGAGTCGAAGGTGTGATTGACATTGCTCACCGTCTGGTCGATGTTGGCCATGAGCGGTTTCGCCGACACCATGATCGCGTCGGTGTCGTTCACGAGCGTCGCCACCCGCGCCAGCACCAACCGAATCTGCTGCTGGTTGTCGGCGCCGGTCAGCGCTCTGACGTTGTCCAGCACGGAATGCAGTCGCGCCGCGATGTCGGGAATTTCGCGGTGGAGATCGAGCAGAACGATATTGGCATTGTCGGCGACCGTCGCCAGGCGTCGGGTCAGATCACCGGTGCTGACGCCCTCCTCCGACGGGACGACGTCGTCCGGTGCGAGGCGCGGCGCCGCGTTGCTGCCAGTGGTGATCAGGAGCGATGGGCTTCCCATCAGGCTGACGGCTCCGACCTTGGCCTTCGATTGGCTGTTCATCGGAGTGCCGGCCTTCACCTGGAAGGCGATCTCCATTCGTGTGGGATCGTCCGTGTCGGGTCGCACGGCCGTGATTTGCCCGACTCTGATGCCGCCGAACAGCACGCTTGTATCGACGTCGAGTCCGCCGGCGTCGCGAAGATAGGTCTTGAATTGCACCTGACCGCGCACCGTCCGTGTGCTCCGCACGCCGTAAATCAAGGCGGCCAGCAGCACCACCGCGGTCATGACAAATACACCGACTTTCGTTTCAGTAGTCACGGATGGAAGTCCTTCAGGAACGACGCGGCAAACCCCTCGGACGCGTCCGACGGACGCTCGGGCTGCGCCTGGACGAACTGGCGAACGCGCGGGTGTGTGGACGCCTTGAACTGGTCCGGCGTGTCGACCGCAATCAGCGATCCTTCGTAGAGCATCGCCACACGGTCGGCGATCCGAAACGCGCTTTCGAGCGCGTGCGTGACCACCAGCACCGTCATGCCGAAACCACGTTTCAGCAGCAGGATCAGCTCGTCGAGGCCGGCGGAGATAATCGGGTCGAGGCCGGCCGACGGCTCGTCGAGGACGACGATGTCGGGATCCAATGCGATGGCCCGGGCAATCGCCGCCCGTTTTTTCATCCCCCCGGACAGCTCACGCGGATAGAGGTGTCTGGCGTCGGCCAGGCCCACGGCCTTCAGCTTCATCCAGACCATCCGCGCGATTACCGGATCCGCGAGGCCCGTCAGCTCCTGCAGGGGCAGCGCGGCGTTGTCCTCGACGGTCATCGAGCTGAAGAGCGCCGCTTCCTGGAACGCCACGCCGATCTTCCGCCGGACCGCCGCCAGTTCGGCCTCGGAACACGACGTCACGTCGACGCCGCGAATCGTGATCGCGCCGCTGTCGGGGCGCGCCAGACCGACGACCTGTCGCAGCAACGTCGTCTTGCCCGATCCGCTGCCGCCGAGCAAGGCCACGATTTCGCCCCGGAAGACGTCGAGGGAGACACGGTCGAGGACGCGTTTGCTGCCGTACGCAACCGATACCTGACGGATCGAGATGAGGGCTTCACGCGTGACGCCGGTGTTCGTCGTCATCCCACAGCACTCCAGCCCATGGCGTAGAACAAGGCTGTTGCGGCGACATCGGCCAGGATGACCAGGAACGTTGCGTTCACGACGGCCGCGGTCGTTCCGCGGCCGATCGCTTCCGGTCCACCGCTGACGCGAAGCCCTTCCATGTAGCCGACGTGCACGATGATCGTGGCGAACACCACGCTCTTCACCAACGTCAGGACGACGTCGCGGAGCAGGATCGCGTCCAGCGCGTCGCGAACGAAGACTCGTGCCGTCATGTCGATGCTCGACGCAAGAAAGCAGTAGGCGGCGGTGATTCCGAAAAACATGCTCAGGATCGTGAGGCACGGGACCGTGACGAGTGCGGCGACATATTTCGGGCCGAGTGTGAGCTCGATCGGATCGAGACCCATGACCCGCAGCGCATCCATTTCCTGACCCACCACCATCGTGGATACTTCCGCGGCGATTGCCGACGCCGAGCGTCCGCTCACGGTGATCGCGGTAATGAGCGCGCCGAGCTCGCGCGTGAACGCAATCGCCGTGAATTCGACGACGTAGCGGACCGCGCCGTAGCGGCGGAGTTCGGCGGCCGCCTGGACGGCGGCGACGAGACCAAGGCAGAACGACATCAGCGCGACGACGGGCAACGCGCTGACACCGATGTCCATCATCTGCCGCAGCGCCACTCGCCAGCGGCGGCGTTTTCCGACAATCGGCAATGCGGAAGGCGCGCGCAGCAGCGATCGCCAGAGCTGAATCGTCAGCGTCCCGACCTCCGTTGCCGAGGAGATTGCGACGCGCCCGATGCCGGCGACGATCACATGAACTCGACGTCGGAACCGTAGGCTCCGAAGATGCGGTCGATTTCGACGACCTGCGCCAGCATTCTCGGCTCTCCATTGAGACCCACGACGTGCAGCCGCACCCCTTGTGCGGCTGCGACCTCCGCCGCCTCGACGAGCGTGGCCAACCCGGAGGTGTCGAGATAACCAAGGCCTGACAGCTCGATCACGAGTACCGCGCTCGTTCCTTTCCGGATCGCTTTCATCAGCAGCGCCCGCAGCCGCTGCGACGACTCGATCGCCAGGCTGCCGGTCACGCTGATCCGCGATTCAGAAGCTCCCTGCGACGTTTGGATGACGAGATCTCCGGTCATGGTCGTGCCTGCTGCACTTGCCGTTCCACCTTGATCGGCGCCGGACCGGCCGAAACTCGATGACATCGATGTCCCGCGCGTGTGCGGTCTCACGCGCTGCGTGAAATCAGACGCGCTCCCACAATCTCTACCCTGATCAAGAGAGCGCTTTTCGAGTGGGTTGACCGGCGGCAGTCGCCGCAGGCCGAAGATGCCGCTACGCCGTTCGCGCGCCCGCGGGCAACGGGACAACGGCCGGCTGCGGTTCGTCGGCCGCGGCGCGCTTCATGACGAACTGCCACTTCCAGATCTCGTAGATCGCCGGGTAGACGACCAGTTCGAGGACGAACGAGGTGAAAATGCCGCCGACCATCGGCGCGGCGATCCGTTTCCACACGTCCGACCCGGTGCCGGTCGCCCACATGATCGGGATCAAGCCGACGAACATCGTCGCCACCGTCATGAATTTGGGGCGCAGCCGCTTGGCCGCGCCTTCGACGATTGCCGCCTGGAGATCGCCGAGCGTGCGGAGCCGTCCTTCGCGCATCGCTTGCTCGTAGGCGAGGTCGAGGTACAGCAGCATGAAGACGCCGGTCTCGGCGTCGACGCCGAGCAGCGCGATCAACCCGACCCAGACGGCGATGCTCATGTTGTAGCCGAGCAGGTACAGGTACCAGACGGCGCCGACCGCCGAGAACGGCACGGCCAGTAGCACGATGGCCGTCTTCACGACCGACCGCGTGTTCAGGTAGAGCAGAACGAACACGAGGAACAGCGTGAACGGGATGATGTAGGCGAGACGCGCGCGGACGCGAGCCATCGCTTCGTACTGGCCGCTCCAGAGCACGGCGTACCCCGCCGGCAGCTTCACGTGGTCGCGGACGACGCCGCTCGCTTCGTCCACGTAACTGCTCAGGTCGCGTCCGGCGACATCCACGAAGACGTGCCCCGTGAGCAATCCGTCTTCGTCGCGGATCATCCCAGGTCCTGTCGCGACCTTCACGCGCGCCAGCTCGCCAAGCGGAATCTGCCGCTGGCCGTCCGACACCGGCACGAGCACCCGCGAGAGCGCGTCGGCATCGGATCGGAAATCGCGCATGTAGCGGACGTTTACCGGATAGCGCTCGCGCCCCTCGATCGTCGTGGTGACGTTCTCGCCGCCGATCGCGTTCTGCACGACCGTCTGTGCGGTCTCGATGCTCAGCCCGTAACGCGCGAGCGCGTCGCGGTCCCAGTCGACGTCGAGGAAGAACCCGCCGCCGGTGCGTTCGGCGAAGACATTGCGTGTGCCGCTCACCGACGGAAGCACGGCCTCGATCGCCGTGCCGATCCTCTCGATCTCGGCGAAATCGGCACCCGAGATCTTCAGCCCGACCGGCGTACGGATGCCAGTCGTCAGCATGTCAATCCGCCCCTTGATCGGCATCGTCCACGCGTTCGACACGCCTGGATACGTCACCGCGGCGTTCATCTCTTCGACCAGGCGCTCCTCGGAGATGTGATCGGGCGTGATGTGCCGGAGGACGGGCTTCATCCAGTCCGGCGCCCACCGCGAGTACCACGTGTCGACACGGCGCCACTCGGAGGCCGGCTTGAGCGTGATCACCGTCTCGAGCATCGAGAGTGGCGCCGGATCCGTGCTCGTGTCCGCGCGACCGGCCTTGCCGAGCACGTGATCGACCTCCGGGAACTGCCTGAGCGCCCGGTCGCTGACCTGCAGCAGCTTCTGCGCCTCGCCGATCGAGATGCCCGGCATCGTCGAAGGCATGTAGAGCAACGACCCCTCTCGCAGCGGCGGCATGAACTCCGAACCGAGGTGCGTGAACACCGGCACCGTCGCGAGAGTGATCCCGGCGGCGGCGCCGATCACCGTCCACTTCCATTGGAGCGACCATCGGACCACGGGCTCGTAGATGCGCGTCAGGAAACGGCTGATGGGATGCGACTCCTCGGATCTGATGTGGCCGACGAGCACGGCATTCGTCACCCGGCACAGCCACGCCGGCCGGAACTCGAACCGCCTCACGCGCGTGAAGAGCACGCGCAGCGCCGGATCGAGCGTGATCACCAGGCCCGCCGCGACCAGCATCGCAAGCGTCTTCGTGTAGGCGAGCGGCTTGAACATCCGCCCTTCCTGTGCTTCGAGCGTCAGCACGGGCAGGAACGAGACCGCGATCACGAGCAGCGCGAAAAAGCTCGCCGGCGCCACCTCCTTGACCGCCTCCACCACGACGTCGCGGGCGTCCCGCGTCGATCCCTCGCGCTGCGCCTGTTCGAGCTTCTTGTGCGTCTGCTCGACGACGACGATCGCCGCGTCGACCAGCTCGCCGATCGCGATCGCGATGCCGCCGAGCGACATGATGTTCGCCGTGATCCCCATCGCGCGAAACGGGATGAATGCCACGAGCACGGCCACCGGGATCGTGATGAGCGGAATCAGCGCGCTGGGCAAATGCCACAGGAACAGCAGCACGACGAACGAGACGGTGAGCACCACCTCGAGGAGCGTGTCGCTCACGTTGTCGATGGCGCGGTGGATCAACACCGATCGGTCGTAGATGGGGACGATCTGCATGCCGGCGGGCAGGCCGGGTTCAATCTGCCGGATGCGCTCCTTGATGCGATCGATGACGTCGACCGCGTTCTGTCCCTCGCGCATCACGACGATCCCGGACACCACTTCGCCGGTGCCGTCCAGATCGGCGACGCCCCGGCGCAGATCCGGCCCGACCGTCACCGTGCCGACGTCGCGGACCCGGATCGGCGTGCCGCTCTCGCTCGCGGAGATGACGATGCGCTCGAAGTCGGCGATCGAGGTCGCGTAGCCGCGGCCGCGCACCATGTACTCGGTGCCGCCGAACTCGACGAGGCGGCCGGCGGCCTCGGCGTTGCCGCCGCGCACCGCTTCCACCACGCGTTGAATCGACACGCCGTAGTTCCGCAGGCGGTTCGGATCGACGTTCACTTGGTACTGACGGCCGAAGCCGCCGAGCGACGCCACTTCGGAGACGCCGGGCACGGCCTTCAGCTGATACCGCAGGTTCCAGTCCTGATAAGAGCGCAGGTCGGCGAGGCTGTGTGTGCCGGAGCGGTCCACGAGCGCATACTGAAAGACCCAGCCGAGACCGGTTGCGTCGGGCCCGAGCTCGGTTCGCGAATCGGCGGGCAGCCGCGACAGCACGCCCGAGAGGTACTCCAGCGTACGCGAGCGCGCCCAGTACATATCGGTACCGTCCGCGAAGATCACGTAGACGAACGAATAGCCGAAATCGGAGAAGCCGCGAACCGCGCGCACGCCGGGCGCGCCGAGCATCGCCGTGACGATCGGATAGGTCACCTGTGCTTCGACGACATCCGGGCTGCGATCCCAGCGCGAGTAGACGATGACCTGCGTCTCGCCAAGATTCGGGATCGCGTCGAGCGGCACGTCGTGCAGCGCCCGCGCGCCGGCAAGGGCGGCGGCTGCGACGAAGAGCAGCACGAGGAACTTGTTTCTGACGGAGAAATCGATGATGCGATCGATCATGGCTTCGCCGCCGCCTTCATACGACTCTCGGAATCGACGAGGAACGTGCCCGAGATCACGATGCGCTCGCCTGGCGCGAGCCCCTTCGTCACCTCGACGTCGCCGTCCATGCGCGACCCGGTCTCGACCAGCCGCGGCTCGAAGTAGCCGTTGCCACGATCGACGAACACGGTCTTGCGAACCCCCGAGTCCACAATCGCGTCGGCCGGCACGACGAGCGCCGCCGGGAACCGAACCGGAAACTCCACGTCCACGAACATGCCGGGCTTGAGCGCGAATTGCGGGTTTGCCGCCTCCAGCCGCACCTTCAGCGTCAGCGTTGTCTCGTCGAAGATCGGCTCCGCCTGGCTCACCGTCGCGTTCAGCGCGCCACTGGCGTCCGACATGGTGATCCGCGCCGGCGCGCCGCGACGGATGAACCGCTGCTGATCGCGGTAGACGTCAGCCAGAATCCACACGTGATGCAAATCGGCGATCCGGTACAGCTCGAAGCCGGGATCGAACCGCAGGCCCGCCGAGGCGCTGCGCTTCAGCACGACACCGTCCGCCGGCGATTCGACCTGGATGTCTTCCATGACGTCCCGGTGCTTCGCCATCTCCCTGAGCTGCGTGTTGGAGGCGCCCATGATCCGTAACGCGTCTGCGAGCCGCTCGACGGCTTCGGTCGCGTGCTTCAGGTCGCCCGACTGCGTGGCGGCTGCGCGATACAACTTTTCGAGACCGTCGTAGTACGCCCGCTGGGCAGTGTCGAACTCGGGCGGCGCGACGAACGACGCGAGCACCTGGTGTTGCTTCACGGAGTCGCCGGCCGACACGTGCTCGACCTTGCGCATCCAGCCACTCACCGCGGCGACGACCGGATACGTCCGGTTCTCGTCGGCCGCCACGCGGCCGGTCGTCCGCAGCAATCGGGTGCCGGATACGGAGCCGACGACGCCGAGCCGGACGCCGATCGCCTGTTGTCGCTCGGGACTTACCTGCACGGCGCCTTGTGCGAGCGCGGGTGGCGCCGCGTTGGCGTTCGCCGTACCGCCGCCGCGGACCCGTTCGAGGTGCATGCCGCAGATCGGACAGTCGCCGGGATGGTCGCTGTGGTAGTCAGGGTGCATCGGGCAGGTGTAGACGGTTGCCTGCTCGCCGGCGCGCACACCGCCGGACCGGTGCACCCAGGAGACGCCGCCGGCGAACGCGCCGGCGGCGATAGAGACTGCGATAGCTGTGACAACGATGATGCGTTTCATCGACGTGGCCTCTGCCTGAGCCGATACCCGGTCAGGCGGGCGTAGGTCATTCCTGTTTACCTCCGGGCGCCGGCGCATGCGTGGCGCCACTCGTCGCGCCGAGGGCCTGATTGTGGAAAGAGTGGTAGACGCGCTCCCTCTCGGCAGCCTCCTCGGTCGTGATCGTGTGAGGCGCGGGCGGCAGTTCATACTTGTCGTATTCGTAGCCGAGCTGCGCGGTTCGATTGCCCGAGCTCACCGCCAGATCGACCCGCTTGCCGCTCCTGTCCCCGTACGAGAATTTGCGGTCCAGGAATTTGGGATCGGTGGGGTTCGTGTTTCCCAGCCGGTTCCAGCTCTCCCAGAGGCGGTCGATGTTGGCGTGATGGAGATAGAAGATCGGATCGCCACCGACCGTCGAGAATTCGGCCATGTCGCCCCCGAGTCCGAAGTGTGTGAAGAAGTGGGGGTTCTGGTCGAGTCTCGGATTGAACCCGAGGCTGCCCTGAGGCGAGTCGATGTAGAACTTCTCGTTCAGCGCATCAAGACTGATCCAATCTCGATAGAGGTTGTCGATCCGTTCGCCCCCGTTCACCCAGAACCAGCGGGTTCCGTTGTAGAGCGGGCTGCCTGGCCGGCGGAACACCGCGGGCAGAATGAAATCGTCGGGATTGCCGGTGACCGGGTTCCAGTACGGAAGCGTGAAGTCCTCGTCGTGCAGCACCTCACGAATGACGCCCTCGAACTGCGCGAGCATCAATCGGTGCCACGGCAGGAAAAACCACTGCTGATAGTGCTCCGGGTCCCTCGGGTCGGTGGGGTGTGCCTGGCACCCGTTCCACACGGCCCTCGCGTCGTCTTGAATCTCCTTGGGAAGTGTGGAGATGACCTCCGCCTTCTTCTTCTCCGACAAGTCCCACAGCGCCGCCGGATATCCCTTGACCCAGTGCGTATACCACCACCACGTCCACGAGTGCTGGTCCGACTCGGGGAGCGTCCGCATGATCTCGACCGCGCGCGCATATTTCGCGAGCATGACCTGACCTTCGGGGCTGTTGATGTTGTAGCGCGTGTAGATCTTCTTTGCGGCGGTCGACGGCGCGGGTGCGTCGTCAGTACGACCGCTCACCTTCACGATCGCGGCAGCTCCAGTGCTTGCCTGGACCTGGGCCGGCGCCGCGGCGCTCTTCGTCGCAGCGGCCGCTGGTGCCGAAGTGAACGGCTGCAGGTCGAGAATGTCGTGCGCGACCGTGTGTGTGGCGAGAGTCGGATCAAGGAACACCAGGGCGCCCGCGGACTGCACCATGCCGCTCACCAGATGGAAGCGATTGCCAAGCACCGCACCCGCAACGCCGTGACGCGGCATCGGCATCGGGGGCAGCGTGATCCACGAGTCCGTGAGCGTGTCGTACGCCTCGATCGCGCGGTACGCGCCCACCAACTGGTCGGTCGTGACCTCGCCACCCGCCACGTAGATCCTGCGGCCGTCAGTGCCCGTCACGCCGCCGCTACGAGCGGTCGGCATCCGCGACTTGGGAACGCTCCATGTATCGGACAGCGGGCTGTACTCCTCGACCACGTCGGTGTTCGTGGCGGTGAGGATGAACGCATGACCCGTGCGGCCGCCGATCACGTAGATTTTGCCGTTGACGGATGCGCTGAACGCGTGATTGCGCGGCACCGACATCGGCTGGCGGGTTTCCCACTTGTTCGTCGCGGGGTCGTACACTTCGTTGACGCTCAGCACGCGTGACGGTCCGAAGGCCGTGAAGAACGGGTCCTTGGCATCGCCAAGGCGGCCGCTCGAATCCTCGAGGACACGTCCCTCCATCGTCGTGGCGCCACCGATCGTGTAGATCTTGCCGCCGGCTTCGACGGCGACCGCCGACCCGCGTGCGGTCGGCAACGGTGGCAGCGATTTCCAGGAATCGGACGCCGGGTTGTACTCCCAGGCGTTGTCGATGGGCTGCCACGCAGCGCCCAGCGGGAGCGCCGTTTCCGACGGCGCGACGAATCCGCCCATCACGTAGATCTTGCCGTTGGCCGCAGCCAGCGCCGCATGATGCGCCGGCCGTGGCATCGGCTGCTTCTTCGTCCACTTGTCGGTGGAGGGGTCGTACTCGTAGTTGACACCGCCGGCCTTGCCGTCGTTCCAGCCGCCAATCACGTACAGCTTGCCGTTAGAGGCGACTCCATACAGCTCTTCGTCGGGCTCGGGGAATGGTGCGCCCTTTTTCCAGGGCGACGCCGGCATTTGCGCCGACGCGTTCGCGACGACCATCACGCTCGCCATGAGAATCGCGAGCATCGCGGTCGTGCGTTGAAACACTTTCGACATGAAGGTCTCCTTCAAAACGTTGACGATTAATGAGGTCCCGTGAAGCGGCTCGCTTCACGGGAGTTCGGTGACATCGGTTACTGCCGCGGCGATGGCGCCGTCGGCGGATTTGGATTGAACAGCAGCTCCAGGACGTCGTGGGCAGCCGTGTGGACGGAGAGCGTCGGATCGAGGAACGTCAGCGCTCCCGCCGACTGGATCATCCCGCTCACCAGGTGGAAACGATTCCCGATCACCGCACCGGCGGCGCCGTGACGCGGCATCGGCATGGAGGGGAAGGCAATCCACGAATTGGTCGCTGGGTTGTAGGCTTCGACGGCTCGGTACGCGCCGACGAGTTCCGTGGTGGTCACCTCGCCGCCGGCGACATAGATCATGCGGCCGTCGGTGCCCGAGGCTCCGCCGCTGCGCGCGGTCGGCATCCGCTCCTTCGGGATACTCCACATGTTGGACGCCGGGTTGTACTCTTCGACCACGTCCGTGTTGGTGGCCGAGAGAATGAAGCCGTGGCCGGTGCGGCCACCGATGACGTAGATCTTGCCGTTGACGGCGGCGCCGAACGCGTGATTCCGCGGCACCGACATCGGGGTGCGGCTCTCGTATTTGTTCGTGGCGGGGTCGTACACATCGTTCGTAGCCAGCACGCGCGCCGGCCCGAACGCGGTGAAGAACGAGTCCTTCGAGCCTTCCATCGTGGTGGCGCCGCCGATCACGTAGATCTTGCCGCCCACTTCCATGGCGATCGCCGCGCCGCGCTTGCCCGGAAGCGGCGCCAGCGCCTTCCATGAATCGGTAGCGGGATCGAACTCGTACGCGTCGGCGATCGGTTCCCAGGCGGCGCCGAGCGGGATCGCGGTGGTCGCCGGAGCGACGAAACCACCAAACACGTACACTTTGCCCTTGGCGGCCGCCAGCGCCGCATGGTGCGCCGGCCGCGGCGTCGGCGTCTTCTTCGTCCACGTGTCGGTGGCGGGGTCGTACTCGTAGTTGACGCCGCGACCCTTGCCGTCGCCCCAACCTCCAATCACGTACATCTTGCCGTTGGTGGTCACGCCGTAGAGCTCTTCATCCGGCTCCGGGAACGGCGCCGCCTTCTTGTACGGGGACGTCGGCATCTGCGCCACCGTCGTCGCCGTGGCGGCAACCACGGTCGCGACCACGGCAGCGAGTGCTGTCCCCCATTTCGACACTTTCGACATCGAACTCTCCTTTCCAGTTGTTGACTCAGTCGTCTGCGTTACTTCGCGTTCACGATGACCCCCAGCATCAGGTAGTTGAGATCGCGCAGCCCTCGAGTGTTTTCCCACAGGTAGGACGGCTGGATCGCCAGCTGCTTGTTGAGAGGCAGCGTGACGCCGGTCCACACTCGATTTCTGTTCCAGCCGCCGTTCTGCCGCTCGTAAAACGCCTCGTATGACGCGAACGGCTGCACCGGGTGGCCATCGAGCGCGAGGGGATACGCGACCTGGACACGATTGCGATAGCGGTTGATATCCGCAGTCGACAGGAACCTGCGGACGTACATATTGCGATCTGAAATGTTGAAGCCGCGCAGCGTGAAATTCACGGTTCCGTCGATCCGAAATTGCTGCTCGTCGCTGCCATGGGCGAATCGCACCGGCTTGGAAACCATTTCATCGAGCGCGCTGGCGGGCATCGACACATACAGGTAGCTGGGAGTGACCTTCAGAAATTTTGTGATGCGGATCGGAACGTCGATTTGGCCCGCTGGCACGTCCACGTTGCCGACGTAGAACCCGTAGACGTTCAGCCCGACGCGGTCCTGGACCGGAACGTTGAGCTCCAGATAAGTGGAAGGCGCGACGATGGGACCGCGTCCGCCACCGGGTGAGGCAGGCGCCTCGACTTCCTGGGCGGCGCACCTCGCGCCAATCGACAGCAAACCGATCATCAGAACATGCGGTACGACGCGTCGTGCAAGCCGTGAAAGTCGCTGCATACCATCTCCATGTGCGTCGCCGTCACGGCGAACGCACTCAGGAAACCGCAACCGCAATGCCAGCGCACGGCGTCGCGAGGACACCCGGAAAACCGCACGATTTCTTCGTAGTGGTTCGCGCCGACGACGTCTGTTTCCAGACGGTGCCTGGGAATACGCGGTCCGCCGCCACCCCTTCGCGCAAGAAATCGACACATTTCCTCAGTCGCGTGCTCAGCGCGCGCAGGCATTGCCTTTGCGATGAACGGACGACAGGAGATGTTTGGAATATGAAGTCGCCAAAAATCAGAAGTCTTGTGGGCGTCGTTCTCGCGTTCGCGTGCGCCGCCACATCAACATTCGCGCAGGGGCAGTCGGCCGGCGCCGCATCGTCAGCCGACCAGGAGCAGTCGGCCGCGGCTTTGGCCCAGCAGGCCACCAATCCGTTCTCCAACGCCTGGCTGATGCAGATCCAGCAGAACAACAATTCGATCGAGATGCCGCAGGGCCACGGCAATCACTGGCAGAACAATCTGATGTTTCAGCCGTTGATGAACCTGAAGCTGACCGATCAATGGGGCCTGTATTTGCGTCCGGTGCTGACGACGGTCAATTCCGTACCGTACTTGGATGGCACCGGCCGCAGCGATCGAAGCTCGGGGTTCGGCGACACGGTCCTCGGAATTGCCGCGGCGCACCCGCTGTTCGGCGGCCGATTGGTGGTCGGCGCGGGCCCCACGTTCATCTTTCCGACGGCGTCGCAGCGTCAGCTCGGGGAGGACACATGGCAGATCGGCCCTGATGTCGGAGCGACGTTGCTGGGCCAGCACTTCATTGCCTATGGCTTCGTCCAGCAATGGTTCAAGGTTGGCGGCAGCGGTGCGAAGACCAACCATATGAACGGCGTCTTCAATTACACGTACTCGTTTCCAAGCGGTTGGACGGTTGGCACTCAGCCGAGCCTGACGGTCGATCGGGAGGCCGACCAAACGGTGTTCTCGATCGGGCCACAGGTGGGCAAGCTGTGTAAATGCGGCGGCTTGCCGACGTTGATGCAGGTGCAGGTTCAGTACTACGCCATTGCTCCAAGCGTAGGCGGCCCGAAGTGGAACGTTCAATTCCAGCTGACACCCACGATCCCGGCGCTGATCAAGAAGAGGCTTTTCTGACCATGTCGAGCACAGTTGTCACCTCACCCTCCGGCTACGCACCGATCGACGGCAACAGGCTGCGCACGATCGCGTAC
>JBKPDW010000004.1:0-8079 GCA_046728115.1 Acidobacteriota bacterium | reverse complement strand
GATTTAGGACGCTCTGCCCGCATGCTGTATCATGCGCGCGCGCTGGCGGCGAGCGGCGTCGACGTCGACCTCGTCGGTTTCGAGGGCACGCTGCTGCCCAAGGCGATCACTGCCGAGCCGCGCATCAACATTCACCGCCTCAATCCCGCGACGCTGCGGCTGCGCGGCGGTTTCACCGGATCGACGTACGCCGTTGCCGGTTTGTTCGACGCGCTGCGGTTGAGCATCCGGCTGTGGGGCACGCTGCGCAAGCTTCAGCGGCCGCAGCTCGTCCTCGTGCAAAACCCTCCAGCGTTTCCAACGCTTGTCGTCACGTGGATGGCGCTTCGACGGCAAGGTGTCCGGTTCGTGATCGACTGGCACAACCTCGGCTACACACTGCTTCGGGTGCGGCTGGGCCAGTGGCACCCCGCGGTGCGGCTGGCGCGATGGTTCGAGCGGCGCGACGCCCGACGCGTCGACGCGAATCTCACGGTCTCGCGGGGACTGGCGGCATTTCTCGAGAGCCGATTTGGCGTGCGGCAGGCGCGGGTGCTCTACGACCGTCCGGCGGCGAGCTTCGTGCCGATGGAACGCGCCGAGCGCGAGCGATTCCGACAAGCGTTATTTACGCGTCTCGGCGTGCATGGCAGCGGTGCCGGGTTCATCGTGTGCCCGACCAGCTGGACCGAGGACGAGGACTTCGACCTCATCATCGACGCGCTGCCGCGGTTGGAGGATCGCATTCGAGGGTGGGAGGCGGCTTCGCCGGGGCGTCGGTTTGCGGATCTCGTGATCCTTGTTACCGGCGATGGATCCCGGCGCGCGGAATTCGAGCGCCGGTTCGCCGGGCTTGCGGCTCGACGGATCCAGCTCCGGGCGCGCTGGCTCGAACCCGAAGACTACCCCCGTGTCGTCGGCTGTGCCGACCTGGGACTCTGCCTGCACCGATCCTCGTCGGGCCTGGACATTCCGATGAAGGTCGCTGACCTATTCGGTGCCGGGGTCCCCGTTTGCGCACTCGACTATGGCGCCTGTCTCGCTGAGCGCGTGCGGCACGCCGACAACGGGCTGCTGTTCTCGACGGCGGTCCAACTCGCCGATGTGCTCTTCGATTTGTTCGAGACGTTCCCGCGCGATCAGACGCTGCTCGATCGTCTTCGAGCCGGCGCGCGCAAGTCATCGAAGCCGACATGGGACGAAGGCTGGGCCCGCGAAGCCAAGCCGGTGTTGTTGTCGTAAATCTCCCCCCTATAATGGGCGCTCTATGCGAACCCTGATCAAGAACGGCACGGTTGTCACCGCGGTCGATCAGTACAAGGGCGACGTGCTCGTCGAGGACGAGAAAATCGCGCTCATCGGCACAGCGCTCGACATGCAGTCGGACAAGACGATCGACGCGACGGGCAAGTACGTCCTCCCGGGCGGAATCGACGTTCATACGCATCTCGACATGCCGTTCGGCGGCACGACATCGGCCGACGATTTCGAAACGGGCACGCGCGCCGCCGCTTTCGGCGGTACGACCGCCATCGTCGACTTCGCGATCCAGTATCGCGGTGAAACCCTGCACCACGCGTGGGAAACGTGGATGAAAAAGGCCGAAAGCAAGGCCGTGATTGACTACGGTTTTCACATGATCATCACGGAGCTCACCGATCAGGTAGAAATCGAGATGGACGCCCTGGTGCGGCAAGGCGTCACGTCATTCAAGCTGTTCATGGCATATCGCGGCATCTTCATGCTCGACGATGGGAGTATTTTCAGGGCGCTGAGCCGGACGGCGAAGAACGGCGGCACGATCTGCATGCACGCTGAAAACGGCGATGTCATCGACGTGCTGGTGCAGCGCGCGCTGGCGGAGGGAAAGACGGCGCCCAGGTACCACGCGCTGACGCGCCCAGCCCGTGCGGAGGCCGAGGCGACGCATCGAGCGATCGCGCTGGCCGAAATCGCCGATGTCCCGATCTACATCGTGCACCTCTCCGCAGCAGAGGCGCTGGAGATGGTGACCGAAGCGCGCGACCGTGGTCTGCCCGCGTACGCGGAAACATGTCCGCAGTATCTCTTTCTGTCGTACGACAATTACGAAGAGCCCGATTTCGACGGCGCAAAATACGTGATGAGCCCACCGCTGCGCGATCGAGCCAAGCAGGCTCAGCTCTGGCGAGGGCTGGCTTTCAACGATCTGCAGTGCGTGTCGACTGACCATTGCCCGTTCTGCATGAAGGAGCAGAAAGAGCTCGGCCGGAAGGATTTCTCGAAGATCCCGAACGGCGCGCCTGGAATCGAGACGCGCATGAGCCTCGTGTACGACGGCGGCGTTCGTCCAGGCCGCATCTCGCTGAACCGATTCGTGGAACTCACCTCGACGGCGCCTGCGAAGATCTTCGGCTTGTTTCCGAAAAAAGGTACCATCGCGCCGGGCTCCGATGCCGATATCGTCGTCTTCGATCCAAATCGCACGGTCACGCTCAGCGCGAAGACGCTTCATATGAACGTGGATTACAACCCGTACGAAGGCCGTCAGGTCACCGGTGCGACCGACACGGTGCTGTCGCGCGGGCGCCTCGTCATCGAGAACGGCGCATTCGTGGGACGCCCAGGCGGCGGCTCGTTCCTCAAGCGTGCGGCGCGCAGCTGAAAACTGCGACGGAGGTCGCGGATATCTTCTGAGGACACTGCTTCCGATGAAGTCACGCTGTGCGCTCCATCGACGCAGTTCGAGGCCGTGCGCCTGCCGGTAAGGCCTTGCTGACCATCCGAAGCACGCGCGTCGTTTTGCCGGACGGCGAACGGCCGGCATCGATTCACATCGATGGCGGGGTGGTCACCCGCGTGGAAGAGTGGAGCGCCACCCCTTCAGGCGCTGGCAGATCGAGCCTTTCCGGCCTCGGCTCGGGCGAACGTCGACCGAGCTACGGCGAAGCTCGCCGAAACGGCGAAGCCGCGAAGGCGGCAGTCGAGCGCGCGCCGCACGTGGTCGATTTCGGACATCTCGTCGTCTCACCAGGTCTCGTCGATTCCCACGTTCACGTCAACGAGCCTGGTCGAACCGACTGGGAAGGCTTCGACACTGCCACTCGCGCTGCCGCGGCAGGCGGCGTCACGACAATCGTCGACATGCCGCTCAACAGTGTTCCCGCGACGACGACCGTCGATGCGCTGGAGGAGAAGCGTGAAGCGGCGCGCAAGAGAATCCACGTCGACGTCGGCTTCTGGGGTGGAGTCGTTCCGGGCAACGACAGCCACCTCGACCCGCTGGTCGACGCTGGCGTGCGGGGATTCAAATGCTTTCTCGTGCCATCGGGTGTGGACGAGTTCCCGGCTGTCGACGAGACGGATCTGCGTCGCGCCATGCCGATCCTGGCGCGTCGCGATGTCCCTCTACTCGTGCACGCGGAATCGCCGTCGCGCATCGTCCCTTACTCGATTCACACGGGCGGCCAGGTCCGCTCGACCTACGGTTTCTATCTGGCGACGCGTCCGCCGCAGGCCGAAGTTGACGCAATCCGTTTGATGATTCGTCTTGCAGGCGAATTCGGCGTCCGCACGCACATCGTGCACGTGGCGGCGGCCGAAGCAGTGACCGAGATCGCGCAGGCCAAAGCCGATGGCGTTCCAATCACGGCTGAGACGTGTCCGCACTACCTTACGTTTGCTGCGGACGAGATCCCGGACGGCGCCACTGAGTTCAAGTGCGCGCCGCCTATCCGCGAGTCGCACCATCGCGCAGCCCTCTGGAAGGCACTCGACGAGGACGTGCTCGATCTGGTCGCGACCGATCATTCGCCGGCGCCCCCGGAACTTAAGTGTCAGGGCGACTTCATGCGTGCGTGGGGTGGGATCGCCTCGCTTCAGTTGTCGCTGCCGGCAGTGTGGTCTGCCGACGCCGAGCGCTCGCGTGACACGCCTCTGCTCGTGCGTCAGTCAAGCGAGCTCCGGCGTGGCTCGCCGGAGCCGCTGCGAGGCGGAGGCCGCACATCTCGGCCCGCTCGAATCGCCCGATGGATGAGCGAGCGGCCGGCGGCGCTGGCAGCGCTGGATCGCCGCAAAGGCCGCATCGCCGTTGGATACGATGCCGATTTGATCGTGTGGGATCCTGATGCGGAGTTCGTCGTGGACCCGGCGGCACTGCAGCACCGCCACAAGCTGACGCCGTACGCGGGCAGGCGACTGCGCGGCCGGGTGACGACGACCTTTCTGCGCGGCGAACGCATCTGGGATCAGAACGCTCTCGTTCGAACGGCGTCCGGACAGTTGTTATGAAGACGAGCTCATTGCTCGAACTCGTGGACCTTGCCTCCGAGCGTCTCGGCGCGTCAGTCGTCGCCGCAAACGACGAATTTTTCGCACCGAAGGAGAATCTCATCAAATCCGGTGCGCCTGTCTGGCGCGAAGGCGAGTACACCGAGCGCGGCAAGTGGATGGACGGTTGGGAGACCCGCCGACGCCGCGACAGCGGCGAGTATGACTGGTGCATCATCCAACTCGGTGCTGCCGGGGTGGTGAGCGGCGTCGACGTGGACACGTCTCATTTCAAGGGAAATTTTCCGGAATCCTGCGCGATCGAAACCTGCTGCCTCGCAGCGGTGCCGGCCATCGACGACCTTCTGCGCGCCACGTGGAGCGAAGTACTGCCTCGAACGCCGCTGGAAGGGGATTCACACAACGTCATTCCGATCGAGACCGCGTCGTCGGCGACGCACCTCCGGCTCCGCATTTTTCCTGATGGCGGCGTCGCCAGGCTGCGTGTCTATGGAACCGTCGTTGCCGACTGGGATCGATTGTCCCGTCAAGGCGATGTGGATCTCGCGGCTGCACAACACGGCGGCGTCGTCGTCGCGTGCAGCGACATGTTTTTCGGATCGCGCCACAATCTCATCATGCCGGGCGATGCGACGCACATGGGCGATGGGTGGGAGACGAAGCGGCGGCGCGGGCCGGGGCACGACTGGACGGTCATTCGATTGGGCAGCGCCGGCACGATCCGGCGGGTCCACATCGACACGCGACATTTCAAAGGCAACGCGCCTGGCGCATGCAGCCTCGAAGGTTGCTCGAGTCCAGAGCGTATTCCCGACGCGCAGATCTCGTGGCGCGAGATCCTCCCCCGGACGCCACTTCGTCCCCATGCGCGTCACGAATTCGAAACTCATGCGATCGAAAACGTGACACACGTGCGCTTCAACATATTCCCGGACGGCGGCGTCGGTCGTCTGCGTCTGTACGGACGCCCATGCCGGAGGGCCTGAGACAGGTATCAGATGCGGCTCGACCAGCTGAATGACCTCGAAGAGGAAGCTGCCACACGGGAGTTGCTGCGATGCTGCGGCTCGACGAAGTGGGCCCGAGCGATGGCGGCGGCGCGACCCTTCGCGTCGCTCGATGCGATGGTTTCGGCGGCGGATGCGGTGTCGGCATCCTTGGAACGATCGGACTGGCTCGAGGCTTTTGCCGCCCATCCGAAGATTGGAGCAGTCGGTTCAGGTGCGTCGACCGGGGGCCGGGCAAGCGGAGAAGGTCGCGAGGCCGAATGGTCGAGCGGCGAGCAGGCCGGTGTGGCTTCCGCATCGGCCGATGTTCTTGCGCGGCTTACCGAGGCCAATCGCGAATACGAAGCACGCTTCGGTTACATTTTCATCGTTTGTGCCACCGGGAAGAGTGCGGACGAGATGCTGCAGCTGCTCGCGCGGCGCCTGGACAACTATCCCGACACCGAATGGCGCGTTGCCGCAGACGAACAGCGCAAGATCACGCGATTGCGTCTCGCAAAGTTGATCGAGTCCGCGAACATGATTACGACGCACGTGCTCGACACGTCGCAAGGCGGACCGGCGGTCGGTGTTGGAGTCGTCCTGGACGTGCTGCAGGGGAATGGCTGGATCGAAGTAGGTCGTGGCGTAACCGATGCGAACGGACGGCTGACGAATCTCACGGAAGGGCGAGCGGTGGCGGAAGGTACATACCGGCTGAAATTCGACAGCGGCGCCTATCATCGATCTCGTGGAATCAGCCAGTCGTTCTTTCCCGAGGTCCACATCACGTTTGTCGTGAGTGAGGCGGGAGGTCACTATCACGTGCCGCTGCTGCTGAGCCCATTCGGGTACAGCACCTACAGAGGCACTTGAGCGAATCGACCTCCGTCCCTCCCGCGACCTCCATCCCCGGCGCCGGGACGGAGGTTGAGCGAGGGACGGAGGTCGCCCGAGGGACGGAGGTTGCCTCGGATGTCCGAGCTGACCTGGAATCGGTACGGCAAGTCTCGCGTCCGGCTCGTGAAGTTGAAGCGGAGCCACGATCCGCATGAGATCGTGGATCTCACGATCGACGTGCAACTCGAGGGCGATTTCGATCGCGTCTTCACGGATGGCGACAACAGCACATGCCTGGCGACGGACACGATGAAGAACGCGGTGTACGTGCTCGCCCGGCAGCATCCGATCGATCACATCGAAGCGTTCGCCATCCACCTCGCCGATCATTTCGCCTCGAAGGCGCCCGTCGAGCGCGTCCGCATCAGTGCGGTCGAACAGCACTGGCAGCGCCTGTCGGTCGGCGGCCGCCCGCATCCGCATGCATTCGTCCAGACAGGCGGCGAGCAATCGACGACGGTCGTGACGAAAGACCAGACCAGGACGGAGGTCGCGGCAGGAGTGGCCAATCTCGTCGTGCTGAAGACGACGGATTCGGCGTTTTCTGGCTTTCCGCGCGACCAGTTCACGACCTTGCCCGAAACCGAGGATCGAATTCTGGCCACCTCCGTCACCGCGTCGTGGAAGTACGCGTCCGCGTCGGCGGACTTCGGCGCACGGCACGCGATTCGGACGGCGCTCGTCGAGACGTTTGCGGCCCATCAGAGCCGATCTGTCCAACACACGTTGTACGCGATGGGTCAGGCCGCGCTTGCGGCGTGCCGCGACGCCGCCGAAATCACGTTGACGCTTCCCAATCGCCATCACCTGCTCGTCGACCTGGAGCCGTTCGGTCTCGACAACCCGAACGAAATCTTCGTAGCCACAGATCAGCCGTTCGGGTTGATTGAGGCCACGATCCGGCGTACGCTCGGCTAAAGGGTTGGCGCGCCGTTCGCGTCGAGACAGATTCGGCCGAACGATACGAGCGGCGATCCACCGGGGGCTTTAGCCGGGCGACCGTTCGACCGATAAAACGAGTACGAGTACAAGGAGCAACATGGCCACCGATCTGTCGACGACGTTCACCGGCATTCGCTTTCGGAATCCGTTTCTTCTCTCATCGGCCCCGCCGACCGAATCGGAGTCGAACATCCTTCGCGCTTTCGAAGCGGGTTGGGGTGGGATCGTCACGAAGACCATCGGCCTGCATCCGGTCGTCAACGTGGTGGGTCCAAAGACGAAATTCCTTCGCGCTGACGCCGATTCGCGCCTGTCGATGAAGAAGCGTGCGGGCACGGCGCTTCATTCATCCTGGAATTGGGAACTCATCTCGGACAAGACGCTCGACTGGTGGGTGCCACGTCTGGGCCGAATCAAGCAGGCGTTTCCGGATCGCGTGCTGGTGGCGTCGATTATGGCCGGCTCGGGCAGCGATACGGAGCTGCGTCACTGGCAACAACTGGCGATTGCCTGTCAGGAGCAGCGGTGCGACGCGCTCGAGATCAACCTGTCGTGTCCCCACATGGATCGGCCAGACATGGGATCGAATGTGGGCAAAGACAAGGAGCTGGTCTCGATCGTCACCAAGGTCGTCAAGGAAGTCGCGAAGATACCTGTCTGGGCCAAGCTCACGCCCTCGACGACGGACATCGTCCTGGAGGCACGAGGCGCCTTTCTCGGCGGCGCAGACGCCATTTCCTCGTCGAATACGTTCACGTCGCTGCCGCTCATCGATCCAGAGACGCTCGATTTCGAAGTGCACGTCGACGGCCTCGTGTCCACCGGCGGTCTCGGCGGACCGGCGATTCTGCCGTTGTCGCTGGCGAAGATGTCTCAGCTGACCCAGGCGTTTCCCGATCGCAGCTTCTCGGGAATCGGCGGCATCTCGACGTTCGACCACGCGTTGAACTACTTTCTCCTCGGATGCGGCACGGTGCAGATCTGCACGGCTGCGATGCTCGAT
>JBKPDW010000003.1:0-35747 GCA_046728115.1 Acidobacteriota bacterium | reverse complement strand
GCCTTAACCTCCCTATTTGCGGTAATTTCCCGCCTATCGCCTCGGACCTGCTCAGGTACGTCGTTTGCCCTTTGCGCGACAAGCCTCCGTGCCTCCAACGATGCCTGAGTCGCCTCCCGGCCCTCGCGATCGTCCCGATCGGCGCCTCCCGGTTTCTCCGGGCGCGTCGAAATCCGGGGCAGCCGAGCGGCGACGATCTCCACGCGCAGGTCCGGCGCCCGACGATCGATTCTGCCGCTATCTCGTCGCCAGCATGCGCAACGGCGTCATCGCGTTTCGCCGCGACGGCACCATCGCGTTGATGAACGATGAAGCGTACCGGATTTTCGGCCTGACGCCCGGGCCGGGTGGCGATCTGGGCCGTCCATTCTCCGACGTCCTGCGCGAGTGGCCCGCCGTGATCCGCGTTCTGTCGAGCGCGTTCGAGTTGAGTCACTTGCCGAGCCGGGCCGAAATGCGCATCCCCGATTTGAAACGCGTCATCGGTTATACGTTGTCGCGCGTGCAGGAAGACAGCGGCGCCCTGATCGGCGCCGTGATGTTCTTCAAGGATCTGACGCACGTCGAGCAGCACGAAGAACGCGAGCGGCTGCGCGATCGCCTCGCCTCGCTCGGCGAGATGGCCGCCGGCATTGCGCACGAATTGAAAAATCCACTGGCGGGGATCGAAGTGATGGCCGGCCTGCTGCGCCGCCAGGTCCCCGAATCGCCTGCCGCCCAGTCGCTGCTCGCCGATATCATCAGCGAATCGAAGCTCGCGAACGCGATCGTTGTCGAAATGCTGGAGTTCGTGCGTCCGGTCCGCCTGCAGGTCGAACGCACACACATCCACGAGGTGCTGCAGCAGTCGGTGACCATGGCCGAGTCGAAGGTCACGCGAGGCGCAGTGGCGGTGTCGATGGACGTCGAGCCCGAATTGCCGATGATCGACGCCGATCATCACCAGTTGTCGCAGGTCTTCACGAATTTGATCGCGAACGCATTCGAGGCGCTGAACGGCTCGGGGCACATCAAGATTGTCGCCGTCGCCGGCTCGCTCGACGAAGATCCGGCGCTGAGCGGCCAGCACGAGCCGACGCCAACCGTCATGGTGGACGTGATCGACGATGGTCCCGGTGTGCCGGCGGAGGCGACCGACAAGATCTTCGATCCATTTTTCACGACGAAACCGCAGGGATCGGGGCTGGGACTGGCGATCGTCCGGAAGATCGTGGATGCACATGATGGGCGGATCGACATGAGCAGCGTAGCGGGTACCGGCACGCACTTTCGGGTCACGCTGCCCGTCAACAGTAAATCGGCGTGGTTCAAGTAGGAAGTTGGTGAACCGGTGAGGTGGATTCGCTCGAATCACCAGTTCACGAACTGGCCAACTCGTCAACGTTGCGAGGCGGACTGATATGGGTCGAATTCTTGTTGCTGATGACCACGATGCGTTGAGGCGCGGACTGGTCCGGGGATTGACAGAAGGCGGGCACGACGTCGAGGAGGCTTCGAACGGCAATGCCGCGATCGAGCGGCTGCACGACGGTTACTTCGACGTTGTCCTGACCGACCTCAAGATGGGCGGCAGCGATGGACTGGACGTGCTGCGCACCACGCGGGCGCTGCATCCCACCACGGCCGTCATCCTGATGACGGCGTTTGGATCCGTCAACACCGCGGTCGAGGCGATGAAGAGCGGCGCCTTCGACTACGTGCAGAAGCCCTTCGAGATCGAGGAAATGGAGGTCAAGATCGCGAAGGCGCTCGAAGTGCGGCGTCTGAAGAACGAGCTCGACTACCTCCGCGGCGCCCAGCAGGATATTTACGACTTCGACCGCATCGTCGGATCCAGTGCCGCGCTGCAGCGCGTCCTGGACATCGTCCGGAAGGTCGCGAAGAGCAACACGACCGTGCTGATTCACGGTGAGACAGGCACCGGCAAGGAGCTGATCGCGGGCGCGATCCACCACAACTCGCTGCGGGCCACACGGAATTTCGTCAAGGTCAACTGCGCGGCCCTGCAGGAAAACCTCCTGGAATCGGAGCTCTTCGGCCACGAGCGCGGAGCGTTCACCGGCGCCGACAAACAGCGCATCGGCCGTTTCGAGCAGGCCGACGGCGGCACGCTCTTCCTGGATGAGATCGGCGACATGAGCCCGAGCACGCAGGCCAAGATTCTGCGCGTGCTGCAGGAGCACGAATTCGAACGCCTGGGAGGGACCCGCACGCTGCGCGTAGACGTGCGGCTGATTACCGCGACCAATCGTGATCTGCCCGCGATGGTCCAGTCCGGACACTTTCGCGAGGACCTCTACTATCGGCTCAACGTCGTGTCGATCGACATGCCGCCACTACGCGAACGCAAGGACGACATCGTGCCGCTGGCCCAGACGTTCATCCAGCGGTTCGCCGGCGAGTTGAAGAAGAAGATCGACGGCCTTGAACCCGACGCGCAGAAGCTGCTGATGCGGTACAACTGGCCGGGCAACATTCGCGAACTCGAGAACACGATCGAGCGCGCGATCCTGCTGGCCGAAGGCCGCGGCATCGCCGCGTCCGATCTCCGGATCGGTGAAGTGCAGACCACCACCGGCTCGCGCGATCATTCGGCCGTGGTCAAGATCCCACCCACCGGCATCCCGCTCGAGGAGATCGAGCGCCACGCGCTCATCGAGGCGCTGAAGATGTCGAACTGGGTGCAGAAAGACGCTGCGGAGCTGTTGTCAATCAGCCCACGCGTGATGAACTACAAGATCAAGACACTCAGCATTCAGTTCCCGCGCGGCCGCCGCGCCGCCCCGCTGGAGTCGCCGGTCGCGGCGGCGTCGTGATCGCGAGCCGCTAAAGTACCGGGCTCGAACGCAGGCGCTACGCTCCGGGTTTTCCGGTCTTTCCTGTCTGCGCTGCCCTGCCTGCCTTCGGGTGCGCGTGTCGGTACACCTCGAGCAGGTGCGCGGCGTTGACGTGTGTGTAGCGCTGCGTCGTGCTCAGACGTGCGTGGCCGAGCAGTTCCTGAATGGCGCGCAAATCGGCGCCGCGCTGCACCAGGTGCGTCGCGAACGAGTGGCGCAGCGCGTGCGGGCTGATTCCCATGCGCGCACTGCTCGCCGCGACGTATCGTCGAACCAGACGATCGATGCTCCTCGCCGTCAACCGCGTCCCGCGATAATTGACGAAGAGCGGTCGCGATTGCCGTGCCTTTCTCGCGCGTGTTGCGTGCCGTCCCCGCTGCTCCTGCCGTTCCTGCCCTCGTTCCTGCCTTGCCATCAGCCGCTCGCGCTCGTTCAAGTACGCGCGCATCGCCTTCGCCGAACTGCTGTTGAACGGCACGATGCGCGGCTTGCCGCCCTTGCCAACGACCCGCACCATCTTCGCGCTCAAGTTCAGATCGTCGAGATCGAGGCCCGCCAGCTCGCTCAGTCGCAGGCCCGATGCATAGAACAGCTCGAGGATGGCTCGATCGCGCCGCCCGAGCGGCGTGTCGTCTCCCGCGGCCTCGAGCAGGGCGTCCATCTCGGTTTCCGAAAGATGTGCGGGCATACGCACGTCACGTTTCGGCGTCGGCACCAACCCGCCGGGATCGTCGTCGATGAAGCCTTCGCGGCGCAGATATCGAAGGAACGTGCGGACGGCGGCGAGCTTGCGCGCCGCGGTCGCACGAGACTCACCGGCCTTGTGCAGTTCAGCGAGGAATCCGCGAATGGCTCCCCGATCGAGGTTCGAAGGCCTCAGATCAGCGCGCGTGTTACCGGTCGCAGCCGCCGCATGATCGAGAAATTGCAACAGGTCGCTCTCGTAGGCACGAACGGTGTGCAACGAGGCGTTGCGATTGAGCTCGAGGAAGCTCAGAAACTCCGCCAGATGTTCCATCATCGCATCACGAGCTCGCGACCGGCGGTCCATCGGTCGAGATCGGCCAACGCCCGCCTCGAGAGTGCGAGATTCCGGGGCTTTTTCCCTCGCGGCGCATCGGGCATCGTCTGCAGAATCCCAAACGTGATATTCGATGGCTCGTAGTGCGCGCGATCCGCGTGCGACACATAGTACGCGAGCGCGCCCATTGCCGTCGTCCGCGGCAGCGCCGACACCGTGCCGCCCCGAGCCAGCGCCGCGGCGTTCAGTCCCGCCAGCAACCCTGACGCCGCTGATTCGACGTATCCTTCGACGCCCGACATCTGCCCCGCGAAGAACAGCGTGGGGCGATTCCTGACCTGCCACGTCTCGGCCAGGACTGTTGGCCCGTTGACATAGGTGTTGCGATGGACCATGCCGAACCGGACGAACTCCGCCTGTTCCAGACCCGGGATCATTCGAAGGACTCGCGCCTGTTCGCCCCATTTGATCTGCGTCTGGAATCCAACCAGGCTGTAGTGATCGCCGGCCAGATTGTCCTGACGCAGCTGCACCACCGCATATGGTTCGCGACCCGTACGCGGGTCGACGAGGCCGACCGGCTTCATGGGGCCGAACCGAAGCGTATCGCGGCCGCGATGCGCCATCACCTCGATCGGCAGACACCCTTCGAAGAATTTCTCCTTGTCGAAGTCGTGGACGGTTGCGGATTCCGCGGTGACGAGCGCGTCATAGAAACGATCGTATTCATCGCGCGTGAGGGGACAGTTCAGATAATCGCCTTCACCATCGTCCACGCCGCACGATTGGAGCGCCAGCCTTTCAGGCGAGCGGACATCGGCGGGATCGCTCGGCTGAAAGCCTCGCGCTCCATCGCTTGAACGAAAACTCCGATTCCATCTCGATGCGCGAAATACTTTTTGGCGATCGATCGTTTCAGCCAGCACGATCGGGCTGATGGCGTCGTAAAAGTACAGATGGTCGCTGCCGACAATCCTCGCGATGTCGGCCGACAGCGCATCGGACGTGAGCGGACCGCTCGCGACGATCACGGGATCCTGGGCGGTCGAATCCGGAATCGACGTGATTTCCTCGCGCACGATCGTGATGTGCGGATGATCGCTCAGCGTGCGGGTGACGATCTCGGCAAACCGCTCGCGATCGACGGCCAGTGCTGCTCCGGCCGGTACGCGGCTGTCGTCAGCGGCTCGCATGACCAGCGACCCAAGGCGCCGCATCTCTTCCTTCAGAAGGCCGACGGCATTATCGAGCTTGTCGCCACGGAACGAGTTGCTGCACACCAGTTCGGCGAGACGTTCCGTCTTGTGCACGGCGGTGGGCCGCACGGGGCGCATCTCGTACAGCGTGACCGGCACGCCGCACGATGCCGCCTGCCATGCAGCCTCGGATCCGGCCAGTCCTCCGCCGACGATGCGCACGCGCATCAGTGAACCGTTTTACGTCGAGCAGGCTTCCGCCTGGCCGTCGTCGCCGACGGGACCTTCGCAGCGGCCGCCGCGCCGCCTTTTGCGCCGGCCGCCGGGCGTGTCGCCCGACCCTTTCGAGCAGGCTCGGCTCGACGGCCACGACCCGCCCTGGGCGGCGCGTTGCGCCGCGCCTCAAGGAGTCCACGCGCATCGTCGAGCGACAGCGTCGACGGATCGGAACCCCTCGGGATCGATGCGTTCACCTCTCCATCGGTGACGTACGGGCCGTAGCGACCCTCGAGCACCTGCAGCGGCGGTGCTCCGTCGCTGGCCGGGATCTCTCGAATGACCCGGCGTGCCGCCCTGCGACGTCCGCCGCGTTTCGGTTCGGCAAACAGTGCGAGCGCCCGGTCCAACCCGACGGAAAACAGGTCATCGTCGGCGCCAAGCGACCGGAAATCGTCTCCGTGTTTGACGTACGGACCAAATCTGCCGAGGCCCGCCACGATTGGCTGCTGTGTGTCCGGATGCAGGCCGAGGTCGCGCGGCAATTCGAGAAGCCTCAGCGCGTCCTCGAGCGTCACCGTCGACTCCGTCAGGCCGTTCGTCAATGAGGATCGTTTCGGCTTCTCCTTCGATCCTTTCTCCGGCGTTTCGCCCAGCTGCACGTAGGCGCCGAAGCGTCCGTGAATGGCATAGACGGTGAGACCGGTCTTCGGGTCGACGCCGAGCTGGCGCGGGCCTTCGGCCTTCGCGCGAATCAATGCCAGCGCCTTCTCGAGGCTGAGATCCGCGGGTGCCTGGGAGTGCGGTATCGATGCGGTCCTGCCCGGTCCACCTTCGCCCATCTGCAGGAACGGTCCGTACCGCCCGATGCGCACGCGTACGGTCTCCCCCGATTCCGGATCGACGCCGATGTCGATGAGCGGATAGTCGGCTCGCTCTTCGGCCTGGCGCACGGCCTCTTCGAGGCCGCGATGATGCTTGTCCCCGCGATAGAACTCGCGAATGAAGTCGAGCCACTCGCGTTCGCCGCGCGAAATCTGATCCAGGTCCTCTTCCATTTCAGCCGTGAACTCGACGTCCACGAGGTCGCCGAAGTGCGCGACGAGAAGATGCGTCACGGCAAACGCGGTGAAGCTCGGGACCAGGGCCTTTGCCTGTCGGAAGATGTAGCCGCGCCGCTCGATCGTGCCGATCGTCGATGCGTAGGTGGACGGACGTCCGATGCCAAGCCGCTCGAGCTCCTTGATGAGGGATGCTTCGGTGTAACGCGCCGGCGGCGTCGTCTCGTGTCGTTTTGGATCCAGCGCGGCGATCGACACGCGCGTCGATCCGTCGCGGCCGACGCGCTCGCCGACCGTCATCTTCGGCAGCACAGTCTCCTGCTCCTCGAGTTCGGCCGCCGGATCGTCGCTGCCCTCGACATACGCGCGGCGGAAGCCGGCGAACTCGATCGTGCGGCCTGACGCGGTAAACACCGCGTCCTCCTTATTCGTGCCCTCACCGGTAATCTCGACCGTCGTACGCAACACGCGGGCATCGACCATCTGCGACGCGGTGGTGCGTTTCCAAATCAATTCGTACACGCGCCATTCATCGCGGTCGAGCGTGCCTTCGAGCGAGGCCGGCGTGCTGCCAAAGGTGGACGGCCGAATCGCCTCGTGCGCCTCCTGCGCATTCTTCACCTTGGTGGCGTAGCGTCGCGGGCCCGCATAGTACTCCTCGCCGAACATGCTGCGAATGACCGACGCGGATTCCGACAACGCGCGGTCACTCAGGGTCGTGGAGTCCGTGCGGTGATACGAAATAAACCCTTCCTGGAACAGCCGCTGCGCCGTCTGCATCGTGCGCTCGGTGGAGAATCCCAGCTTCCGGCTGGCCTCCTGCGTCAGGGTCGACGTGGTGAACGGCGGCGCCGGACGCTCCACACCCGGTTTCTCGTCGACGGCGGTGACCGTCCACGGCACATGCTGCCACAGCGCGGCGACGAGCGCGCGCCCCTCCGGCTCGTTCAACACCCGTGCGTTCGTACCCGTCAGGGTGCCGTTCGAATCGAAATCCTTCCCGGTGGCAACGCGCGCCGATCCAAGACGGGTCAGCGTGGCCGTGAACTCCCGGCCCTCGCCGGCCAAGCGTGCGTCGAGATCCCAGTAGGTCGCGGGGCGAAACGCGAGGCGCTGTTCCTCGCGGTCCACGATCAGGCGCACGGCGACGCTCTGCACGCGGCCTGCGCTCAGCCCGGTCTGCACCTTCTTCCACAGCACCGGCGACAGCGTGTAGCCGTACAGGCGATCGAGAATTCGACGGCTCTCCTGCGCGCGCACCAGATTCTGGTCGACGTCCTGAGCGTTGCGGACGGCATCCTTGATGGCGTCCTCTGTGATTTCGTGGAACACGATTCGCTTGACCGGCACCTTGGGCTTGAGCACTTCCTTCAGGTGCCAGCTGATGGACTCGCCTTCGCGATCGGGGTCGGTTGCAAGGTACACCTGCGAGGCGCCTTTGAGCGCGGTCTTCAGCGCTTGCACGTGTTTGCGCTTGTCGTTCGGCACGACGTAGTAGGGACGGAAGTCGGACTCGATGTCGACGCCGAGTCTCCCCCACTTCTGCTTTCGAATCGCATCGGGGATCTCGTCCGCCGACTCCGGCAGGTCGCGAACGTGGCCGTAGCTCGCCCGCACATCGTAACCAGATTTCAGGATGCGCTCGATTGTTCGTGCCTTCGCGGGTGACTCGACTATGACCAGTGTTTTCGCCATCCGTGCTCCACCCTAGCACGAACTGCCGATTCGCACGAAGCGCCCGCCGCCGACGCGCGCCACGATTCCTCGCAGTTCCAACTCGAACAGCCTTGGCAACAGACGCGACGGATTGAGGCCGGATCGCTCGGAAAGCTCATCGAGATCGCTGGGCTCGCCGACTGTCAAACATTCCAGGATCGGATCCACGTTCGCCTCTCCCGCCGTTGCCGCCTCTCCTGACCTGGCTGCCCGTCCTGTCCGCACCGTCATTCCCAGCTCCTCCAAGATATCGTCCGCAGTCTCCACAATCTTTGCGCCGTCCCGAAGAAGGGCGTGCGCGCCACGATTGCGGCCGCTCAGGACGTTGCCCGGGACGGCGAGCACATCACGTCCCTGTTCGAGGGCACAGCGTGCCGTGATGAGCGAACCGCTCTTTTCGCCGGCCTCGATCACCACGACAGCGCGCGAGAGGCCGCTGATGAGGCGATTGCGCTGCGGAAAGAAACGCGCCCTCGGAGGCGTTCCCGGCACGAGTTCGCTGAGGATGGCGCCCTCGCGCTCGATGTCGGACGCAAGCGCCGCGTGCTCGGGTGGGTACAACACGTCGATGCCCGAGCCGAGCACCGCGATCGTCGAGCCACCGCTGACGAGCGCGCCACGATGCGCGGCCGAATCCACGCCGCGCGCAAGGCCGCTGACGACAACCAGTCCGGCGCGTGTGAGATCGACGGCGAGCCGCTCGGCGACCGACAGCGCGTACGGCGATGCGGCGCGCGACCCAACGACCGCAACCGCGGCCCGATTGACCGTCGCTATTTTTCCGCGCGCCCACAGCATCGGCGGCGGGTCGACGATCGTCGTCAGCGCCACGGGATATGACGGATCGCACCATGGCACGGCAAGAATTCCAGCCTCTGCGGCTCGACGGAGCGCGGCTTCGGCCCGGCGACACAGGATGGCTCGCTTGTCGGCCTCGGCGTGCCAGTGTTCGAAGAGAAGGCGCTCGAGAACCAGTTGCGCGGGGTCGCCCGCACGAAGGGCCTCCGCGATACGGATCCAGCACCACGATGGCAACAGCGACAACGATATGAAATCGAGCAAATCGGTCACGGCACACCCCTTTCGGGCAGCGCGACCTTTTTGTTGTCGGTGACGTCCAATCGAAACGGACCAAACAAAAAAGGAGGCCGAGCTGCCCGCGCGATGCGCGGAGCCCGACCTCCTGGACGTACATTATAAGGGCGACCCACGAAATTCAGAGGACATCGGACGTCAAGTTTCGTAAGTCAGTGCGCTTGTCGCGGCAAAAGTTCAAGGATCTTTCAGTATCATCTGTGGCATATGCCTTGCTCCGCGCGGTCCTGAAGGTGGTATAGTGGCCATTGATCCACCGATGAATCCGAGCGCAGCGTTCCTCCTGGCCGCCGCGATTGTCCTCTCGGCATCCCCGTCGTTTGCCGATGGGAAGAACGACGCCAAATCGCAGGTCGAGTTCGGGATCAACGTTGCACAGCGCGGGCTCTGGCGCGAAGCGATCTACCGCTGGGAAAAAGCCATCGAGCTCGACCCGACCTACGCTGCGGCGTATAACGACCTCGCCATCGCGTACGAGCACGAGGGGCAGCTCGACAAGGCGCGGAAGGCTTACGAGAAGGCGATCGAACTCGCGCCCAACAACGCCCAGATTCGTCAGAACTACGAGCTGTTCAAGGAAATCAATGATCGGACCAGCTCCGGAAAAGAGCCGTAACACGAGCCGACGCACGCCCCGTATACTCGCGCTTGCAGCCTCGGCGGCCTTTGCCCTTGTCACCGTGGCATGCGGCGCGAGTTATCTCGAAATACCCATCGAGACGCCCATCCAGCCCAAACTCGACGTCACACCGTTCCAGCGAGTCCTCGTGGCCGGTTTCGTGACGGGAGGCAGCGACGACATCGACGCGAATCAGGAAACCGTGCGCCTGCTGCGCAGCCAGCTGCGCACGAAATCGTCGCTCAAGGTCATCGACGCCGACATCCTCCCACTGCTGGAAGTGGCGCACGATCAGCCTCGGGCCGACGAGTCCGTCGCGGCGCACGAGGGCTCATCGCCCAACAATACGAGCAGCGCCGATCATCAGCCGATCGCCTCAATGGCGTTGCCGCAGCGCATCAAGGATGAAAAAGATCTCGAACAGTACGAACGATTGTTCGCGAACACCGCGTACTGGAAGCGGATCGGCGAGGAATTCCAGAATCCACTGATCGTAACCGGCACGGTCCTCTTCACCAACCGTTCCTCCTCGGGTTTCGTCCAGCGCGATACTGAGGTCTATGATCAGTATGGCCGCCGCCGGGTGATACCCACCAGGACGTATATGGAGCGGAAGGGCTTCATGCTGCGGCCGAAATTCGTGTTCATCGACGGTCGCAGTGGCGCGACCATGTACTCCGAGAGCTATCGGGAAGAGATTCTCTATAACGCGCAGCAGAACACGCCGGCGTTATCGTCCTACTTCGAGCTGATGGACCGGCTCGTGCCGAACTTCCTGAGCGCACTCAGCAGCCAGAAAATCCGTGGATCACGGGTTCTGTTGAAGTAATCAGAACAGCAACCGGAGAGAGCGCGCCGACAACGCAGGGTAATTGCTGCTATCGGTGAACCTGCGTGCGCCGGAAGTGCCTTCATCCCCGTTTCCCTGCAGCTTTGCTCTCGAGTGCTTTCGGTAGTACACTATGCGTTTTGCACGGGTGGCGATCATGTACGCGATCATCAAGAGCGGGAGCCAGCAGATCAAAGTCACTCCCGGCGGCACGGCGAGACTGGCGGGCACCGCGGGCGATGCAGGGGCCGAGCTGACGATCGATCAGGTCCTGCTCGTCGAGAAAGACGGCGGCGAAGTCATGGCCGGGGCGCCCTTCGTCGCGAACGCGCGCGTGATTGCGGTCGTCGACGGCGAGACGCGCGGCCCGAAAATCCGCGTCTTCAAGAAAAAGCGTCGCAAGGGTATGCGCCGCACGAAAGGTCACCGCGCGCAGTACACGCAGGTTCGCATCAAGGATATTCTTCTCGAGGGTTAAGGGCTGGGGGCTAGGGGTCAGGGCTCAGGATTCTTTACCCCTAATCCCTGGTGGTAGGCTAATGGCTCACAAAAAAGGACAAGGCAGTTCTCGCAACGGGCGCGACTCCAACTCGCAGCGCCTCGGTGTCAAAGCACACGACGGCAACCTGGTCAGCGGCGGCACGATCATCGTGCGCCAGCGGGGCCGGCGATTCCGGCCCGGCCTCAACGCGGGTCTCGGAAAGGACGACACGATCTTCGCGAAGATCGCGGGCCGCGTGAGATTCGAGAACCACGGCGCGCACGGCAGGGTCATCAGCGTTCAGCCCGTCGAATAATTGGTGAGTTGGTGAATGCGTGAAATGGTGAATTCCAATCACCAAATCACCACGTCACCAGGTCGCCAATTTTATGTTTGTTGACGAAGTCGACATTCACGTCAAAGCCGGAGCCGGCGGCCGCGGCTGCGTGGCGTTTCGCCGCGAAAAACGCGTCCCCCGGGGCGGGCCGAGCGGCGGTGACGGCGGTCCGGGCGGGTCCGTGTACGCCGTCGCCAGCCCTCACATCAACACCCTCATCAATTACCGGTTCCATCCCGAGTTCACAGCCAAACGCGGCGAACATGGTCAAGGTTCCAACTGCACGGGCCGCGCCGGCGAGGAACTCGAACTCGCCGTTCCGATTGGGACGTTGATCTACGAAAAAACTGGCGACCCGTCCAATCCACTGCGCCTGCTTGCGGATCTCGCGGAAGAAGGCCAGCGCGTGCTCGTCGCGCGCGGCGGCCGAGGCGGAATGGGGAACGCCCGGTTTGCGACGTCGACCAACCGGGCGCCGAGGAAAGTGCAGCCCGGCGAACCAGGCGAGGCCAAGGATTTACGCCTCGAGCTCAAGCTGCTCGCTGACGTGGGCCTCGTTGGGTTTCCAAACGCCGGGAAGTCGACCTTGATCGCCCGGATTTCGGCCGCGCGTCCGAAGATTGCGGACTATCCGTTCACCACGCTCACGCCAAACCTCGGCGTCGTCGGCCTGAGCGACGACCGCAGCTTTGTCGTCGCCGACGTTCCGGGACTGATCGAAGGCGCTCATCGTGGTCTGGGGCTTGGTCACAGGTTCCTGCGCCATCTCGAGCGCACGAAGGTGCTCGTCCACCTCGTGGACGTGACGGAGTCGAGCGGCCGTGATCCGGTAGAGGATCTCGATACGGTTCGCCGCGAGCTCGAGCTGTTCGAGCCGACGCTCGCTGCAAAGCCGCAGATCGTGGCGGCCAACAAGCTCGATGCCGTCGCGCCGACGCAGGCCGATGCACGTGTGGCGCCGCTCGAACGGCGGGCAGCTGAATTGAAGCTCCCGTTCTTTCGCATCTCCGGCGCAACCGGCGCCGGTGTGCCAGACCTGCTCGAAGCCATGTGGCGCCGTCTTGCGGCGGCTCGCCAAACGGCCGCATGACGGAAAGGCGCATTGGTATTCTCGGCGGCACATTCGATCCCATTCACTATGGACATCTGGACGTTGGGGAAGCCGCGCAGCATGCGCTGGGCCTGACGGAGCTGTTCGTGATGACCGCCAACGTACCGCCGCACCGACGCGAACCCGGCGCTGCAGCGGCGGATCGTCATGCCATGGTCGTCCTGGCCGTAAAGGACCGCCCCGGATGGCACGCCTCCGACCTGGAACTGCAGGTCGACACTCCCTCCTACACGTCGGACACGCTGGCGAAACTTCGCGCGCGCGGCTATCGATCCACCGAGCTCTTTTTCGTTGTCGGGGCAGACGCATTCGCGGAGGTCGCGACGTGGCACGACTACCCCCGTATCCTCGACGCGGCGCACTTCGCCGTCGTGTCTCGACCGGGCCTCTCCGTGGATGCGCTGCCGGCACGGCTTCCGCAACTCGCCTCTCGCATGGTTCGGCGGCCAGCCTCGCCTGACAGTCAGCGATCGATTTTTTTGATCGATGCCATCACGGCCGATGTGTCAGCAACTGCGATCAGGGCGCGGTGCGAAGCGGGCGAGTCGATCGACGGTCTTGTCCCGCCGATCGTGCAGCAATACATTGAGCAGCACGGACTTTATATGCCGAGCGTCCCCGGGCGCCGTCATGACGACACGGCGGCGCCGCCGGCGGCAGGCAGGTTGCATGGCAAAAACGGACAAGCATCGTAAAGGATCCTCGCGGCTTCCCGTTCAGATCGATCGCGCGATCAAGGCGGCCGAAGACAAGAAGGCCGAGGATCTCGTCGTGCTCGACCTGCGCAAGGCCGTCGGCTTCACCGACTACTTCGTGATCGGATCGGGCACCAACACGCGGCAGATCCGGGCGATTGCCGACGCCGTGATTGAAGCGCTCGCTGCGGACGGCGCCAAGCCGGCCCACATCGAGGGTTACGACCGCTCCGAATGGATCCTGCTCGACTACTTCGACTTCGTTGTCCACGTCTTCAGCCCCGAGACCCGGTTGTTCTACGGCCTGGAGCGTCTCTGGGGCAACGCCGAGCGCATCGAGGTGTCCGCCGCGCGCTGACATCGGCGGCGCGCGCGGCGCTCGACGCCGTCCTGGCGGTCGTGCTCGCGCCCCTGTGCGCGGTCTGCGATCGCTCCCTCGTAGCGGCGACGAACGGACCCGTCTGCGACGAGTGCTGGCAATCGATTCTCCCGCTGACGCCGCCGCTGTGCGATCGCTGCGGCGATCCTTTGCCGACCTGGCGGGGGATCAGCGTGCCGCTCGAACGTTGCCCCCGCTGTCGTCGGGCGCCGCGTTTTGTGGATCGCGCCCGCGCAATCGGCGCGTACGATGGCGCGCTTCGCGCAATCGTCCACGCGATCAAATACGAAGGCCGCCGAACGCTGGCTGCACCCGTTGCGGCGCTGATGCGCGAACGCGGTGCCGATGTTCTCGACGGCGCTCACTGGGTCGTCGCCGTGCCACTTCACCCGAGCCGCCGTCGACAGCGCGGATTCAACCAGGCCGCCGACCTGGCGCGCCATCTCGGCCTCCCCGCGGTCGCCGCGCTGCGCCGGATTCGAGCGACGGCGCCGCAAACCAGCCTGCCGGCGGCGCAGCGACACCGAAATCTCCGTGATGCGTTCGTGGCGACTCGGGACGCCTGGCGACTGTGTGACACAGTTGTCGTGCTCGTCGACGATGTGAGCACGACCGGCGCGACGCTGGAAGCGTGCGCGAAAGTGCTGAAGGGGGCGGGTGTTCGAGAGGTTCGCGCTCTGACAGCGGCGAGGGTGGTCGGCAGATCCGGCTGAGGCCGGACATCACCTGCTGAGGGTGGACCGCATTGCGGTGATGACGTCCTCGGCTATGGCCTCCTTGGAGCGCTCGCCGTCGAGGACGATCCAGTCGTTGGCCTGCGCCATTCGACGGTAGCTGTCGCGCACGCGCGAGAGCATCGCGAGATCGCGCTCGTAGCGATCGCGGTCGAGGGCCTTGCGCCTCGCGGCCGTTTCCGGAGCGATGTCGAGCAGGATGGTGGCCGCCGCAGCGGGCAGGAACTTCTGCATCTCGATCAGCCACGCCCCGTCGAGGCCCTGTGCCTCGCCGTACGCGACGCTGGAGGCCGTGTACCGATCGCACACCAACATCAGTCCGCCGTCGATCCACCGCAGGAGATCGGGCTTCCGCTCGTAGCGATTCGCGACGTAGAGCAGCTGCATGACATCGGGGCGATACTCCCGCTCGCCCTGCAGCGCGCGCGCGATCTCTTCGCCGATCGACGTTCCGTAGTCGGGAAACGACACGAGTCGAGACTTGTGACCGTCCTGCTTGAGCCGATCCCGCAGCAGCTCGGCCTGCGTCTGTTTTCCACTTTGATCCAGACCTTCGAAGGCGATCAAGCGTCCAGACATATTCAACGCAGCACCTCGAACCTTGAACCCCGAACCGTTCTATTCCTCCAGTCGCAGCATGTCGTCAACGGTCTGTCGTCGCCGAATGACGCGCCACTCGCCGTCGTCGACCAGCACTTCCGCGGGCAGCGGACGGCGATTGTAGTTCGACGCCATCACGGCGCCGTAGGCGCCGGTGTCGCGGATTGCGACCAGATCGCCCACCTCGAGGCGTGCCAACCGGCGATCGCGGCCGACGACGTCGCTGCTCTCGCAGACGGGACCAACGATCTCATAGTCGCGGGAGGGACCCTGCCGCACCGTGACCGGCTCGATCCGGTGGAACGCGCCGTAGAGCGCCGGTCGCAGTATTTCAGTCATGCCGGCGTCGATGACGGCGAAGTCGCTCGAGTCGGTGCGCGGCTTCACGTCCACGACGCGCGCCAGGAGGACACCCGCCGGGGCGGCAATCGAACGGCCCGGCTCGAGCACAATCGGCAGCCCTGTTCCACGCACTTCGCCGACCAGCGCGCTGGCGTAGTCGGCCGCCGAGGGTACGTCGTGGCCGTCATAGGACACGCCCAGACCGCCGCCGAGATCGACGTATTCGAGTGCGTGACCGCGCTGGATCAGATGCGCGCTCAGGGCCCCGGCGAGATGGGCCGCGCGGCGGAGCGGCTCGAGCGACGTAATTTGCGAGCCGATGTGCACGTGCACCGCGACCAGCTGCAACGCGCCACGTCCGGCCATCGAATCGAGCAGCTCGCGGGCGTCGTCCATCGGCATACCGAACTTGTTGATTCTCAGGCCGGTCGAAATATGCGGATGGCTCTTCGCATCGACGTCGGGATTGACCCGGACGGCGACCCGGGCCTGCCGTCCCAAACGGTTCGCAATGGCCTCGACCCGCGCGAGCTCGCCCGCAGACTCGACGTTGATGGCCTTCACACCGAGACCGACGGCGCATTCGAGCTCAGTCGGCGACTTGCCGACGCCGGTAAAGACGATCGCCGACGGGATGAATCCCGCCCTGAGCGCGACGTCGATCTCCCAGATCGAATTCGCGTCCGCGGCGCTGCCGAGATCGCGAAGCAATCGAGCGATCGCGAGCGTCGAATTGGCCTTGAGCGCATAGTGCAGTGTGTGAGGATATTCACCAAACGCGCGGTCTATCGAGCGATACCGCTCGCGAAGCGCCGCCGCGCTGTACACGTAGAGCGGCGTGCCTTCTGCTGCGGCGATGGACGCAAGCGAGACGCCATCGCACAACAGGTCGTCGGCTTGTCGGAAGAACCCGGAGGACCCGGTCGGTCTGGACAACGTGGTACGCTATTCTACCCAATCCGTGATGGCCTCGGATTCATCCACCGAATCGCCGGAGTCTGTCGAAGCGCTGATCCAGCGCTGCCTCCACGGCGACCAGCAGGCGTGGGAGGCCATCGTTCGCCAGTACTGGCGCAAAGTGTTCAACGTCGCGTACAAATTCGTCGGCAAGCACGATGAAGCAGAAGATCTCACCCAGGACATCTTCCTGAAGATCTTCAAGTCGCTCGACACATTCGATCGGCGCGCGAATTTTCAGACGTGGCTGATCAGCATCAGCCGGAATCTGTGCATCGATCACTATCGCAGTGTCCGGAAGGAACGCGAGACGATCGACCGCGACATCGACGCCAACGAGCTGATGCCCGAATCGCGCGAGCCTGGACCGATCGCCTCGCTCGAACAGCGAGATCGCGTCGTGCTGCTGCGGCAGGCCATGGCCGCGCTGCCCGACACACTGCGAACCGCAGTGCTGATGCGCGATATTCAGGAGTTGTCGTATCAGGAGATCGCGGACGCGCTCCAGCTGCCGGAAGGGACGGTCAAGTCGCGCATCAATCGCGGCCGTACCGAGCTGGCGAGGCAGATTCGAAAGCTCCGCGGCGACGAGTTCACACCGACAGGAAATGTTGTCAAGCGCACGGGAGCGTACTGATGAATGTCACAACCGAACAGCTCGGCGGCGTCTCGGTGGTCCGCGTCGGCGAAACGCGACTGATGTACCCGATCCTCTCCGACTTTTCCTCGGCCGTCGGCGGCCTCATTTCGGCCGGGAAGCGGAATATTCTCATCGACCTCTCGCCGGTGACGTACGTCGACAGCGCCACCATCGGCTGTCTGATGGACCTGTACCGGCAGGTGCACACCGCGGGCGGCCATCTGAAGCTCTCCGGCGTGCAGAAGCGCGTAGAAACGATGCTGACGATGACCGGCGCACAGAATTTCATCGAGATCCACGCAGACGAGCCGAGCGCAGTCAAGAGCTTCGGGGCGTAACATGCGCACCATCAAAACGACCAACGGGGTCTCGGTAGAGCTGGATGGCGACCTGCTCGCCATCATGGAGGCGCTCTATCGAGAGGTCACCGCCAAACGCGAGCTCCAGCGATCGTTCGACGACATGGTGAAAGAAATTCATCACCTGATCGATCAGATGGACGACCAGGAGCGTCGGACCTATCTCGCGGAGAGTCTCTTTCTCAATACCGTTCGATACGAAAACGACAAGCTGGAGGCGTACATGCGCAAGATTACGAAATGAAGAGTTGTCGAATCGATGACTTGGTTACTTGATTCCCCAACCCGCCAATCGCCAATTCGCTGATTGCGATGTCATTGAACTTTCTTGCAACGCGTTTTCAATGTTCTTGGCCGTGGAGCACGCTCGTCATGTTGTGCGACGGGCGCATGGTGTGCGGCTGCGCGGATCCGTACGGCAAACGCGTCCTGGGCGACGTCCGCAGGGCAACGGTCCACGAGGTCTGGACGGGACCGATCGTCTCGCAACTGCGGGCCGACCTCAACACGGGGGGATCCAGCTTCTGCACCGACTGTCCGCTCAAGCTGCCGCTCAAGCGGGACGATGCACCGACCGTGCGGCCTCTCGACGCCGGTCCGCTTCCGAACAGGCTGTACGTGGAATGTACGGCGGCGTGCAATATTTCCTGCGCCGAGGCCTGTTGCGCACCTGAAACCGGAATCACGCGCACCCGCCAGTCCGGCATGCTCGACTTCGATCTGTTCCGCCGCGTGGTCGACGAGGTTGGCGCCTCGCTCGTCCGCATCGATTTCTTCAATTACGGCGAGGCCTTCCTCCACAAGCGCGCCGTCGAGATGTGCGAGTACATCAAGAGCCGCTTTCCGCACATCTACCTCTACACGAGCACGAACGGTCTGGCACTGAACGCCGACCAGGCCCGCCGCCTGGTGCACTCGGGCATCGACGAAGTCACGTTCTCGATCGATGGCGCGTCCCAGGACGCCTACGTCAAGTACCGCCAGCGGGGCAAGTTCGACCTTGCCATCTCCAATCTGCGCGCGATGGTGGAGGAGAAGCGGCGCGCCGGCCGCGACCTGCCCTTTCTCAACTGGCGTTACATCCTTTTCAAGTGGAACGACAGCGACGAAGAGATGACGCGCGCTCGCCAACTGGCCGTTGACGTCGGTGTCGATCGACTGTGCTGGGAAATCACAGACCATCCCGAGCAGGCGTTCTCGCGCAGGTTCCTCCCGGGCACGCCGGACTTCGACGCGATCCGCCACGAGATATGGGACGACAGCGGCCTGGGCAATGCGATTCCGGGTGCGACCCCGAGCGCCCGCATCTGGGTCCACACCCTCCTGCAGCGGATGCCGCTCGTCGCCCGGCCGGGTCGAACGTTGCACGTGAAAACGCGGATCGAGAACCTGTCGACGCGCCCGTTTCCCGCACAGGCGACCTACGGCCGCCGTCTGGTCCGCCTGGGCGCGCAGTTGTGCAGTGCCGACGGCACGCTGATCAATCGCGACTACGCGCGCGCCTGGCTCCCGCGAACCGTCCTGGCAGGCGAACGCGCCGACGTCGGAATCGATATCCCCGCGCCCGAGCGTCCAGGCCGATACGCGCTGAAGTTCGATCTGGTCTGCGAAGGTGTGGACTGGTTCGAGCGCTGCGGAAGCCAGACGACCAGCAAGCCGCTAATCGTGAAATAGCGAAGCAACCGCAGCGACCACGAAGAACGCGGAGTTCCTGTGCTCTGCGAGTTCTGCGATCGCGGTGGTTGTCGTTGGAAGCGCTTACTGTGCCAGTCGGGCGGCGATGTCCTTGACCGGCAGCGCCATCGGCACCGTTGCGGCGATATCCAACGGCGACTCGACCAGGCGCCACGACTGCGTCTCTTCGAGAATCTTCACTGCAAATTCAGTGTGCAGCGCGTGGCCGGCGCGGTGAGCCACGAGATGACCGATCACCGGGTAGCCCACGAGGGCCAGATCGCCCACCGCGTCGAGAATCTTGTGGCGGACGAATTCGTCCTCGAATCGAAGGGCGTTGTTCAACACGCCGGTTTCGCCCAGCACAATGGCGTTTTCGAGCGACCCGCCGAGCGCCAGGCCGTTCTGGCGCAGCATTTCAACGTCTTTCAGGAACGTGAACGTCCGCGCCGGCGCGATCTCCTCGGCAAAGGACTCTTCCGTGATGCGCAGCGTCCGCGACTGATGCCGCAGCAACGGATGGTCGTAGCTGATGCTGTAGGTGACTTTGAAATGATCCGACGGGAACAGCGCAATCCGCTTGTCGCCGCGGGAGATGGCAATGGGCCGGATGATCTTCAGGTACTTGCGCGGCGTCTGGAGCCGCTTTACGCCCGCTTCGTGGATCAGATAGATGAACGGCGCCGCGCTGCCGTCCATGATCGGCACCTCCGGCGAGTTCAATTCGACGATGAGGTTATCGACGCCGACGCTGACCAGCGCGGCCAGGAGATGCTCGACGGTTTCGACCGCAACCTCGTTGCTCGTCAACCCGGTCGCGAGCTGAATGCCGCCGAGGTTCTGCACCCTCGCCAGCACCTCGTGATTGCCAAGGTCGCTTCGTCTGAAACGGATGCCGAAGTCGGCCGGAGCGGGCTTCAGCGTAAGGTTGACTTTGTTGCCAGAGTGGAGACCGATTCCGACGCAGGAAATCTGCCGACGAATTGTGCGCTGTGCGTCCATTTGCCCTCAGCCGACGGGGGAGGTACCGTCACGACCTGAGCAAAGACAATGCCCTTGCAGCAGAATTGTCGTCGCGAGTCTGATGTCCTTTGTTTTCAGAGGAATGGAGGGCTTCAGCACAAGGCGTTCGCGTGGCGGATCACAGATTTGTGGTACTCGAACCACAGCCGTTCTGGCCGAAACTGTGGCTGTCCTACAACAACCCATCAGGACGCAGTGGCGCGCAACCGTGAGCCAGTTTGTGCAAGGATGTGCGCCAGGAACCGGCCCGTCGCCGAGGTTTCAACGCTGGCGATTTCTTCGGGTGTTCCGGAGGCCACGACGCGGCCTCCTCCCGCGCCCCCTTCGGGGCCGAGGTCGATGACGTAGTCAGCCGACTTGATCACATCCAGGTTGTGCTCGATAACGACGATGGTGTTGCCCTGATCGACCAGCTTGGTCAACACATCGAGGAGCTTTCGGGTATCTTCGAAATGTAGACCGGTCGTCGGCTCGTCCAGGATGTAAAGCGTGCGGCCGGTGCCGCGTTTGGAGAGTTCCTTCGAGAGCTTGACCCGCTGCGCTTCTCCCCCCGACAGCGTCGTGGCCGATTGGCCGAGGGCGATGTAGCCGAGACCGACGTCCTGCAGCGTCCGAAGTTTGTTGGCGATGGCCGGAAAATTCTCGAGGAGCGGCAGCGCCTGATCGACGGTCAGCTCGAGAACGTCGGCAATCGACTTGCCGCGATAGGTGATCTCGAGCGTCTCGCGGTTGTAGCGGCGGCCTTTGCAGTGCTCGCAGGTGACGTAGACATCCGGCAGGAAATGCATCTCGATGGCGATCACGCCGTCGCCCTGGCACGCTTCACACCGTCCGCCTTTGACGTTGAACGAAAAACGGCCCGGCCGGAACCCCCGCGTCTTGGCCTCGGGCATCATCGCGAAGAGATCGCGAATGAACGTGAAGAGGCCGGTGTACGTGGCTGGATTCGACCGCGGCGTGCGTCCAATCGGTGACTGATCGATCTCGATCACCTTGTCGATCAGCCCGATACCCTCGATCGCGTCGTGGGCGCCGGGTTCGTCGGCGGCCTTGTAGAGCGTCCGCGCCAGCGACCGATACAGAATGTCGTTAACCAGCGTCGATTTGCCGGAGCCACTGACGCCGGTGACCGCTGTCAGGACGCCGAGCGGGATGTTCACGTCGATGTTCTTGAGGTTGTTGGCTCGGGCACCGCGGATGACCAGGTCCCCTTTCATCGGCGGCCGCCGCGCCTTTGGCGTCGGAATCGCACGCGCCCCGGTCAGATAAGCGCCCGTCAAGGAAGAGAGGCCGTCGCGGTGCGATCCGTCTTCCATCAGCTCGTTCGGCGTTCCCTGAAAAATAACGTGTCCCCCGAGATCGCCCGCGCCGGGGCCAAGGTCGATCAGGTAGTCGGCGACGCGAATCGTCTCTTCGTCGTGCTCGACGACGATGACGGTGTTCCCGAGATCGCGCAGCCGCGACAGGGTGGCGAGCAGCTTGCGGTTGTCGCGCTGGTGCAGGCCGATTGACGGCTCGTCCAGGACGTAGAGGACGCCGGTCAAGTTGGCGCCGATCTGCGTCGCCAGCCTGATGCGCTGCCCCTCTCCGCCCGACAACGTCGCCGCGCTCCGGCCGAGCGTGAGGTAGCCGACACCCACGTCGTCCAGGAACCGGAGGCGCTCCTGGATCTCCTTGAGAATTCGCTCGGCGATAATCGCTTCGCGATCGGTAAGCTGCAGCGTCTCGAACACCTCCAGCGCCTCGGAAATGGGAAGGTTCACGTAGTCCGAGATCGCGTGACCTTTCACCTTGACCGACAGACTCTGCTGCTTGAGCCGCTCGCCGCCGCAGGTGTTGCACGGCCGCAGCGACCGATACGGCTCGAGTTCCTCCTGCTCGGCCCACGTGCCCTCTTCGTACCGACGACGAAGATTCGGAATCAATCCTTCGAACTGTCGTCCGCTGCCGAACAACAGCACCTCGCGTGCCTTGCGCGGCAGGCGTGAAAACGGCACGGTGAGATCGATGCCAAAGTCTCGCGACAGCGCTTGCAACTGATCGCGTACGAGCTTCCGATCGCCACGCACCCACGGAGCAATCGCGCCCTCCGCAAGCGACTTCGCTTCATCGGGCACGATGCGCTGCGGATCGAAATCGATCATCGAGCCGAGGCCCTGGCAATCGGGACATGCCCCATGGGGCGAGTTGAACGAAAACGCCCTCGGCGTCATCTCCGGCATGCTGAGACCGCAATCCACACAGGCCAGGCGTCGGGAGAACAAGCGATCCCCGCCCTCGTACGAGTTGATGACCACGATGTCGTCCGCAAGATTCAGGGCCGTCTCAACCGATTCCATCAGGCGACGCTCGATGCCGCCGCGCACGATCACGCGGTCCACAACCACATCGATGGTGTGATTGCGTCGCCGATCGAGTTTGATGTCTTCTTCGAGCGATCGAAACTGGCCGTCGATGCGAGCCTTCGTATACCCCCGGCCGCGCAGCCCCGCCAGCTCCTTCTTGAACTCGCCTTTCCGGCCGCGCACGATCGGCGCCAGGACATTGATTCGCTCGTCCTGCGGATACAGCATCACCATGTCGATGATGCGCTCGAGCGACTGGCTGGAGATTTCCTTGCCGCAGTTCGGGCAATGCGGCACACCGATGTTGGCGAAGAGGAGGCGGAGGTAGTCGTAGATCTCGGTAACCGTGCCGACCGTGGACCTTGGATTCGAGCCGGTGGTCTTCTGTTCGATCGAAATCGCCGGCGACAGGCCGTCGATCAAATCGACATCGGGCTTCTCCATCTGCTCGAGAAACTGGCGCGCGTAGGCCGACAGCGATTCGACGTACCGGCGCTGTCCTTCGGCGTAGATCGTGTCGAATGCCAGCGACGACTTCCCCGATCCCGACAGGCCGGTGATGACCACCAGCTTGTGCCTCGGGATGTCGACATCGATATTCTTGAGGTTGTGAACCCGCGCGCCGCGCACGGAGATCCAGTCGTGGGACATAGGTGCGGGAGTCTGGAGATTAGGGGTCAGGGATTATAAGAACGATCGAAATCACGGTTCCACCAACCAACCATCGTAGCACGACGGTTCGAGGGTATCGATAGCGACAGTGGATTATTACCGGATGAGCACGCACGATCTCGGCCGGATCGAGTTCCACGAGTTCGAGCATGCCCTGGGGAGCGCGCCTCAAATAACCCCGGCGTGTCGCAACTCTGAGCGGCGTGCCGCATCAATTCCCGCGGCGTCGAGCACCTCGTCGGTGTGCGCTCCCAGTGCGGGCGCAGGAATCACCCGTACGCCTGGCCGCGTGACGTACGTGACGCCTCGCCCGCGCGTCAACACACCTCTGACCGACAAATGCGGATCGGCGGCTGTTTGATCAGGTGTGTTCACGGTGGTGAGGCAGACATCGGCGTCCGCAAAGATCGAAAGCCACTCATCACGGGGGCGAGTCTTCATCAGCGCTCGCACCTCACCGAGCACCCGTTGTCCCTCCTCGCCTCGCGCGAATTGACGGTCTTTCAGGTCGGCGCGTCCGATACGGTCGCAGAACGCGGTCCAGAACTTCGACTCGAGTGCGCCGAGCGCAAGCCACTGGCCGTCTGCGGTTTCGTACAGCGTGTAGCACCCTCGTTGAAGATCGCCCGTCGTCGGAAACATCGACCAACCGAGTGCTGCCTCGTGGATAGAGATGTCCACGATGCTGCCGAGCCCGGTGCGTGATCGCTCCAGCAGCGCCGCCAGGATCCCGACAGCGGTTTGCATCGCAGCGCCAATGTCTCCGATGAGCGGTCCTGGCAGCTGCGGCGGCGTCAGCAGACCCGCGAGCGCCTGATAGTTGATGTCGTGTGCCGCACGCTCCACGTAGGGACCGTTCAGGCCGAAACCGGTGATCGATGCGCGGATCAGGCCTGGGTGGCGCGCGCGCAGCGTCGCGGCGTCCACGCCCAGGCGTCGGGCCGTCGACGGCCGGAAACTATCGACCACGACGTCGGAATTGGCCGCGAGCGCGTCGAGTACAGGCCGAGCGTCCGTCGATCGAAGATTCAGCGTAACGCTGCGCTTGTTGCGATTGAGAATTTCGAAGTAGGGTGACGGCGCGGCGGACCCGGCAAGATGCCGCATGCCGTCCCCGGCGCGCGGATCCTCGACCTTGATGACATCCGCGCCCAAGTCCGTAAGCAGCAGCGTCGCGTACGCGCCCGGCAACAGGCGCGTCAGATCGAGGATCCGGATGCCGTCCAACGGGCGCATCGGCGTGTCAGTGGGCTGCCTTCGTCGGTGGCATCTGCCGTTCGCACCGTCGATCGCCCGTGCCGAAGTAATGCGGGCCAGGGGATGCAGTAGCCGAAAGAGAACCCGGTTTGATCACGGCGCGCTTTCGTAACGACGCGGCGCTCTCAGCTTGCTGTGCGCGTACCCGTACGTGAAATAGAGCACGAGTCCGATCACCAGCCAGATTTCGAATCGCTCCCACGCGCTGCGAGGCAGGCCGTACATGATGAAGACGCAGCCCGCCGCCGACAGCAGGCACACTGGCCATACCAGCGGAACCTTGAACGGCCGCCGACGATTCGGCTCCGTGTAGCGGAGTACGAGAACGCCGACGCTCACGAGCATGAAGGCGAACAAGGTGCCGATGTTCGTCAGATCGTAGGTTTCGCCGGCGTCTCCGATGAGCGCCCACGCTGCCACGAACAACCCTGTGAAGAGCGTCGTCACCCACGGAATATGCGTTCGTGGATGAATCCTGGCTGCCCATTGCGGCAACAGGCCGTCCCGCGCCATCGCGAAGAAGATGCGCGGCTGCCCGTACTGAAACACGAGCAGCACGGCGGACATGGACACGGCAGCGCCGAGTGCGACAATACCGCCAACTGCGCGGAAGCCTGCAAGCTCCAGCGCCCGCGCCAGCGGATCGGCGACGGCCAGCTCCTTGTAGGGCACCATCCCGGTCAACACGGCGCCGACGATCACGTAGATCAACGTGCAGACCGCGAGCCCCCCGAGAATCCCGATCGGCAGATTGCGCTGTGGGTTGTGCGTCTCCTCCGCCGCCGTCGAGATCGCATCGAAGCCAATGTAGGCAAAGAACACGATCGCCGCGCCTTGATGGATGCCGGTGAAACCATTCGGCGCGAACGGGTGATAGTTCGCCATGTTCAAGTGGGTCGCTCCCACGGCAATGAACAGCGAGAGCGCGAGCAGCTTGATGACGACCATGATGTTGTTGGCGGTTGCGCTCTCTCGCGCACCGCGCAGCAACAGCCAGGTGATCAACATCACAATCGCGAAAGCTGGCACGTGAATCAGGATCGGTATGCCCGCGACGCGCGGCGCGGATGCCAGGAGCCCGCGGATCTGGGGATCCGAGCTGAGAAGCGCTGTCCGATAGCCGGTTGTCAACCAGGCAGGTAACTGCACCCCGAAACCACGCACCAACGTGTTGAAGTAGTCGCCCCAGGAAATCGCGACAGCCACATTGCCGACGGCGTACTCGAGAATCAGGTCCCAGCCGATGATCCACGCAACCAGTTCTCCGAGCGTTGCGTACGAGTACGCGTAGGCGCTGCCCGCCTGCGGAATCATCGAAGCCAGTTCCGCGTAGCATAGCCCGGCCAGCGCGCAGGCGCCGCCGAGCAGCAGGAACGAGAACACCAGTGCAGGACCGGCGCCGTGGCGAATCACTTCGCCGTTCGGACCGATTTGACCCGCTGCCGCGGTGCCAATCGCGCCGAAAATCCCAGCGCCAATCACCGCGCCGATCGCCAGCATGATCAGATCGCCGGCACCGAGCGTGCGTTTGAGTCCCTCTCCGCCCTCGGTTTCCGCGACGAGTTCTCCGATCGGCTTGCGCTGAAAGAGCTGCGACATGGAGGAGGATTCTACATTGCGGATCGGGGACTGCCGGTTGGGGATGGGACTCACTCACGCATCTGGATGTGCGTTCGGCAACCGGCGACCGGCATTGGCAGGCAACCGGTAGGCGGTATCGTTCGATGTCACCACCACCACGCCGCGTCCATCGAATGCGACACCGACGAGTGCGGGACCCGAGAGCACCAGTTCCGGCTCTCCGGCTGGCGGCACGCGGTACAAGCCGCTCGAACCGGCCAGAGCCTCGACAACGAACAATGTGCCCGTAGAATCGAACGCAAGCCCCTGCGGCCGCCCGAAAATGCCATCGCGCGCCGTCACGGTGCCGTCCGGATCGATCCGATACAGCGAATCGCGTGACGACAGCGTCGGCGCTGTGACGTACAAGGCGCCGCTGGGAGCAATCGCGAGATGGAACGCCGCCACGCTCGCCGGCAGCGACGCGAACGTCTCGGCTCGACCGTCACGGTCGACGTGAAAGATCGTGCCGGATCGATCCCCGACGAAGAGCGTGCCGTCGGCCGCGAACGCGAGCCCGCATGCGACGCCGAGATCCGTGGCAAACGACTCGACCGACCCGTCTCCCGCAACGCGATACACCGTGCCCTCGAAGCGAGAGGACACATACAGCCGGTTGTTGGGATCGATCGCCATCGACGTCGGATTCACGATCCCGGATGAAAACGTCTCGCGCGTGCCATTGGGCGTCACCCGGAAAATCGACACGGGCACCTGTTGGCCGCGGGTGCCGCTGAACGTGACGTACAGATTGCCGTCGCGATCGAACACGGGGCTGTCCACTTGATGAAGCCCGGTTGCGAACGGTGATGCGATATCGACGTAGACAGAGGCGCCTGGCACGCCCGCGATTCGCACGGCCGCGGGACCTGCCTCGACGCCGGGCGGAACGATCGCGGTCAGGCGTGACGGCGAGGCATAGACGACTCGAGCAGGGGCATCGGCCACGCGGACTTCGGGCAGCGAGGGACCGTCAATGTCGAAAGGGCCGCCATGAAGCGTAATGCGGCCGCCTTCGATGGCCTGGAGTGGCGTGATTGCGCGGATGTGAGCAGACGACATCGGAACGCTCAACTCTCAACGGCGATGGGTCAACAGTCAATCGAGGCGCTGAGCGTTCCGCGGCCCGTTTAGGTATCGTCCAGCTCGGCGTTCCAGTAGAGGTAGTCGCGCCAGCTCTCCGGCGCGTTTCGGAGACCTACGGTAATACGAATGGCCGGCGCCGACTCGGGCCGCTTCGGCATCCGCTTCAAATGCATGCCGGCCTCGGTCGGAGTCCGGCCACCCTTCTTGCGGTTGCAGCCAACGCAGCACGTAACGATGTTCTCCCAGTCTTTCCGGCCGCCGTGGGCGACCGGCAGCACATGATCGAAAGTCAATTCGCTTGTGGGAAACTCATCTCCGCAATACTGGCACTTGTGGTTGTCGCGGGCGTAGATATTGGCTCGCGAAAACGGTACGTAATCGAATCGCCGCTTGATTCTGATGAAGCGCAGCAGGCGGATGACCGACGGCAGTCGAAAGGTGATGGAAACAGACCGAACCTCGCGGTCGTACTCACTTATGACTTCTACCTTCCCCTGGCATAGCAGGGTAATGGCCTTCTGCCAGTGGACAATCTTCAGCGGCTCGTAGGTCGCGTTGAGCAGCAGAGTCTGTTCCATGTCGATGGTCGCCGAGAAGAATTTTGCCCGACCGTTCGGAGGGTGTCAAGCCATGCACGCCGTAAACACTGAGACCATGCGGGTTAGCGTCCCATGCTACGCGTCCATACGCTAAAGGTTCGTGCTGGCCGATGCTCGGACTGTCTTCGGACCCTCAGTTTGGCGAAGCTGATCAGATGGATAGGGTCAGCGTAATTTGGCCGCTCGCCCTAGCGTTGGCGGCTGGAGCTTGTGCCTCAACAGGGGCGAGACCGCGTCCGTTCCCCGTACCGGGAGGCGAGACAGGGCGAGTGAAACCGCCCGTGGTGAACGACGAGGCCAGGGTTGATGGCTACGCTGTAGTTGGAACGGCGTTGGCGCTCCGAGGCGCGCCATACCGAAACGGAGGCAGCAATCCGGATGGCTTCGACTGCAGCGGCTTCACGCAGTACGTCTTCGCGCGGTACGGGATCGCGCTGCCGCGCGACGTGCGCGCGCAATATCAGATCGGGAAAACAGTGGAGCCGGCGGATCTTGCCCCTGGGGATCTGGTTTTTTTCGTGACGACCGATCCGGACGTTTCGCATGTCGCGATCGTCGTCGGCGGCGACGAGTTCGTGCATGCGCCGAGTTCGTCGGGCGTCGTGCGCGTCGAACACCTGAGCGCGCGCTACTGGTCCGAGCGGTATGCGGGCGCGCGGCGCGTGTTGAGATAACGCCTTACGCGGCTCGGAAGGTCTTCGTGGGCGCGACCGAACGCGATCGTTCCCTCGTGAACGGTCGAAGGCGAAGGTGTTCCTCGGTGAATCGCGTCAAGACCTGCGATCTCCGCAGCCGTTCAACCACCATCCCATCAGTGTCGACGTCGCACGGCAATTGATCCGTCAGGCGCTCGATGTAACGCTGGGGAAATGAGTGAGACTGTTTGAAACTGATGGCCATCACGCCGCCGAACCGGCTATCGAGGCGCCTGAAATCGTCCCGCAGGAAGTCGTACACGCACTCCGGCGGCTTGGTCGCCAGATACGTGTGCACCATCTCCGCCACCTCTTCAAAAAATCGAACGCCGTGGCAATTCGCGGCGTAGGTGCCGTCGCTGCGTTCGATTCGGCGGATCCCGCTCAGCTCTGGGTCGATGTGGTAGAGCTCGTGCACGACGGTGTCGAGCTTGGCCATCCACGGCTCCGCGCCGGGATAGAAGCGCTCCTTTCGCGATTGTCCGAGTGATTGGTCGCAGAACCGCGGGAGCGCAAAGGAAATCATGTACTTGATATTGCGGCCGCCGAGGTTGACCTCGGGTGATTTCGTCACGAACCATTCCGAACGCCGCGTGATGCGCTGCGTTTTTCGATCCCGCCAGAAGTAATAGCCGGGTTCGCTCGGCGGGAGCGTCAGACAGTGACAGGTGGCGAACGCGCCCTCGGCGTTCGATCGGCCCGACCGTGCGAACACGAGAACGTCAGCCATGTCGATGAACGACAGCCGTGGCACGCGCCGGACGACGTCCTGCATCAGGAGCGTGAGACGTTCGGTGTAGTTGATCATGCGGCCACGACTAGCTGAACCGTCGGCGCGGACAACACGCGCAGGCTTGAAGCTCGGCCTCGAGTGGAGTCACGTCGCAGTCAGTTGTCGAAATAAAATTGGGCCGAAAGTTTCAGCACTATAGTCAACGCGGATCAAGAGTGTCAAGCTGTACCGCGTCGTAATTCGTTGCGAGCGTGTAACTTGAGACCGTCTATCAGGCTGGCGATCCGACACGTCCGCGCTGCGCCTCGAGCGCGCTTGCGAATGCGGCTTCGAGCAGCAACACCAGCCGTGGCGACGAACTGGCGCCCATCAATCCGACGCGCCAGATTTTTCCGGCGAGCGGACCGAGGCCGGCGCCAATCTCGATGTTGAACAATTCGAGCAGATGCGCGCGGACCGCGCCTTCGTCGATGCCTGCAGGAACGCGCACGGCGTTGAGCGTCCAGAGTCGTTCGCCTTCGCGCGGCAGGAGCGAGAGACCGAGCGGCGTCAGCGACGTGACCAGCGCGCGATGATTGCGCTCGTGACGGCCCCAGCGCGCATCCAGACCTTCTTCCTCGACGATCGAAAGCGCTTCGTACAGCGCGTACACCAGCGTGGACGACATCGTGTGGTGGTACTTGCGGCGCAACCAGTAGTCCTCGAGCAGCGAAAGATCGAAATAGAAGCTGCGGCATGTGACACGGCGCTCGAGTGCCCGCGGACCAAAGACGACCGGCGCAAGGCCTGAAGGCCCGCCGAGGCATTTCTGCGTGCAGCTGTAACAGGCGTCAATGCCCCACGCGCCGACGTCGAGCGGATGACCACCGAGGGATGTCACCGCGTCGACGATTGTGATCGCCTCGTGCTCTCGAGCGACGGCGACCAGCTCCCGGACCGGATTGAGCACGCCGGTTGACGTTTCGGCATGGACGATCGCCACGACGTCTGCAGGCGCGGCGGCAAGATGGCGACGCAGCGCATCGGGCTCGCACGCATGTCCCCATTCGACGTCCAGGCGAGTGACCGTCGCGCCGTATCGCTGACACATCTGGGCCAGGCGATCACCGAAGTACCCGGTCACGACCACGGTGGCTCGCGTCCCCTCACGAATCAGGTTCGCAACTACCGTCTCCATCCCGGAGGTGCCCGTGCCCGATACTGCAAACGCGAACGACCCCTCCTCTGCTCGAAACACGCGCGCCAGCCGCGCCCGTACATCGTCGAGCAGGCGCATCATCTGCGGGTCGAGGTGGCTCAGCGTCGGAGAGGCCATCGCGCGCATCACGCGGGGCGCCGTCAGGCTCGGACCTGGGCCCAGAAGAATTCGATCTGTGTCTGGCAACAAGCTCATGCCGGAGTCTTCTCGAACCGCGCGATCGCATCGCGGAGCGCGTCGACCGCGGCGTCAGGCGCTGCCGCAAGCGGTGGGCGCGGAATGCCGACGTCGAATCCGATCAGGTTGAGTGCAGCCTTGAGTCCAGGCACACCGTATGTCGGACCCAGGAGGCGCGCCAGCGGAATCAGCTCGCGCTGCGCGGCCAATGCTTCAGAGTGCCTGCCGGCCCGCGTCAGAGTGAAGAGCCGCACGCACGCCTCCGGCACGACGCACGCAGGCGCGAGGATTGCTCCGACCGCGCCGACGCAGAGTGCCGCGTAACACGTGGACATCGTTCCGGCCAGCACCGCGAAACCATCCGGCGTTCCCGCCACCAGGTCCGCGATCTGCGCGATGTCGCCCCCCGATTCCTTCATGCCGACGATGTTGGCGTGCGAAGCGAGTCGCGTCACCGCAGCCGGCAACAGATTGACGCCCGTCAGCGCCGTGAAGTTGTACAGCAGCACCGGAACAGGAGAGGCGTCGGCAACCGTGGTGTAATGACGAACGAACGCATCGGTCGTCATCTGCGTCTTGAAGAATCCGGGCGTACGAACGAGCACCGCGTCGGCGCCATGTTCGGCTGCGCGTTTCGTCGCGCGTACGGCCGCCTGCGTCGACTCCCGTCCTGTTCCGACGATGAACGGTCGTCCGGACGGCACGGCTTCGCGCGCGGCGACGATCACGCGGTCCGCTTCGAAATCGTCCATCAGCGCGGCCTCGCCGTTCGATCCCAGCACGACGAATCCGGTCAGCGGAGTCGTGATCCACCGTGCAAGTGCCGCCCGAAGCCGGCGGGTATCCACGTGATCCTGATCGTCGAACGGCGTTGGAATCGGCGCGAAAACCCCGGCGAAATCCATCCTGGTGATTCTACCTCCGTCCCCCCGGCAACCTCCGTCCCCTACATCAGGCGCTCGTGCTGGGAGCCGGGCGCGCTGCCTTGCAGCACCAGATTCAATCCGAGGACGACCAGGAACATGGCCGCGGCGGGGCTCAGAAGCCAGGGGAAATCGGCGAAGACCGCGACGCTGGCCGCATCGTGCAGCATGGTTCCCCAGCTGGCGATTGGGTCCGGGAAGCCAAGGCCGACGTACGACAGCGTGGCTTCTGCGACGATGAACGCTGGAACGAGCATCGTGATCTCGACGGCGACGAAACCGCGCGTCGCCGGCAGCAGATGTCGGAGCAGCAATCGAAAGTCGCCGGCACCGAGCGCCCGCGCGGCCAGCGCATATTCCAACTGCTTTTCGGAACGCACGATCGCCCGGACGCCGCGCGCGATGAACGGCGAGCCGACGATCGCGAAAATCGCTGCGAGAAGCCAGAAGACGATCCCGGGCGTCAAGACCAGAGGCAGCACCGAGCGCAACGCGAGCGCGACGTAGATCGCCGGCAGCACCATCACGAAGTCCGACCCCCGCATCAGCAGGTCGTCGATAGTGCCCCCGATGTATCCCGCGACGCCGCCGATAGCGCCACCGATGATGAGCGCTCCAATCGCGGACACGATTGCGAGCGCGAGCGAGATGCGGGCGCCGAAGAGCAGGCGGCTCAACACATCTCGTCCAAAGCTGTCTGCGCCGAGCAGCAATAGCGGCGAAGCGTCCTCCTCGGCAGATCTCACCAGCACGCCGTCCGCCCACCACTGCAGCGGCACGCGCACGGTCCGGTCCTCCTCGAAACGCTGTTCGAGTCGATTCACGAGCCGCCACCGATAAATGAAGGGTCGGTGCCAGGCGCCATCATCGTCGATCACATGAGGACGTGTCGGTGGAGCGTTGAGCAACGAAGCGAATCGCTGATCCGGCGGGTGAGGGGCGACAAAGGGAGCGAAAGCCGCCAGCAGCACCGCCGCGCCGACAACTGCGTATCCTGCGTAGATCTGCCGTCTCCCCGATATCTGACTAGGCGGCCTCGGGATAGTGTCAGGTTCTGGCACGGGGATCCACCAGCACCAGGCCGACGTCCGAAAGCAAGGTGCCGACGGCGAGGAACAAGGCGCCGGCACCCGCGCAGCCGGCCACGAGATATACGTCGCGCGCGCGCAGAGCGTCCAGCATCAAACTGCCGAGACCCGGCCAGGACGTGATCACCTCGACCGCGAACGAACCGCTCAGCAGCGTGCCCACAACGAGCCCGTAGACGGCAACAACTGGCCGCACCGCAGGCTTCAACGCATCGCGAAAGAGAATGCGCGACCGCGGTACACCTCGCGCGATGGCAGCCTGCACGAAACGTTCACCGACGACCTCATTTATCGCCTGCGCCTGAAGCCGTTCGAACATCGCCGCCAACGGAAGCGCAAGCGCTATCGCAGGCACGACCAGGTGCCGTAGCACATCGATCGCCGGCACCGAGGCTGTTGCCGCCGATCGCATCCCGGAGATCGGAAGCCACCCCGTTCGGGCGGCGATGAACACCAGAACGAGCGACGTCAGGAGCGGCGGCAGCGACAGGCACACCAGCGAACAGCATCGAATCAGTGTCGAGACCCTCCAGCCGCGGCGCGAACCGGTGAGGATGCCCAGCGGGATACCGACGCACGTCGCGAGCACCAGACCGCTGACGGCGAGGATCGCGGTGTTCGCCGCCCGCTCCGGCACCAGGTCGCGGACGGGCCGGTCGTACAGCAGAGAGATGCCGAAGTCGAATCGAACGGCGTGCGCGAGCCAGTCGGCGTACTGCGCGCCAATCGACCGGTCGAGACCGTAACGCGACCGCGTTTTCGCGATGGTGTCGCGATGCGCGGCGATGCCGAGCGATCCGCTGACGTAATCGCCTTCGCTGACCCGCGCCAGCAGCAGCGATGCTGACGACACCGCGAACACCAGAAAAGCCGCAAACGCCAGCCGGCGCGCGACGTATCGCGTCAATGGACGACCGCCAGCGTGTCGGGCGACCACAGGAGCGGGGACAGTGCCACCGCTGGTGTCGCGTTGGTCACGCGCGACGACATCGCGACCACCACACGGGGAGCCGCAAAGTAGATCACCGGCATGTGCTCGATGAAAATCCGCTGCACCTCGTCGAACAGCCGCTTGCGCTCCGATTCATTCGATGCGGCGATCTGCCGCGTCATGAGCGCATCGATCTGGCCTTCCCACGTGGTCGCCGGTTTCGCCTGCCCGATGTTCCACAGGTGTGCCGTGCCGGAACTGAACCAGAAGTCCGGCGAAATGGCGGGATCGGTATCAGTTCGCGACGGATGAAAATACACGGCCTCGTACTTTCCGCTGACGATGCGCTCCATGACCGCGTTGGCGTCGAGCGGAACTACATCGACGGCCACACCAACCTTCCGCAACTCCTCTCGAATGAGCGCTGCGCCCCGTTCGAGACGCGGACGTCCTTTTTGCGTGATGATCGTGAAGCGCGCCGGCACGCCGTGTCCGTCCTCTATCATGCCGTCGCCGTTCCGATCGGTGAGGTCGAGCGAGGCCAGCAACTTCCTGGCCGTCGCGACATCGGTTGGCGGCTGTGGTGTCGCTGTCCAATACCATTTCTTGTTGGCTGGCGTTTCGGGGCCATAAACGGGCTCACCCGCGCCCAGAAAGACCGTGTTCGCAAACGTCAGTCGATCGACGGCGAGCGAGATGGCCTTGCGCAGTTCATCACTTTGCAACCAGGGGGCGCGCGGGTCGCCCGAAAACGTTCCCGGTTTCAAGTTGAACCAGAAACTGTCGGCATCGGTCGCGACGCCGAGGTCCATGATGCGCACCCGACCCTCATCCGCCGCACGCTTGACCGTCGCGTACGACTCCGGCGCGATCTCTCCGTTCGTGACATCAAGCTGACCCGCGGCGAGCCGCAGCAGCTCGGCATTCTGGTCCGACACGATTTCGACGGACACGCCGTCGAGATAGGGGAGCGCGGCGCCGTCTGGCGCAGTTCGCCAGTAGCGAGGATTCCGCGCAAATCTCAGGTGCTGACCCGGCACGTACTCCGAAAGCACAAACGGACCCAGCCCCGCGAGGTCGGCGGGCGGCGTCGACAGTCCCCACGCGCTGGCGAACGTGCCCTGCTTGAGCGAATCCTCGAGTCTGTGCTTTGGAAGGATCGGGAGGTTGTCGAGGAGGCGAACGCCGGGCGCGAACGGCACCGGGAACGAAACGACGACGGTATGTGAGTCCGGGGCAGAGACAACGAGTCGCTTGCCGTCCACTTCGAGCGAATCCGCCAGCACCGTCGAGGCCCGCTTGTCATAGGCCGCTTCGAACGTAAAGAGCACATCGTCCGCAGTAAAGGGATGACCATCCGAGAACGTGACGTTCTGCCGAAGGAACAACGTCACCCGGCGTCCGTGCTCGGACGTCTGCCAGCGCTCGGCAAGCCACGGCTCGACCTCCTGCGTCTGCTTGTTTACGCGAACCAGTTTGGCCTGGGTCAGGGTGGAGACCAAGTCGGTGCTGCTGTCGCGCGCCGCGTACCGATTGAACGTCCGGGGCTCGGTGCGGACCGAGGCAGATAGCTCGCCGCCGCGCGAGGCGGCCGTTGACACCGCCGCTGGAGGAGCGGAGGTCGCTCCACACGCGAGCGTGAGGGCAGCCAGGACGACTGGCGACGGGAGTGATAGGTGACGCACGTGTCCGGTCAAAACTTGGCCTGCCGGCTAGAAAATTGGCCGCAAGAAACCGTGCCAGAGCTTACGGCGAACGGCGATTTTGCACGCAATTCTATCGACCGCGCGCTGCGAGCCGGCTATCCGGCCAGCGTGTTGGCCGGCACGAAGGCGAAGCCGTCCGCGAAACCGCGCGACGGTTCTATCTATAAGCACTTACGGGACAACGCTTTATACGTGGACGTAGCCGCCAGGTCAGCCGTGGCATTGGCCGTGCCTTTATTACCGGTAAACACGGTCACAAAATGGACGTCGCCAATTCTGAACCGAGCACCGTTTCCGCACCTCGTATCGGTCGCAGTGTCTCGTTAGACCATGCCGCGCAGCTGCTGGGCGTGTCGCGTCGAACGATTTACAACCGGATCCGCGATGGGCGTCTGCAGACGATTCGGACGGTTGGCGGGTCGCAGCGTGTGTTGATCGAGTCGATGCTGCACACGCGACGGCATATGCCCGAACTGACCTCTCGAAGAACGTCGTAGAAGTTACCCATTGGAGCTCCCCATGTCGATTCGCCCCGCGCCGCTGCCCCGAACACTCGTCCAAGCCAGCTCGATCGCCATCTTCACCTCGCTTCTGTTAGCCAACCCGGTCTGGGCGGCCCACCAGGCGCGACTGAGCGCGGATCTGACGGACAACCTGAATGCCGGTTCGCAGAACATCGACGTAATCGTCCACGGTGATCAAGCCACGGTTGATGCGCTCGCAACCCGCTACAACGTGGTGGTGAAGAAGCGCCTCAAGGACGGCGCGGTGCTGCATGTGACCGCCGGGCAGCTC
>JBKPDW010000002.1:0-3209 GCA_046728115.1 Acidobacteriota bacterium | reverse complement strand
GCGCGTACACCGTGGACGAAGCGCTGCCGCTGCTGGCGAAGTACGTCGGATCGCTGCCGGCATCCGAACCTCGCAGCTCGAAATTCCGGGACGTCGGCATCCATTTTCCGCAGGCACATGACGAGGCGCACGTCGAAGCGGGGCGAGAACCGCGCGGTCAGGTGGTGATGAGCTTCTTTGCCGACCCGTCGGAGGATCCCTCGGAGCAGGAGCGCGCCTCGGAGGCGACGATGGTTCTCGACATCGCGCTGCGCGACATCCTGCGCGAGGAGCTGGGTCAGACATACACCGTCTCGGTCAGTTTGAACGAGCCGCTGCCGCAGCGCGGCGCCGGACACATGCAGGTCCGCTTCACTGCCGCGCCGGAAAACCTCGAAACGATGAAGCTGCGGGTGCTGAAGGAAATCCAACGGCTGCAGAACAAGGGGCCGAGCGCGGACCTGACGAATCGCGCCAAGGAAAACGCCAGGCGTACTTACGAAGAGGCGCTGAAGACGAACGCGTACTGGCTCGGTCGGCTCGAATCGGTGAACATGTTCGGGCGGGATCCCGGCGAGATCCTGGCGCGCGATGCGCGCATAGACGCAATCACGCCACAGGTGCTGCAGGATGCGTTCAAGCGCTTTTTCCCGCTGGACCGATCGACCATCGGGACTTTGGTGCCGGCGACGACGCAGCCGTAGGGCACGGCGTTCAACGCAGATCGCAGAATTACGCAGATTGCTCGAATCATCGGCCTTGTTCCCGCAACCGGCGGGAACATTTTCGCGAGCGCACGAACAAGCACTGAATCAATTTCGACTTTTACGTGTTTTCGTGACAGATCGGACCAAGCCTGAAACAAAGCGGGCGGCGTTTCACTCCAGGGCTGCGTGCTCGGCGGTCTCAGCGTTGATCGTCGTCGCTATTTCGACAATCGCTCGCGCCACCGGGCAGCTGCCGTAAACACTTCCTCGAGCCGCTCGCCGCTCGAAAGGTCCCCGCGCAAGTCTTGCAGGACTTCGATCAATGCATCCAGCGCAGGGCCGATTTCCTCCGCGTTGGTCGCCGCAATGTCCGCCCATATACCCGGCGGACTGGATGCGAGCCTCGTCGTATCGGCGAGGCCGCGGCCGGCGAGCGCCAATCCATGCTCCCCTACCGTATCTCCTACCACCTGCATCAATGCGCTCGCCGTGAGCTGCGGAAGGTGACTGAGGTACGCCAACAGCCGATCGTGCGCAGCGACTCCCATCGTCCTGGGTACCGCTCCCAAGGCTGTGATGAACGCCGACAGCTTCTCGAACGCCTCGCGTAGCTCGAATCTCCGTTCGGCGCCGGAGGCGTCCTCCGGTGTCAGCAACCAGGGTCGTCCCACGAAGAGATCCGGCCGCGCGTGCTCGAGACCGCTCTTCGCCGCACCGCCCAACGGATGGCCTCCGATGAAGATGAAACGCGGAGGAAGACGTCGCGCGGCCTCGACGATGTCGCGCTTGGTGCTTCCAGTGTCGGTCACCACGGCCGGCTGTCGCACGTGCTCGTCGAGCTCGGCGAGCAGCGCCGTATTCTGTTTGACTGGCGCGGACAAGATGACCAGATCGGCTTCGGCCAGCACCACCAGGTCGTCTGCCGCGACATCGATTGCGTGCAGCCGCATCGCCGTTTCCAACACGTCCTTGCCATCGACGGCAATGACGAGCGAGCTCGGCCACAGCTCGCGCGCCCGAAGCGCGATCGATCCCCCGATCAGACCCAGGCCGACGATGCCAATCTTTTGAAAGATGGGCGTCTGGCCCTGCGCACGGCGCCCAGGCTGGATGACCGGCAATTCCATCAATCTGAACCTGCACTTTCAAAATCTGAACCCTGGACTCCGAACTCCTTAGCTCCCCCACCCGCGGCGTGCGACGGGCTCCAGGCAGATGCTTCGCCCGATGGCGGGCCCGATGATACGCAGTTCGGCCATCAGGCGATCGAACTGCGACGGAAACATCGACTGCGCGCCGTCGCTGAGCGCGTGATCCGGATCGCAGTGCACTTCGATGATCAAACCGTCGGCGCCGGCGGCCACTGCGGCGCGCGCCATCGGGGCGACCATGTCGCGGCGGCCGGCGCCATGGCTCGGATCCGCGATGATCGGCAGGTGGCTGAGTTTTTTCACCACCGGAATCGCGCTGATATCGAACGTGTTGCGTGTCGCGGTCTCGAAGGTCCGAATCCCGCGCTCGCACAGGATCACGTCGGAGTTGCCGCCGCTGAGGACGTACTCGGCCGATAACAGCCATTCCTCGATCGTCGCGGAGATCCCGCGTTTCAACAGCACCGGTTTTCGCGTGTGACCCAGTTCGCGAAGCAGCGTGAAGTTCTGCATGTTCCGGGCACCGACCTGGAAGATGTCGCAGTAGCGCTCCACCAGCTCGATCTGAGTCAGATCCATCACTTCCGTGACGAGCTTCAGGTTCTCGGCCTTGGCGGCGTCGCACAGCAACCGAAGTCCCTCCTCGCCCAGTCCCTGAAAGCTGTACGGGGAGCTTCGAGGCTTGAACGCGCCGCCTCGGAAGACCTTGGCGCCGGCCCGCCGTACCGCGGCGGCTGCGGCACGAACCTGCTGCTCGGTCTCTGCCGAGCAGGGCCCGGCCATCACGATGACTTCGTCGCCGCCTATTCGCACATCGCCGACCGTGACCACCGTCCCCTCAGGCTTGAAAGTACGGCTGGCCAGCTTGTACGGCTCGGAAATGCGCAGGACTTCGTGGACGCCGTCCAGCATCTCGATCAATCCCTTGTCAGGATGACCGCGTCCGACCGCACCGAGGACGGTCCGCGTGACACCCGTCGAGCGGTGCACGTCCATGCCCATTTCCACGAGCCGCGCGACCACCTGCTCGATCTGCTGCTCGGTAGCTCGTTCTTCCATTACTACGACCATGGCTTCCGTTCCTTCCGCGACCTGAGTGGTCATATTAACGCGTCGCTGCGAGTTGACTCTCCACCATACTGCCTCCATGTCCCTTCTGTCCTCCGTGGCGGAGAGAGTGTTGGACGTCTCTCATTCCTCACCGTGCACGACACGCCGCTCGAGGCGGCGTGCTTCGTCGATGATGCGTTCGAACAATCGCGCGATGGCATCGGCGCCAAGCGGCCCCTCGACTGCGATCCCCCGCACGTGCGCGATGACCTGCTTCTCGCGCTCGGGCTGGTACACCTCGATGCCCTGCTCCTTCTTGATG
>JBKPDW010000001.1:0-10047 GCA_046728115.1 Acidobacteriota bacterium | reverse complement strand
CGCCTTCGCGCGCCTTCAGGACGGCGTTCTTGCCGCCGGCCATGATCGCCAGCACGACATCCGGGTTGGTCCCGAACGTCGGTGGCATTTCGGCCGACTCGAGGATGCCGAGGCGGCCGCTCGTGCCGGCGCCGACGAAGACGATCCGACCGCTCTTCCGCAGCGCCTGCGTGATGATGTCCACGCCGACGGCGATGCGATCTTTCTCTTTCTGGACGGCCGCAAGCATACGGCGGTCTTCGGTGAGCATGACGTCGACGATGTCGGCGGCGGAAAGCTTGTCGATGGCCAGCGTCGACGGGTTGATCTGTTCGGTGGGAAGCGACTGCCACTTGGACCGGACCGGCATGCGTTGGAGACCTCGCGAACGAACGGCGGATACTATCATAGGCAAACGGCAAACGCCTCGATGATCGACTCGTATCTCGACCATTTGCGCGTCGAGCGCCGCCTGGCGGCGCATTCACTCGAAAGTTACAGCCGCGATCTCGTGGCGCTCGCCGCCTTCGCCGAGGCGCGCGCGTGTCGCGTCGAAAGCCTGGACCGAGGCGCACTCGAAGCGTTCGTGCGACAACAGATGGCGCGCGGGCTGTCACCGCGGTCCGTGGCGCGCATGGTCGCCGCGATCAGGGGCTTCTACAGATTTCTCGTCCTCGATCGACGTCTCGCACACAGTCCTGCCGACGACCTGCACCCGCCGCGCGCATGGCCCGCCCTGCCAAAACTGCTGTCGCTCGCCGAAGTCGACGCGCTCATCGCCCAACCCGACGTCTCGACGCCGCTTGGCTTGCGCGATCGCGCGATGATCGAACTGCTGTACGCGACCGGCCTGCGCGTGAGCGAACTCGTGGGCCTGCGGCTTGCCGATTTGCATCTCGACGAGCATTACCTGACGTGCATCGGCAAAGGCAGCAAGGAGCGGATCGTGCCGATTGGCGAACAGGCGGCCGATTGGGTCCGGCGCTACCAGCGGGAAGGACGCCCGGTGCTGATGGGAAAAACGCGCAAGGGGCGTGACGTGCTGTTCGTCAACGCGCGTGGAGGCTCGCTCTCGCGCGTCGGTTTCTGGAAGATCCTGAAGGCGCATGGACGCCGCGCACACCTGCCGCGGACGCTCAGTCCCCACGTGCTGCGTCATTCCTTTGCCACGCACCTGCTCGAAAACGGCGCCGACCTGCGCGCCATTCAATTGATGCTCGGACACGCCGATCTGTCGACGACGCAAATCTACACGCACGTGCTCGAAGCGCGGCTGCGCGCGGTCTACGATCGTTTCCACCCGCGCCCGTGATTCTGTTAGACTTAACTGTTTCTCAACCAGAAGGAGCACACGGCATGAGCCGTAAGGCACGGCATCTCTTCACGTCCGAATCGGTTACCGAGGGGCACCCGGACAAGATCGCTGATCAGATTTCGGATTCCATTCTCGACGCGATCCTCGCGCAGGATCCCGTCGGCCGCGTCGCCTGCGAAACGCTGGTCACGACCGGCCTCGCCATCGTCGCCGGGGAAATCACGACGAGCGCCTATGTCGATTTCCAGGATGTCGTGCGCAGCACGATCCGCGAAGTCGGCTATAACCGCGGCAAGTTCGGCTTCGACGCCGAGACGTGCGCCGTGCTGTCGTCGATTCACAGTCAGTCGCCGGACATCGCCATGGGCGTCGACACCGGCGGCGCGGGCGATCAGGGCCTGATGTTCGGGTTTGCGTGCACCGAGACCGAGGAGCTGATGCCGTTGCCGATCATGCTGGCGCACAGGCTCACCAAGGGCCTGTCGTGCGCGCGGCGTGACGGCGTGCTCGAATACCTCCGTCCGGACGGCAAGTCCCAGGTCACGGTGGAATACGATGGCGGACAGCCGGTCCGCGTCGACGCCGTCGTGGTCTCGAGCCAGCACAGCCCGCTGGTCACCCAGGACACGATGAAGGAAGACGTCGTCGAGAGGATCATCAACCGCGTGATTCCCGCCGAGTTGATGGACAGCAACACGAAAATCTACGTCAATCCCACCGGCCGCTTCGTCGTCGGCGGACCGCACGGTGATGCGGGTGTGACCGGCCGCAAGATCATCGTGGATACCTACGGCGGCGCGGCCCCGCATGGCGGCGGAGCGTTTTCCGGCAAGGATCCAACGAAAGTGGATCGCTCGGCCTGCTACATGGCCCGCTATATCGCCAAGAACGTCGTGGCCGCCGGCATCGCCGAGCGCGCGCTGGTGCAACTCGCGTACGCGATCGGCGTCGCCGATCCGGTGTCGGTGATGGTACACACGGAGGGAACCGGCCGCATTCCGGAAGAAAAGATCACCGAGATCGTGCGCGCCAACTTCAAGCTCACGCCCCGCGGCATCATGGAAGAACTGGACCTGCGGCGACCGATTTACAAGAAGACCGCCGCATTTGGGCATTTCGGGCGCAGCGAGCCGGAGTTCACCTGGGAGCGCACCGACAAGGCGGCCGCGCTCAGATCCGCAGCAGGGTCCTAGCAGGCACAGTCGCCGAACATCAATCCGGTGCGCAAGACAGCATTCGTAGTGGCGGCCATTGCGGCCGTCGTTGCTGTTTTGGTGTTCGTCACGATGCCGCCGCGACGGCTGACGCTGTCCGGTGGCGGCGCGGACGGCACCGTCCCTGGCATCATTCACGTCCACACGAACCGATCGGATGGACGCAGCAGCCCGGACGAGGTGGCTGCGGCCGCGTCCCGCGCGGGTCTGAAGTTCCTGGTGTTCACCGATCATGGCGACGCAACCCGTACGCCGGACCCGCCGACGTACCGATCGGGCGTGCTGTGCCTGGATGGGGTCGAAATCAGCACCAATGGCGGCCATTACATCGCCCTCGACATGGGTGCCGCCCCTTATCCCCTCGGTGGTGAAGCGGCTGACGTAGTGGAGGACGTGCGCCGACTGGGGGGTTTCGGCATCGCCGCACATCCGGACTCGCCGAAGCCTGAACTGCAATGGCGTGCGTGGGATGCACCGATCGACGCGGTCGAACTCCTGAATCCCGATACCAGCTGGCGCGTGTGGGCGCGCCTCGCGGCAACACAATCCGACGCGCACGGCGATCGCCGGTGGTACGCGCGCCGTCGTATCGCGTTTGCACTGCTCGACTATCCGTTCCGCTCGCCGGAAACGATCGCCTGGTTGATGGAGCCCGTGGCAGGGGAGCGTGCCGTCGACGAGTGGGCGGCGCTCGGCGCCCGAAGGCGGGTCACCTCCATTGCCGGCATCGACGCACACGCGCTTCTCGCGCTGCATGGCGACCCCCCGGAGAATGGGCTCTCGCTGCCACTGCCCGGCTACGAGGCCTCGTTTCGCACGTTGTCGATTCACATTCGAACCGATCGACCGTGGTCTGGAGACGCCAGCGCCGACGGCGCCGCCGTCATTCAAGCCCTGCGAAATGGGCGGTTCTACACGGCGGTCGACGGCCTCGCCACGCCTCCATCGTTCGAATTCACCGCAACGACGGGAAAAAGCGTGGTGAATGAAGGAGACGAGATCCCCGCCGGCCAGCCGCTGACATTGCGTGTCCGGAGCAATGCGCCAGCGTCATTCACGACGACGATATGGAACAGCCGGACGGTCTTGAGCGGCGATCATCACGAAGCCGAATTCAGCGTTCTGGCGCCGCCGGATCCCGGTATGTATTGGGTCGAGATTCGATCGACAGGCAGACCCAGTCCGATCGCGTGGGTCCGCAGCAATCCTATCTACGTGCGAGGCCCTCGGTCAGATCCTCAGCCAGCAAGCCGGAGCGCAGCGAAGACCGTTCAACCGATTGTCGACGATCCCGAGCGTCCCGCGTGGCGCGTCGAACACGATCCGCTGTCGGTTGGAGCGGCGGACGGGACATCGGGCCCTCGAAGTTCCGAATGGCGGTTCCGGTTTGGACTGGCCGGCGGTGCCGCCGTCGGTCAATTCGTCGCATTCGTTCACGACCTGCAGCCCGGCCGCTCCGGCGATCGCATCACCTTCACGACGCACGCAGAGCGTCCCATGCGCGTCTCGGTGCAGCTGCGTGGCGGCAACGGCGTCGTCGATCGCTGGCAGAAATCAATCTATGTGGACACTTTGGATCAAGAACGGACAATATGGTTCGAGGAGTGCACGCCGGTCGGCACGACGCACACGCCGAAGGCGCCGCCGTCAAGCCTCCAGAGCATCATGATCGTGGTGGACACGACGAACACCAAACCCGGCGCATCAGGACGCCTGTGGGTGAGCAACGCATCTCAACAGCAATGATCGCCGCGCGCTTACGTCCTGACGGTCAACACCATGTAAAGCGCCGCCGCTCCGAAAAGGATATTGGGCGCCCATGCGCCCAGTGTCGGGGAAATCCAGCCGCCGGCGCCGAGGGCGCCGAAAATGCTTTGCGCGGTCCAATAGACGATTGCAAAGACGATCCCTATTCCGATGCCCGACATGGCGCCGCGCCGACCGGTGGTTACGGCGAACGGCACCGCGAGCATCGTCATGATGAGCGTCACGAAGGGGAAGGCGACTTTGCGCTGCAGTTGCACCATGTAGGGCACGGCGTGATACCCGCTGGCCTTCAACTGCGAGATGTACTCCTTGAGCTCGCTGTACGTCATCCGATCCGCGTTCGGATCTTCCGTTTCCTTGAAATAGGTGGGCGGTTCGAGCGAAATGGCTCGTTCGGTAAACGGATCATAATGGACCGGCGAGTGGGCAGGTCCTTTGTCGGTGCCTTTCCTGAACTCGCGCTGCCATCCATCGTGCGCCGCCCACTCGAGCGAACCTTGACCCTCGGTGTCGGCGCGGCGCGTCAGCCGCACATCTTTGGCGAATGTCAGCGTGGCGAGCCGCCACGCCTGATCGTCGATGTGAAACATCGACAGACGCGTGAACTGAGTGGCGCGCGGATCGAAGAATTCGTAGTGATAGATGTCGCCGCCGGCGCCGACCAGCCAGCGGCGATTCAAGACGCCAAAAGTCTGCTGGGGCAGACCGCGGATAACCGCATTGAGCCGGCTCGCTTCGCGGTTCGACTCTGCGAGCACGTTTTCCTGCAGTTCGTACAGCGCGGCGCTGCACAGCACGGCGAAGAGCAACAAGGGAACGGCCGAACGGTAGAGGCTGATCCCGCAGGCACGCATCACGATCAGCTCGCTGTTTTTCGTCAGCACGCCCACAGTAACGAGCGTTGCCACAAGCGCAGCAAGCGGGATGATGTAGTACACGTACTGCGGCGTCTGGAAGTAGAAATAGCGGAGCAGCATGCCCGTTGTGGCCTTGCCGCCGAAGAGCTTGTCCGCCAGATCGATGAAGGTCGAGATATAGAAAATTCCCACCAGCCCTGCGAACGCGAGCGTAAACACCGCGAGATACTGCCGCGCCACGTACAGGTCGAGGAGCTTGGGCCGCGGCAGGTTCAGGTGCGGCACACGGATGACGAGCGACACGCGACGGCGGGGAAGCGCGCGATGATCGCGATTTGATTCAGTCCCGCCTGCCGTTCGCCGCCATGGCCGCAACGCGGGCACAGTGAGCCGGATGGGCTGGTCGGCGCTCCGGGCGCGCCAGAGTACCAACGCGACACCCGCGACTGCAAAGACCACGTTCGCTATCCACGGTGCCAGCGTCGGCGACAGCCGGCCAGCCAGCGCAGCGGCGCGCGACGAGTAGAGAATGATGTAGTAGATGAAAATCACGCCGATACCGAGCGCGATGATGGCGAGCTTCCCCTCCTTGCGGTTCGTGACGCCGAGCGCCAGCCCAATCAGCGCCAGGACCACGCAGGCTGCCGGGATGGCGAATTTCTGCTGAATCGTGAACCGCTGGCCGGCACTGAAGGCGCCCGTTTTCTCGCTTTCCTCGATGCGCTGGCGCAGTTCGGCGATCGTCATCTCGTTGTCGCCCTTCAGCACCTGCGTGCGCGGGAACACCGTGTCGGCGTCCATGTTCAGGAGGAGCGTGCCGAACGAGGTGCCGTCGTAGGCCTCGGATTTCCCGCCGAACGTCGTGTGGCTGGTGCCGTTCTCGAGCAGCAGCTGCACGGTGCGTTTCGTCCGGTCGATCAGCAGCCGCCCGCGCTCGCCGAAGTACACCGTCGTCTGGTCGGCCTTCGTGTCGTCGGCGAGGAAGACATCGCGCCAGACTCCGCCGGGCGGGATGTCGCGCACGTAGATCACGCGATTCGGGAAATTCGTGAAGAAAACCCGCGGCTTGATGTCGGTCTCGGCGCTCGACGCGATGATGTTGAAGGTGATTTCGCGGAAGGTCTGATTCGCATCCGGCAAGGCGATGATCGTTTCGTACGCCGTCGCGGCGAAGCCGACGACCGCCAGCAGCGCGACCGGCCGCAGCAGCCGGAAGATGCTGACGCCGCACGCCTGCATCGCGACGAATTCGCGGTCGGCCGACAGCCGGCCGAGAGCGACGAGAATCCCGATGAGCAGCGCCATCGGGATCGTGATGCTCAACGCCTGCGGCGTGAGCGTCCACAGCACGCGCGCGATGGTCGGCCATGCGACGCCTTTCGCGATGAGCGCCTCCGCGTTGCGCAGGATCGGCGGCATCATCAACGCGAAGGTCAGGATCAACAGGCCGATGAAAAACGGCGGCAGAATCTCCCGAATGAGATAGCGATCCAGGATCTTCATCGGACTACAGTAAGACTACATCGTATGACGCGCGTCGCCATCCTCTGGCACATGCACCAGCCGTATTACCAGGACCTCGAGACGGGCGAGCACATGCTGCCATGGGTTCGGCTGCATGCGCTGAAGGACTATTACGGGATGGTGGCGCTCACGCGTGAATTTCCCGACGTGAGGCTCACCTTCAACCTGGTGCCCTCGCTGCTGGTTCAGCTCGAGGCCTTCGCCGAGGACAGGGCGCGCGATCGCGATCTCGAGCTGACGCTCAAACCGGCCGATGGCCTGGACGAGCGCGATGTCGACGCCATCCTCGACTCGTTCTTCCACGCGCAGCAGCAGCGCATGATCGAGATCTACCCGCGCTACGCCGAGTTGCTGGCCATGCGGGGAACCCGCACGCCGACCGCCGCCGAGCGCCGGGCGGCAGCGATGCGTTTCTCGACAGACGATCTCCGCGATCTGCAGGTGTGGCACAAGCTCGCCTGGATCGACCCGCTTTATCACGAAGGCGACGCATGCATTCGCGATCTGGTCGCCAAGGGCCGATCCTTCAGCGAAGACGACAAGCACATCCTGCGCGGCGTCGAAATCGAGCTGCTCAACAAAGTGATCCCCGAATACCGCGAAGCTCAGGCGCGCGGCCAGGTGGAACTGTCCACCTCGCCGTTTTTCCACCCCATCTTGCCGTTGTTGTGCGACACCGACGTCTATCTGCGGACACACCCCGAGGCGCGCCGGCCGCGGCGCCCGTTCGTTCACCCCGAGGACGCGGTGGAACAGCTGGCGCGGGCGGTCGATTATCACGCTCGATTGTTCGGCCGCGCGCCTGTGGGACTCTGGCCTTCGGAAGGCTCGGTCTCCGACGCCATGGTGCCGCTGGCCGTGGCCGCGGGGTTCAAATGGATGGCGACCGACGAGCTGATCCTCGGCCGGACGATCGGAGTCACGTTCTCACGCGACGGCCGGGGACGACTCGATCAGCCGGAGCGCCTCTATGCCCCGTACCGCGTGCGAGTTGGCGAGGCAGATATCGCATGCGCGTTTCGCGATCATGTGCTCTCGGACCTGATCGGGTTCGTGTACGTGGGATGGCCGGCGGAGGCCGCGGCCGCTGACTTCGTGGCGCGTCTGGACGAGGCGGGCCGCGCCTACGAGCAGCGGGCCGGCGGGGGAGATGCCACGATCGCGATTATCCTCGACGGTGAAAACGCGTGGGAGCATTTCGAGGGAGGCGGACGCCCGTTTTTGCGAGCGCTCTACGGCCGGCTGTCCGACCACCCCGGCATCGAAACCGTGACCATGTCCGAGGCGTGCCAGTCGGCACTCGAGGGCTTGCCTGGCATCTTCCCCGGCTCCTGGATTGACGCCAACTTCTACATCTGGATTGGCCACGCGGATGACCAGCGTGCGTGGAGCCAGCTGGCTGACGCCCGCGAGGCGATCGACCGGGCGAGCGTCGATGCCGACGCCGTACGCGCCGCCCGCGAGGAATTGCTCATCGCCGAAGGCAGCGACTGGTTCTGGTGGTACGGCGACGACCATTCATCCGCGCACGATCGGGAGTTTGACGACCTGTTCCGCCGCCACTTGCGGCATGCCTACCGGTTGCTGCAGGCGCAGGTCCCGGACGAGCTCTATGCCAGCAACATTTCAACTGATGGTCGGAGCGCGCAGACTGAACCTCTCGCACTGCTGAGCCCGACGCTGGACGGCGAGGCGACGAGTTACTTCGAGTGGCTCCAGGCCGGTTTCGTAAATATCCGCGACACTGGCGGCGCGATGCATCGGGGCGATGGCGGCACGGCGCTGGTGGCCGCTGTCCGGTTCGGCTTCGATCGACGTCACTTGTACGTGCGAATCGATGGATCACGGGCACTGGTGGACCTGCTGGCTGAAGGCCACGAGGTGTCGCTCAAGTTCCTGACGCCGAGCGGGGTGAGATTCTCGGTCCGCCAGGAGGTCGGCCGGCTGATCGGCGCGTTCTGGGATCGGCAGCCGTCCGGCCCGCCGTGGACCGAGCGCGGTCCCGGCGACGCGTCGTTTGCGGCCGGGACGATTCTGGAACTCGCGTTGCCCTGGGCCGACCTGGCGTCCGTGCCAGGCGCCTCCGTCGCGTTCTTCGTGGCAATGTACCGGGACGGGGTGGAAACCGAACGGCACCCGTCCGATCAGCCCATCACGGTGACCGTGCCCGACGCGACGTTCGAAGCGCGGCACTGGAGCGCCTGACTATCCGAACACTGAAATCCGACCTCTGAACTCTGAAATCTGAACTGCCCAGGGGTTTTTCGGCGTATTCGCGCTGGGTCTGATAATGAATGTTATGTTAACCTGGCGCTGGAGATGGCCCTCGGGTAGGCTGCTGGTGGCCTCGGTTCAACCTGTCTTGTAACCTTGCCCCTCCTGGGCGCCCCTCTCCCCCCGCGTAGCCAAATCGCGGTACCACACGTCGAACGCCGGCCTGAGGCCACAGCCGCGGTGCTGACGCGGGACGCCGTCCCACCGGCTTCAGCAACGTTGCCGCCTGTCGTCGGGGCGTCGGTCTTGGGTGCTTCGTCCGTCCTCCGAACGGCCGCGTCCCTCCGTGGTTCGTCCAGTATCCGCGTCGCGTGGCCGCCGGAATGCGAACCCTGGGCGCGCCACAGCCGACGGACAGCGCGGTGTTTGCCGCCTGTCCTTGGTGCTCCGGCCTGGTGGTTGGTCCGTCCTCGTCCGTGGTTCGCCCTTCAGTTCGTCCGCGGCACGTCCGTCCTTCGTCGCCTGGCCGTCTGCCGTTCACACCTGTTTGAGCGCCCCGACGCGGACCAGGGGCGTGCGACAGACGGACGATGGCCTCGGCACGAAGTACACGGAACGCCACTTGATGCGCGAGGCGTTCGCGTCGTGCGAGAGGCGGCCCGCCGCGGGCTCCACATGCGGCACTTCGACGTGCAGATCATCGGCCGCGCCGTTGTGCACGAGGGCAAGATCGCCGGAAATGAAGACCGGCGTGGGCAAGACGCTCGTCGCGACCTTCCCGCCTCCTGAACGCCCTCGAGGGCCAACCGTCTGCGCGCGGCCCGACGTGAAAAGCGTAAGCGCGCACGCGCCCGTCGGCGGTGTGTGGTCACGTCGCGGCGCCGCGGCCGGAAATGGCGTCGCGGGCGCGCGAACCAGGACCGGCGTCCAACACCCCGCGGTCACTGTGTCGGTGTCGCGCCGGATGAGTACCTGCCGGCGGGTCGCGGCGACGCACGGCGGCTGCCCGGCCCACGAGCGCGCCCGCTTGAAACGGTTCGCCGGAGACTGTCCAACAACGTTCAACGTCTTGCGCGGCGTCGCAGATGCGCTCGTTTCGAGCCGCTCGCATCGCGGCGCGCGAACGCAAGACCGGCGGCCAACGCCTCGCGGTCACCTGTGTCGGGAGACGTTCTCA